>JAGAUG010000075.1 GCA_017828935.1 Oscillospiraceae bacterium | reverse complement strand
TTTTATATTTAGTTATTATATATATCAAGCTAAAGATAGTAGAACGGGTCAAGAATATCAATTCGGGTTTAATAAAAAATATCCAGTTAATACTTATCTAAAACAAGATGTCGGCGGCGGAAAGAAATTATTTATAGATTATGGCGTTTGGGGTAGAGAATAAATAGCTGGGTGCTGAGAAAATAAAAATACAAAAAGCTTATTAGAAAAATTAAATTTAAATTAATTTCTAATAGGCTTTTTTAAAAGTTTTATATTGAATTTTAAAGAGCTACGATTTTTAATTTTTTTATAAAACTATCGTGATTTTTTTTATAAAAAAGCTTGACAGAAAATAAAAATTATGATAATATTATAATTATTATTAAATTATTTAAAATTGTCTAAAAAAATAGATGAAAGGTTGGCTTTTTAGATGAGCAAGTTTTTTAAAAAAAATATAAGAAAAACAATGTTAATTTTATTAGGAGGTTTTATATTTATGGCTGGTTTGCCTGGTTGTGCTAATTTTCAAACTAAAAGTGAAGTTGCCGTTATAAAGACAAGTTTAGGTGATATGACTGTTGAGTTTTATCCGCAGGTCGCTCCAAAGGCGGTCGAAAATTTTATTACACATTCAAAAAATAAATACTACGATGGACTTATATTCCATCGCGTTATAAAAGATTTTATGATACAAGGCGGCGACCCAACAGGAACAGGAATGGGTGGAGAGAGTATTTGGGGAGGAACTTTCGAATACGAAATTTCGGATCAAGTAAGTCACGACTATGGAGCTCTAGCGATGGCTCACTCGTCGCTTCCAGATTCAAACGGAAGTCAATTTTATATCGTTTCTAATAAAGAAGGAGCACATTACTTGGACGGAGACTATACTGTTTTTGGACGTGTAGTAGATGGCTTTGAAGTTTTAGATAATATATCTGTTCAACCAACTGACGATCAAGATAGACCTGTAACAGACGTTATTATAAAAACAATCGAAATAATAAAAAAAGTGGAGCACTCAAAATAATTTTTTATATTTTTTATATTAAGGATGGTGTATTAATATGATTATAAATATTACTTCGAGAAGAGCTAAGATAGAAGACGATTTTAAACAAAGAGTTGAAAAAAAACTTTCTAAACTAGATCGTTTTTTCCACAGAGACGTTAAGGCTGACGTAATCGTAACAACAGAAAAAGAAGACGAAAGAGAAAAAGTTGAGGTTACGATTAAATCAAACGGAGTTGTTTACCGTGGTGAGAGAACTGCGCCTAGTATGTTTGATTCGCTTGAGGCTGCTGTTGACGCTATCGTAAAACAAATTATTAAAAATAAAACTAGATTAGAAAAAAGACTTCATTCGAATAATTTTGTTCCGAAATTCGATGAAGCAGATTTTAATAGTCAAGAAGATAAAAACAATAAAGAAGAGAGCTATAAAATCGTAAAACAAAAATTATATACTTCTAAGCCAATGTTACCTGACGAAGCGATATTACAGATGAATATGGTTGGCCACAGTTTCTTTATATTTATTAACGCTCAAACCGGAAAAGTTAATATTGTCTATAAAAGAAATCAAGGCGACTACGGCTTAATAATTCCAGAAGAAGAATAAAAAATTAAGTCGATAAAAATAAAGATATAGGTTTGTCAATCTATATCTTTTGTTTTAAATTTTTTAAATTAAAAAATAAATTTGATATAATCGTGAAAAACTAAATGGGAGTAATTTGTTTTGTGAAAAAAATTAATTTTAAAAGATATAAAAATTTATTAGAAAATATTATATTTATATTTAGCCTAATATTGGCTTATATAATTCAAACGTCTTGTAAGTTTAAATTTATATATAATACGTTGCCGATTATTATTTTGGCTGTTATCTTGTCAATATCGATGTTTAAAAACATTGGAATTTCTTGTATTTACGGTTTGTTCGCTGGAATTTTGTGTGATATGGCGCTCAATATTCCTGTTGGGATTAGTTGTTTTGTTTTTATTATTATTTGTTCGGCTGTTAGCTTGTTAACGATATATTATTTTAAAGCTAATTTGTCAACTTTTTCGTTTTTTATAATTATATTTGTCTTAATAGAAAATATAATTATTAATATATTTAAATATAATACAATTAGTTTATTTGATAAAAGTGAATTTTGTTTTAAACAAGCGCTTGTTTTCGGGCTTATTATATATATTATTAGCTTACCGATATTTTTGTTTTTTAATTATATTAATAATAGTTGGTCGGACAAAGATATTTTTTTTACTAAAAAATAATTTTAAATTATTTAAAATTATTTAAAATTATTTTTATAGAATGGATGTGAAAATCTAAAGATATGAATAAATCAAAGTTAGAAAAATTTATTTTTAAGATTATAAATAACGCTACGGAACCAGTTTCAGTTTTAGATATAAAAAAAAATAGATTAATAAGAAATATAAGTTATAAAAATATAAAAATAGCGCTCAAGAATTTAACAAAACAAAAATTAATAAAACAAAGTTCTAATAATTTATATTGGGATCCAAGTAATAATAATATTATTTTCGCTGTTGTCATAAAAATTAATAAGACGTTTTGTTTTGTTAAGCTCGAAAACACAAACGAAGAAATGTTTATTCCTGGGAGATATATGATGGGAGCTCTTCCAGGAGACAAAGTTTTAGTTAAGAAATTTTCGACTAAAACCGGATCGCTCTTAGAAGGAAAGATCTTAGCTATCGAGAGTCGAGGGCTTGGCGAATATTTCGGAAGAATAAAAAATATTGATAATTATTATTTTTTTAGTTCTTCTGAAATTAACTTTCCGTTGTTAGTAGATATATCAGAAAATAAAAAAAATTTAGATCAAGATATTTTAGACGATAAATTAATAAAAATAAAAATAATTTATAGAGGTCGAGATAACGACGAACACGTAGCCAAAATAGAGTCTGTTATTGGAAGCGCTAGCGATCCGGAAAGTTGTTGTAAGCTTATATTACAACAAAAAAATATAAAACAAAAGTTTAGCGATAAAGTTTTAAAGCTGGCGGAAAAAATAGCTTTTGAAAAAATATCAGAAACAGAATATAAAAATAGACTTGATTTAAGAGACGAAATAATTTTTACGATAGACGGAGAAGACAGTAAAGATCTCGACGACGCGATATCTATAAAAAAATTAGAAAATAATTTTTGGGAACTCGGAGTTCATATAGCTGATGTAAGTTATTATGTAACTCCAGAGAGCTGTATAGACAAAGAAGCGCTCGAGAGAGGTACATCGATTTATTACGCCGATTCTGTAATACCGATGTTACCGAAGGCGCTGTCAAATAATATCTGTTCTCTTAACCCTGGTGAAGATAGACTTACTTTTTCTGTTTTAATTAAGCTAGATAGCGACGGAAAGATAAAATCTTTTGATTTTAAAAAATCTATTATAAAATCAAAAGTTAAAGGCGTTTATAGCGAAATAAATCAAATATTAGACGGAGCTGAATCTGACGAGATAAAACAAAAATATAAAGATGTTAGAGAAAATATATTTTTGATGAAAGAGCTCTCTGAGTTACTTATTAAGAAGCGTCTTGAGCGGGGTAGCTTAGATTTAGAGTCTCGAGAATGTAAAATAAAAATAAATAATAAAAATAATATTAATATTATTGCTTATGAGAGAGGTCAATCAGAAATAATTATCGAAGAATTTATGTTAAAAGCTAACGAAGCAGCGGCGATGTTCGCTCAAGCAAAAAAAATTCCGTTTATATATAGAATACATGAAAATCCGCCTTCAGATAAGTTTTTAGCGCTTTCAACAGTTTTAGTTAATCTTAATTTGCCGAGACTTAAAAATAATTCTCAACAAGAACTTTCAAAAATAATTAACAGTGTTAAAGATACGAAGTTACAATTTGTTGTTAATAATATTATATTAAGATCGCTTGCTAAAGCGAAATATAGTTCAGAATACAAACCTCACTACGGTCTAGTTTTAGCTAATTATTCTCATTTTACGTCGCCAATTAGACGATATCCGGATCTTATGATACACAGGATTATGAGTAAATATTTAGAAAATAATACAGAAAATAATTCTAAAAATAATAGCTTTTTTGCTGACAAAGTAGCTTATGTAGCTGATCAAAGTAGCGATTGTGAAAAAAACGCGGATAGCATTGAACGAGAGTGTGAAGATATTTATAAAGCTTTTTATATGTCGAGCTTTGTTGGAGAAACTTTTGATGGGGTAGTTTCGTCTGTTGCGTCGCACGGATTTTATGTTCAGCTTGAAAATACTGTTGAAGGGCTTGTTCACAAAAATTCGTTGCCAGACGGAGAGTATGAACTAGTAAATATGATAGAATTTAGAAATCTAAAAGACAGTAAATTTAATATAAAAATAGGCGACGGAATAAAAGTAAAGTTAGTAAAAACTGATGTTTTTTCAGGTCAGATAGATTTTGAAATAATATAAAATAAATTTTTAAATTAAAAAAGGGGCTGATAATTATGTTAGATATAATTGCGGATATGCACTGCCATACGATTGCATCTAGTCACGCTTTTAGTACGGTTTTAGAAAATATTCAAGCGGCGAAAAAAAGGGGTCTTAAATTAATAGCAATAACAGACCATGGACCGGCGCTTTCTGACTCTCCACATCCATATTATTTTTTTAATTTAAGAGTCTTACCGCGACAAATTGACGGAGTTTATTTACTAAAAGGAATCGAAGCTAATATTATAGACTACGATGGTAACGTAGATATACCGGAAGATTTTAAAGATAATTTTGAGTGGGTAATTGCGTCGATGCATGTTCCAGTTCTTGAGCCGGGGACTAGAGACGATCACACAAGAGCGTGGTTAGGAGTTTGTAAAAATAAATATATAGACGTCATTGGTCACAGCGGAACAGAAATATTCAAATGTGACTATGAATGTGTTATAAAAGCGTTTAAAGCTAATAACAAGATAGTAGAAATTAATTCTAGTTCGTTTAAAATAAGAGACGGAGCTGTAACTAATTGTCGAGAAATCGCGAGGCTTTGTAAAAAATATGAAGTGCCGATTATAATAGATTCAGACTGTCACTTTGCTTTAAATATCGGCCAAGTGGAGGACGCGCTTAAGATGCTTTCTGAGATAGAATTTCCAGAAAAATTAATTATTAATACTAATTTTGAAAAATTAGTTAAGAATATAAAGCAAATACGAGGTCGAGATATTTTAAAATAATTAAAAATTATTTTGGAGTTGTTATAATCTTATGTTTAATAAATTATATGATTTTTCTAAGAAATTAGGATGTAGTGCTTATTTAAACGAACCACTTGATAAGCATTCTTCTTTTAAGATAGGAGGAAAGTCTAAGATTTTTATCGAGCCTGTTGATTTAGAGTCTTTAAAAAATATTATTATTTTTTGTAAAGATAATAATATAAAAAATATTATTATCGGAAACGGATCGAATATTTTATTTAGAGACGAAGGGTTTGACGGAGCAGTTATAAAGCTTGGGCAAAAATTCGAAGAAATAAAAATAAAAAATAAAACACAGATTTTTGCTTCGGCTGGAGTTAGTCTTTCGAAACTAGCTTACTTCGCGATGGAAAATTCGCTTTCAGGTTTAGAATTTTGTTGGGGGATCCCAGGTAACGTTGGTGGCGCAGTTTTTATGAACGCAGGAGCCTTTGGGTCAGAAATAAAAGACGTTATTATTAATAGCGATTATATAAATATAAATAATAATATTATTAATCAAGGTAAGCTCTCTAGAGACGAGATGGAGCTGGGCTATAGAACCAGCGCATATATGAAAAATAATTTTATTATAACAGGAGCCTTGTTTTCGCTTTCTTTGGGTGAAAAATCAAAAATAAAAGCGACGATGGACGAATATATGATAAAACGAAAGAGTAAGCAACCGCTGGAATTTCCTAACGCCGGAAGTATTTTTAAACGTCCAAAAAATAATTTCGCTGGGACTTTGATTCAAAACTGTGGTCTCAAAGGCAAGTCTATCGGAGGAGCACAGGTTAGCGAAAAACACGCTGGGTTTATAATTAATAAAAATAACGCGACGTCTAAAGATGTTATTGATTTAATATCGTTTGTTAGACAAGAAGTTTTTAATAAAACCGGATTTGATCTAGAACCAGAAATTAGGATAATTTAAATAAAAAAGGGGTGTTAATCTTGAGGGAACATGGCATACAGAGAGGAGAGCTGGAATATTATGGTAAATAGGGGGGGGTGCTAATGGCATGGAATTAATAGTAATAACTGGCCTTTCCGGAGCTGGAAAATCAAAAACGGTTGAAACACTCGAAGATATGTCTTTTTATTGTGTTGATAATATTCCGCCGGAGTTAATACATCCGTTTGTTGATATTTGTAGAAGAACTAATATTAATAGAATTGCGCTTGTTGCGGATATCAGAGGTGGAGTTTTGTTTGATTCGTTACTCGAGCAACTTAAAAAAATAAACGAGACGGGAATAAGCTATAAAATTTTATTTTTGGACGCTGACGACGATGTAATTATTTCGAGATACAAAGAAACTAGAAGAAAGCATCCGTTGATTAGTGAGCAATGTAGCACAATTTCAGAAGCAATTTTACTAGAGAGAGAAAAACTTAGCTTTTTAAAAGCGATGGCTAATTTTGTTATAAATACGGGGTCGCTAACGTCGCTACAACTAAAAGAAAAGATAAGCCAATTGTTTTTATCTGAAATAAAAAACGGAATGATAATTAATTTTATATCTTTTGGATTTAAAAACGGAGTTCCACATGATATTGATCTTTTATTTGATGTAAGATGTTTACCAAATCCGTTTTATGTTCCGGCCTTGAAATATCGAACGGGGCTTGAGAAGTGTGTTCAAGATTATGTTATGAAGTGGGAAGAGTCTAAAATATTTAAACAAAAATTATTGGAGATGCTTGATTTTTTGATTCCGCTATACAAAGACGAAGGAAAGGGTCAATTAGTTGTTTCGGTTGGCTGTACGGGCGGAAAACACCGGTCAGTAACTTTCGTAGAGCTTTTGTCTGAATATTTTAGTAATAAAAATTATAAAGTTTTTGTTACACACAGAGATATAGAAAGACAATAAATTAAATTATTTAAATATTAAATATTAGTAAGAAAGCAAGAGAATAAAATGAGATTTTGTCTTATAGGTTATCCGCTTAGACACACGTTATCAGATAAAATTCATGAATCTTTATTTAAGGCCTCTGGTCGGGATTTTGTTTATAAAATATACGAAGTAAAAAATCTAGATAAACAAATAAAAAATTTAAGAGATTACAACGGATTTAATATTACCTCGCCTTATAAAACCGAAATTATAAAATATTTAGACGACATCGACGAAGTAGCTAGAAGATGTAACTCAGTTAACACTGTTTTAAATAAAAATAAAAAATTGATTGGCTATAATACAGATATAATTGGATTTGAAAATTCGCTTAAATTTCATAATATAGATATATTTAAAAAAAATTATAAAGTCTGCATAATTGGGTTCGGAGGCGTCGCAAGAACAATTTTATATTATTTTTTAAATAATAATATAAATAATATAAATATTTTTATTAGAAATATTTCAGAACAAAAAATTAATTTAATAAAAAATTATAATAAAAATATTTTAGTCGAAGATATTAATAAAATAAAAAATTATAATTTAGATTATGATTTATTAATTAACGCAACTCCAGTTGGAGCTTTTCCGGATATAAAAAATTCGATTTTAACGAGCGAGGTTTTAAAAAATATTGATTGTATTTATGATTTGATATATAATCCGTTAGTTACAGAATTAATGAAACAGGGTATAAAAGCTGGATGTCGAGTATTTAACGGAGAAAATATGTTGATGTGGCAAGCTATCGAGGCTCAAAAGAGATGGTTTTCTTAGATATATCAAGTTTTTTGAGATATTATAAAAATTTAAAAAATTATAATAATATAATATTAACTGGATTTATGGGGAGCGGAAAGACATTTGTTGGCGAATATATATCAAGACAATTAAATAAAAAATTTATAGATACAGATCAATATATAAAAAATAAATATAAAAAAAATATTTCAAAAATATTTGAGTTGTTTGGAGAAGAATATTTTAGAGATATTGAGTTTAGAACTTGTAAAAAAATTTGTAATATTAAAAATAGCGTTATTTCGACTGGCGGAGCGACGTTATTATATAAAAAAAATTTAGATTTATTTTTAAATAAAAATTTAATTATATTTTTAGATACGCCTTTTGATGTTTGTTATAAAAGAGTTTTAAATACAGATAGGCCTCTCGTCAATAGGCTTTCTAAATTAGAGTTACTAGATTTATATAACTCAAGAAGACAAAAATACTTAGATATTTCTAGTTTGAAATTAATTTTAAGTTAATAATTTTAAATTAATTTTAAATTAATTTTACTTATAGTATTGAAACAAATAAAATTATGATATACAATATATATTAAGAGAGTTTATTAAAAAATTGGATTTAAACAGGAGGAAGATACAATATATATGGTTTTCAACATTTTCAACAGAGTTTTCAACATAAGACTACGTTGAAAATTTTGGGAAATGTTGAAATGTTTAAAAGATGTTGAAAACGAAAAAATAAAGAAGGTCAAATTTTTATGAAAGAGACGAAGATATTAATTGCGGATGATGATATAAATATATGTAATATATTAAAATTATATCTTGAAAAAGAAAATTTTAAAGTTGAAATTGCAAGTGACGGAAAAGAAGCTATAGAGTTATTTAAAGAGAGTTTACCAGATTTAGTTTTACTTGATATTATGATGCCTGAAATTGACGGTTGGGAAGTTTGTCAATTTATTAGGAGTTACGGAGAGTGTTTTATAGTTATAATATCGGCCAAAGGAGAAGCTTTTGATAAAGTTTTTGGCCTTAATTTGGGTGCTGATGATTATATATCAAAGCCGTTTGAAGTTAAAGAAGTTGTTGCTCGTGTTAAGGCGGTTCTAAGAAGATCCAATATAGGAATAGATAGTATTAGTAATATTTTTAAAGTAGAGTATGATAAGTTGGTTGTTGATATAAAAGATTACTGTGTATTGATAGATGAAAAATTAATGACGATGCCTCCGAAAGAAATAGATCTGTTGTTTTTTTTGGCGAGTAGGCCCAATAAAGTCTTTACTAGAGCAGTGTTACTACACGAAATTTGGGGTGTTGGGTGCTGTGTCGATATTAGAACAGTTGATGTACATATAAAAAGACTAAGAGAGAAACTTCAAGGAGTTACAGATAGATGGGAGCTTAAGACTGTTTGGGGTGTTGGATATAAATTCGAGACATATTAAAATATAATAAAAAATTTTTATTATATTTAGGGGAAGTAAATTTTGAAAACAAGCTTGAGAAAAAAGAGTTTTGTTGTTTGTTTTGGTTTAATATTTCTCGGAGGGTTAATTTTTAGTAGTATTTTATTATCGAGTTTTTTTAATTGTTTTAAAGAGCAACAGTATCAGTTATTATATCAAGAAGCATTGGATTATAAAAATATTATTTTAAGTAAAAAAAATAATAATAATATAAATAATATATTTTTAGTTGATTTAGATAGAAATATAAAAATTAATAATAAAAATTACAAGATATCAAAAAATATAATAAATAATATAATAAAAAAAAATAAATATAAATCCTACGGAAATCTTGAAGGTATTTTAAATAAAAAATATTATATCTTGGCCTTACCTGTTTATTTAAATAAAAAATTAAATAAATTTGTTTTTGTTTTAAAACCAGGAGATAAAATAAATTATATATTTAATAATTTTATAAAAATTTATATTATAAGTTTTATTTTAATAATATTTATACTAGCTGTTATTATTTTAATTTTAATAAATAAAATAATAGATATTTTAGATAATATTATTTTTATATCTAAAAAATTTTTGAAAAAGGATTTTAGAAAGAAATTAGATATAAAAACAAAAGATGAGTTAGGAAAGTTAGCTTTGGTGATAAATAATATGGCGACCTTGCTCGAAGAGATGGACGAAAATAGAAGAAATTTTGTTTCGAGTGTTTCCCACGAGCTCAAACGCCGATGACTATAATATCGAGTTCTATCGAAGGAATCTTAGATGGAGTTATCAAAGAAGATCAGGTTAAAAACTATCTTGTTGTAATATCAGACGAAATAAAGCGTTTATCTAAAGTTGTAACTTCGATGAATAATTTAACAAAAATTACTTCGGGTCAGATGAAGCTAAGTAAACAAAAAATTAATATTAGCGAGATGATTAGACAAGCTATTTTTAATTTTGAAATTCAGATTTTAAATAAAAATATAAAAATTTTTGGACTTGATAAAAGAGATCTTTTTGTTATCGGAGATAGCGATATGATATATCAAGTGATTTATAATTTAATAGAAAACGCTGTAAAGTTTGTTGATCAAAACGGATATATTAAAATAAAATATAAAGAAACACAGGAATTAGTTTACATAGGAATTAAAAATTCTGGCGAAGGAATTTCAGAAAATGACATAAAATATATTTGTGATAAATTTTATAAAGTAGACAAGTCTAGAAGTCAAGATAAAAGCGGAGTAGGTCTTGGACTTTATCTTGTTAGACAAATTTTAAGACTTCACGAAAGCGATCTTGAGATCGAAAGCGTAAAAGATAAATATACTCAGTTTTTCTTTTGGCTTGAGAAAAACAAATAAAATATAATTAAATTATATATAATTAAGAGAGGGAAGTATCTGTGGAAAATAAATTCTTAAAAAATAAAATATTTAAAAGTTTTATGAAATATAAACACATAAATATATCTATTATAGCTATATCAATAATTATATGTATTGTTATTTTTTTGTTTATAGATAAAAATCATTATGAAGACGAAGATGATTTGGATTTGGGACTTGAAGAAAATATTACAAAAATAAGTCAAGTTAAAGAAAAAAAATCTGTTAATATAAAAAAGCCTAATAGAGTTGAAAATCTAAAAAAAGCTCTAGAAGAAAACGACGAGACTGTTGGTTGGGTTTATATTCCCGGGACAAGCGTAGATTGGCCAGTTATGAAAGGAATCAATAACGACTATTATTTAAGAAGAAATGAAGAAGAAGAGTACGCTTTTGAGGGATGTATTTTTGGAGATGATGACAGTGTTTTTGAGCCGTTTGATAAATTATCTAATAATATAGTTTTACACGGACATAATTTAGATGATAATCCTGATGGAAAGAGATTTGCTCAGCTTGTTAAGTTCCAAGATATAGAGTTTGCGAAGCAAACGCCGTATATTTTTTTAACAACGAAAGATGCGTCGCTTGTTTACGAAATTTACGCTGTTTTTTTTACTGATACGAAATTTGGTTATACTAAAGTTGGATTAGACGAAAAAACTCAACAATCGATGATAGATAGTGCAAAGCAAAGATCAGAATATAATTATGATGTTATTGTTTCGGGAAAAGACAAAATAATAACTTTATCAACTTGTACTTATAAATATGGACCTTACGGTTCTGTTGGTCAAGAAAATACAAGATTTGCGATCCAAGGTAAGTTATTAGAAGACGGGTCGAAGCTAAAAGAAAAAATAGAGCTTATAAAAAATCCAAATCCAAGACAACCAAATTTAAAATGATTTTATAAAATAATTTTCTTTGAGGAGAATCTAAGTATTTGTGTTTAAAAAAATAATATTTAAATTTTTAACTTCGATTATGACGTTTGTTTTTGTTATTTTTGTTTTAGAAATATCAGAAACAAACGACGAAGATAATTTAATAAACGAAACAATAGATTTAGATCAGGTTAAAGAGACAAGCGCTATTGTTGATATTCCAGATAAAAGACCTAAACTTGCCGAACTAAGACAAGTAAATAATGATATAAAAGCCTGGATTAATATTCCGGGGACAAGTGTAGATTGGCCTATTATGAGATGGGTAGAGTTTCAAAACGAAAACCAATCTTTTTATGATCGAAAAGATGAATATAAAAACTACGCGTTCGAAGGTTCAATATACAGTGGAAAGGGCGTCGTATTTTCGCCGTTTAATCAGCTTTCTAATAATTTAATAATACATGGTCATAATTTAGATGATAATCCGAACGGAAAGAAATTTGCGCAATTAGTTAAATTTCAAAATATAGACTTTGCTAGGAATACGCCGTATATTTTTATAACAACAGAAGATAGTCAGTTAGTTTATCAAATTTTTGCAGTTTTTTTTACAGATATTAATTTCGAGTGTTATTGGGTAGGACTTGACGAAAAAAGACAAGCTAAGATGATTGAAGAAGCGAGAAGTAGATCAGAATATAATTATGATGTTAGTGTAACTGGTAAAGATAAAATAATAACTTTGTCTACTTGTACTTATCGATACGGAAAATATCAGTCTTTTGGTCAAAAAAATACAAGGTTTGTTATCCAAGGTAAGTTGTTAGATAAAAGCGATAAGCTTTATTCATCAGCTTCGTTAGTTAAAAATCCGAATCCAAAGCAACCAGAAATTTTTCAAAATTAATCTTTATATAAAAATATTAATAAATTAAATAATCTAAAGGAGCGAACTTAAAAATTGTATTTTAATAAATGGATTTTAAAAAATAATGACGTTGATGATATAAATAATAATTATAATAAATATTCGAAGATATTAAAAAAAGTTTTAAAAAATAAGGGGTTAATTACTCAAACCCAGATAGATGATTTTATAAATTATAATAATATATATCAAGATCCGTTTAAGCTCAAAGATATGGAAAAAGCTGTTTGCAGGATCAAAGAAGCGCTCGAAAATAACGAAAAAATAATTATTTATGGCGACTATGACGTTGATGGGATGACTAGTACAGTTGTTTTGTATTTATATTTATGTGATCTTGGGGCAGACGTTTATTATTATATACCGTCAAGAGAAAAAGAAGGTTATGGTCTAAACGTTAAATCTATTGATAAATTAAGTAAGGATTGTCAGCTTATAATAACAGTCGATAATGGGATTACTGCTGTTGAAGAGATAGATTACGCAAGGAGTTTAGGAATAGACGTTATTGTAACAGATCACCACAAGCCACTAGAAATTTTGCCAAACGCAGTCGCTGTTATTGATCCACACAGAAAAGATTGCGAGAGTGGGTGTGGATTTTTGTCTGGTGTTGGAGTTGTTTTTAAGCTTGTTTCGGCGCTAGAGGGCGACTATAAGGCGATATTAGATAAATATGCTGATATTATATGTCTTGGGACTGTTGCAGATGTGATGCCTGTAGTTGGCGAAAACAGATTAATAGTAAAAGCTGGATTAGAAAAAATGAAAAGTAATCCGAATTTGGGTATCAAAGCGTTAATAGAGGCCTCGAGAATAAATATTAATAATATATCGGCGAATATGATATCATATAGATTGGCGCCAAGGCTTAATTCAGCTTCGAGAATGGGAATAATATGGATAGCGATGGATTTGTTGCTTAGTAATAGCGAAATCGAGGCTCAAAAGCTAGCTAAAGAACTAGATAACATAAACGAAGAGAGAAAAAAAATAGAAAGCCAAATGATGAGCGAGATTAATCAAATAATTTTAGAAGATCCGTCGTTACTTACTTCAGAAATTATTATAATCTCAAAAGAAGGTTGGAATCATTCTATTTCAGGAATAAACGCTTCTAAGTTAACAGAGAGATATAATAAACCTTGTATTTTGATATCAACAGAAGAAGATGAAGCGAACGCATCAGGAAGAAGTATTGAAGGATTTTCTTTAATAAAAGCTGTTGATTTTTGTAAGGATTATTTAATAAAATATGGAGGACATGATTTAGCGGCTGGATTTACTTTAAAAACAAAAAATATTGATGAATTCTCAAAAAAAATTAATCAATATATTAGTAGCTTAGAAATAGAAATGTCGATAAAAAAATATTATATAGATTGCGAAATAGATAGTAGTGATGTAACAATCGATAATATTCAGGATTTAAGATTATTAGAGCCGTACGGTTTTGGCAACGAGATGCCAATTATTATGATAAAAAACGCGAGAATAAAAAATCTAATTGCTTTATCTGGCGGAAAGTATACAAAAATAGTTGTAGAATTTAAAAACAAGTCAATATTGGAGCTACTTGATTTTAATAAAAGCTGGGATGATTTTTTATATAAAATCGATGATAACGTTGATGTACTTGTAAATTTAGAATTAAACGAATATAATAATATAATATCACCGATGTTATTATTAAAAGATATTAGAAAATCTGATTTTGATCAAGATGAATTTTTTTATCAAATTATAGAATATAATAAATTTAAAAATTCAAAACAATTTGATAAAGAATTATTTAAAAACAATATTCCAAGTAGATCAGAAGTCGTTTTAGTTTATAAATATTTAAAAACAGTTAGACAGTTTACATATGTAACAATAGATGAGTTGATCGAATATTTATTTATAAAACTCGAAAATTTAAATTATATCAAGATAGGGTTAATATTAAAAATATTAGAAGACATAAAAGTAATAATATTAAATAACAAAATAGAATTCTTATATCTTAAACAAAAGGCTGACATAAAAACATCGAAAACATATCAGTTTTTGTGTAATATTTAATATTAATATTAAGGAGATCAACTTGATGGAAGCGATGTTGGAAAATTTAATAAATAGATTGAGCGAAAATAATAAGATATTAGACTTTGATTTAATAAAAAAAGCTTATTATGTAGCTTATCAAGCTCACAAAGGTCAAAAAAGAAAGTCGGGAGAAGATTATATTATTCACCCAATTGAGGTTTCGATAATTTTATCTAACTACGGGATGGATACCGAAACAATTATTGCGGGTTTACTTCACGATGTTGTTGAAGATACAGACATAACAATAGAAGAAATTAATAAAATTTTTGGGTCGCAAGTAGGTCGGCTTGTTGCTGGGGTAACAAAGATAAGTAAGATTTCTTATGTAACGATAGAAGATCAAAAAGCGGAAAATATTAGAAAAATGATTGTCGCGATGGCGGAAGATATCAGAGTTATTATAATTAAATTAGCGGACAGGCTTCATAATATAAGAACTATTGAATATCTAAAAGGTCAAAAAAGGCGAGATAAAGCTCTTGAAACAATGGAAATTTATGCTCCATTAGCTCACAGATTGGGAATGAAATCTATAAAAGATCAGTTAGAAGATCTTTCTCTAAGACAACTAGATATAATTGCTTATCGGGAGATCGAAGAATTTTTAAAAGTAAAAAAATCAGAGCGAGAAAAAATAGTTGAAAAAATCAAAGCTACGATAAAAAAAAGACTAAATTATGAAGAAAATATAGCTCATGTTGAGGGAAGGGCTAAGAGTGTTTATAGCGTCTATAAAAAAGTTTATCAACATGGACACTTGTTCGATGAAGTGTACGATGTTTACGCAGTTAGAATAATAGTAGATACAGAAAACGAGTGCTATGAGATGCTTGGGATGATACATGATATGTTTAAGCCGTTACCAAATAGATTTAAAGATTATATATCGACTCCCAAGACTAATATGTATCAATCTTTACATACAACAGTTATAGACGAAAACGGAATTATATTCGAAGTCCAAATTAGAACATGGGAGATGCACTATACGGCTGAGTACGGTATCGCAGCCCATTGGAAATATAAAGCAGGAATTAATAAAAAAACTTCAGTTACTTCGATAGAAGAAAAATTAACTTGGGTGAAGAAACTGCTTGAAAACCAACAAGAAGCAACAGATGTTGATGATATTATTAGATCTATAAAATATGATCTGACTTCTGAAGAAATCTATTTTTTTACTCCCAAAGGAGACGTAAAAAGCCTGCCAGTTGGTTCTACGATTATAGATTTTGCTTATTCGATACACAGCCAAGTCGGAGATAAGCTAATCGGCGCCAAAGTCGACGGGAAGATAGTACCGATAACATACGAAATAAAAACAGGTCAAGTCGTCTATGTTTTAACCAGTAGCAATAAAGATCAAGGTCCTAGTAGAGATTGGCTTAAAATCGTTAAAACTAGTCAAGCTAGAAATAAAATTCGAAGTTGGTTTAAAAAAGAAAAGCGAGAAGAAAATATTTTAGCGGGTAAACAAGATTTCGAGAGAGAACTCAGAAGAAATCATATGTTTTTTAAAGAAGACGAATATACAGATTTTGTTAATGTTATTTCAAAAAAATATCATTATAATACATCAGATGAATTTTTTGCAGCGATTGGTTACGGGGGTTTATATTTATCTAAAGTTATAGCAGGGGCTAGAAATTTATATAATAAAAAAAATAAAGACGATATCGAAGATAATAAAAATATTATTAATAAAAAAACAAAAATTTCTAATCAAAATAATAATGGTATTATAGTTGAAGATTTAGGAGATTGTTTAGTTAGACTTTCGAAGTGTTGTAGTCCGTTACCCGGAGACGAGATAGTTGGTTTTGTTACTAGAGGCTTTGGAGTTTCAGTTCATAGATCAGACTGTAAGAACGTAGAAATAATGAAATATGATAAAGAATATGACGATAGGTGGGTTAAAGTTAGTTGGGCGAGTGAAGCTAAAAATACTAAAGAGATATTCAAATGTAATATAAAAATAATAGCTGATAGTGGCGAGCGGGTTTTAGCTGATATAACTTCTGTTATTGCGAATTTTAAAGTTTCTATATATAATTTAAACGCAAAAGAAAAAGGCGATAAAATTTTAATAGAAATCGTTATTGGAGTTAGTAGCTTAAAAAAAATAAAAGAAATAATGTCGAAAATATCGAAAGTTAAAAACGTAATATCAGTTGATAGATAGTATTATTAATTTATAATAAAAAATAAAAATAGAAAGAGTGTTGATTGTGGAATCTAAAAATAGCGGGACTTTAATTATTTTGTCTGGTCCTTCGGGAGTTGGAAAGGGTACTATTATAAAAAAACTTTTAAAAAAATTAGATAATATAGTTTTATCGATTTCGGCGACAACAAGATTGCCGAGAAGAGGCGAAAAAAACGGAATTCATTATTATTTTATATCTAGAGATAAATTTATAGATATGATAAAAACTAATGGATTTTTAGAGTATGCTGAATATAATTCTAATTATTATGGGACTCCAAAAGATAGCGTAAATAATTTCTTAAGAGAAGGCAAGAACGTTATTTTAGAAATAGATGTTCAAGGTGCTTTTAAAATAAAAAATAAGTATAAAAACGCTTTGATGATTTTTGTTATGCCTCCTTGTGTCGAAGATTTATATAAACGCCTAAGAAATAGAAATACAGAGTCTGGAAAAGAGATCGAAGAAAGAGTAATTAGAGCGCAACGGGAGATAGAATTGTCTGAAAAATATGACTATGTTATTATAAACGATTCATTATCGAAAGCCGCAGAAGAAATAAAAAAAATTATATCTAAAAATTAAAAAATATATGTTTTATAAAGAAAGAGAAATTTTATGTTAAAAATAATATCAGGAAATAATAGAGGACGAAAAATTATATTTCCGTTTGGTGAAAAAACAAGACCGACATCCAATATGGTTAAAGAAGCTATATTTAATATAATACAGTTTGATATAATAAATTCTAATTTTTTGGATTTGTTTTCGGGCTCGGGACAAATAGGACTTGAGGCTATCAGTAGGGGAGCTAGTTACGTTACTTTTGTTGATCATGATAAGATATGTCAAAAATACTTAATTAAAAATCTTAAAAACATGAATATTCAAGATAAGTTTGATATAATAAATTCTGATGCTTTATTATATTTATCTAGAGCTAATAAGATATTTGATATAATATTTTTAGATCCACCATATAATCAGGGATTGTCAGATAAAATTTTAAATATTATAATAAAAAACGTGAGTAAAACTGGAATTGTAATAGTTGAAACAGAAAAAAAAGAAGTGTTAAAAACAGACTAT
>JAGAUG010000074.1 GCA_017828935.1 Oscillospiraceae bacterium | reverse complement strand
GGATACTCGAATGTATTTAATATTCCTGTTTGCCAATTTATTAGTGTGTTGCTGCACTTATTATATTCTGATATTCCACTATCTTGTGCTGCATATATCAAATCGCTCATCATTTTTTTGCTGATTGTTTGTCTTTGCAATTTAGTAATTTATAAAACTCTTCTTTCAAATTATACGCTGTTCTTAACTGATAGACAAGAATTATGTTTTGATCAAAAGCAGGTAAATCTTTTATTTTTCTAGGTCTATAATTATGAACATACTTTGTTTTTAGACCACAATTAGGACAAGTATGTTCTTTAACAGGCATTTCTAAATACACATATGTAGTCCCCCTCAATTTTTTCGATATTTTTTATTAAAACCCCTTGCAAGTTTAAAAGCTTTTTTGTAAAATAATTATAGAGCGTATTGTGTCTCTCCTGTCGTATCTTGCAGGATTTGAACAAAATGTACTCTATTTTTTTTAATTTATTTTTTTAAGCTCTATTCTTGCTTACCACAACATTTATTATAGAGCCCATATTCGATCTAAGCCTGTTTTTTGGCTCTATAATAAAAATAGTCGAGATAACCAACATATAATATATTTTCTAAATTCAAATTATAACTTACTAAACTAATTAATCGAAATCCAAAGACAACAATGCGCTTTATTATCATTGGTATATTTGGCAGGTATACTGCTTTCATAGTCTATTTTGTATGCTCGATTTATAATATTTTCTTTTTGTTCTTTCCAAACTATCTCCCAGGCTTTTTTTGTACTTGCAATTATATTATCATCGATAGATTCATATTTTTTATACTTTCCAATTTTTACTTGTTTTTCTAGTTCAACAAAAAAACTTGAATCTACTCCTAAGATACTTAAGTCATAATCACCATTTTCGTTTGATTCGTAATTACTATACATTGAAACTGGAAAAACACCATCTTGTAAATTATTTTTATTATCAAAAATAATAGGCAACCTTCCTGTATTTACATCTTGCCATAGTTCTCCTATGCGGTTGATTCCATCTTTAGTGTTGTTTGTTCTTATTGTAACTTTTTTTAACGTATACGACATATTAGCCTCCTATTATTACTACTACTTTATTTAAATATTTATTTAAAATTTTATATTTAACTTTTTTATATAATAATATTTTCAATATCTTTACAAATAATTTTATTATAGAACTTTGATTTTTCAACGTTCACAGCTACCAAAGATCCTTAAGAGTTTTTATTTTTTTAATTCAAGTAACAAAATACTAAAAGTCATTATACTATAATTTTTTTATAATGTCAATATAAACTCTAGGTTTGCTGGCAGTAAACAACACGATAGGGACATTACGCTTAATACAAAAATATAATCCAAACAAAACAACCAATTGGATTTTTATCAAAATAATTTAAACATCAAATTGTAACTACAGTCCAAATTAAAAATAATTAAATTTACTGAATATTATTATTATGTATAAAAACATCAAAAAACAGGCTTAGATCTTAAATATTAAAAGCCTGTTTTAGTTTTTTAAATTTATTTTATTTCAACTCTTTTACATACCTGATTCTATATTCACGAAAATCTTTAGTCTCTATTAATTTTTTTACTCTTGAATTATCCCCATAAACGTCTGCACACAAAAATTTTCTATTGTTATCTCTTGCAAATTTTTCACACAAGCCAAACAAATCAGACGTTATTTTATAAAAATTTAATTTTTTAAATATGTCTTTATTAATAAACATATCTACTAAAAGAACATAATCCTTAGCTTCAAACAAAATATCTCTTTCTGCTAATTGTACACCAGCGTAACCTATTCCTATTGATTTATATTCAGCAATAAAAAAACAAAATGATTTATTATTTAATCTTTCTTTTATGCTAATTCTAGGAGTTAATTTAGTAATATTTTCTTGTTTGAAAATATTATTTATTTCTAATTGTGTTTCAAAAAACTGTTTTGATAACGTTTCTAAGACATCAATGTCATTTATATTTGCTTTTCTTATTACAACTTCATCTGCCATAAAATGCCTCCATAAAAACAATGTCCTGCTTGCCGTCATAAAATATATAATTTAGTTACCAGAACTTAATAATAAAATTGTTTAACTATTAACCACAAGGTTTTCCGTCTTGGTCGATACCGCAAGCATGAGGACCAAAAAATTTACGAACATCTTTTAATATTATCTTCATAATAAATTTCCTTTCTGATTTTTTTAGTATAAAAATAAATTTAAAAAGTCACTAACAAGCAAGACAAAAAATTTTTTTATTTATTACTTTCTATATCATAGATATATTGTAAAGTTTGAATTAAATTATACTTCCAACTGGTACATTGAGGTTCACCAGATAACAAGCCTCTATTTATGCATCCTCCCATACAAATAGGCAATATATTACAATTTTTGCATTTATCATATTCGAATGGCGAATAAAGAATATATCTTAATTTATTATAATTACTAATTTCTCTTACATCTTTGATATCTAATATACTTCCTATTGATTTTTCTTCCTGACCAATATCTGGCCAACAAGAATATAAAATACCTGTTGGTTCAACAACAAAAGAATTTAATTTTCCTGCTGTACACATATTATTTTTTGGACTTGGATAGCTTTCTAAATAATATTTTTGATTTAAACCAATTTTGTAAGCAAATTCTTCATATTTTATACACCTTTTCCCGTAGTCATCTGTACTAATAAGATCACATTCGTTAATATTTGCTGAGTAATCAATTAAGCGTCCAAAACCTATATGGCAATCTTCAAGTCCCTCTTTTTTTAAAATATATAAAAGACTTTCTATTTCCTCGTCAGTCATCAAATTAATATGTATATCTATATCTACTAAAAAATTATATTTTAAACAAAGTTTTATGTTTTCGATTATTTTCCAAAAAGTTCCTTGTCCGTTATGTAATTTCCTAATTTTATCGTGTTTATCCGGTGTACCATCAAGTGTAATATGAATAGTTGAAACTTTTGAATTTACTAAAGTTTTTAAAATATTATCATCAATAAGTACTCCATTTGTAATTATTCCTGATGAATATGATATGTTGTTTTTATTGCATATCTCTATTATTTTTTCAGACATTTGACAAATATCCTGTATTGCCAATAATGGTTCTCCACCAAACCACGTAACACGAAATTTTTCTTTATTTTTAGTTAATAAATCTATTTGTCTATAAATTGCTTTTTTTACATCATCTGTCAATTTATGATGTGATTTTGATTCTTCGAAACAATAAAAGCAACAACAATTACAAGCAGTCGTAGGCAATATTGTAACGGAAGGTTGACTTTCATCGTATTTATCTTTTAGAAACTTATTTTTCAAAAAAGATATTTCATCTACGTCATCTTCTACTATAAATCCATTGCTTCCCATATCAGATATTAACTTCTTTTGATCTAGATCCAGATTATCTAAACTTATATTTTAAATATTTTCTAGTATTTCTATACCATCGTCTTCAATTTCTGCTAATGCACAAGTCAACGTATTAAAAATAAGTTTTTTATCTTTATTTTTAAAAACAATATTATATTTTGAGCTTTTCAAATAACTTCACCCTCTTTTATTTTTTTATTTTACAATTATTTACTTAATTTTCATTTTTTTATAATTATACCATTTTATCTCAATTTTTGTCAATAGATTATTTATAAAATAAAAAAATTTTTTGAAATATTAAATAACTAAATATATTATTTAATAATTGGTGAGTTTAAATAAGTTACACAAAAAAATTAAAATATAAATTTGTATTAATCACTATTGTTTTACAAAAAAGCGCAGCAGCTATTTAAACTACCACGCTTTTTATTTATTTTTTTATTAAAATTAAATACTCTAAAGTTTTGTCTACATTTGGTGATTTATTTTGTTTGAATTCGTAGCCTTCACATGGACCACCAGAGTTTAATTTTTTTAATACAAATCCGTTTTTAAATTCCTGAATACTTACAGCTTTTGTTTGAGTTTTTATATCTGATTTAACATCAAAGTAACGATACCTAGATTCTTTTTCTAAATCTGGTGTTTTGATTGCTCCAATTCCAAGTAACTCAGCATTAATTAATTTAAGATAATAACAGTTAAATATACTTTTATTTGTCTCACTAATTTTTTCAACAACACCACAAATTCCACCTTTATAATTCATACTTCCTCCGAGTGCGCTAATCTTTGATATTGTACTATAACAATTGCTCATACTGAACTCAGAGCTTAAAAAATAATAACCACAAATTCCTCCACTGATATTATCACTATTTTTTCCGATAGAACTAATATTTACAAAACTACTATAACAGTTTTTTATAAAGCCTTCTAACCCATTGCAATAAGCACATATCCCTCCACTATAGTTATCTAATAATGTATCGTTTCCAAATACATACTTACTATCACTTTTATCAATTACATTTTTTCCGCCTTGAGACATTATTTTCGATGAACTACAATAACTATTTAAAATAATTCCAAAGTTAATAGAACAAATTCCTCCCGCATAATTATTATATTTTAAATTTTTAGATATAACCTCAGCTGACTTAACACAGCTATTTATTATTTTACCGACGTTATTTACACAAATTCCACCACTTAAATTTTCTTCACCGTTACTAGTACTTATTTTACTTTGATTACAACAACAATTTTTTATTATTCCAAAGTTATCAGAACAAAGTCCTCCACTATCTAACGTTTTTCCGTTAGTCGTCACTACAGTCAATTTTTGAGAACTACAATTTTCTAATATTCCATAATTTTGACTACAAATTCCTGAATTTTTACAATCTTGATTACTCTTACAATTACATTTAAAACAAGAGTTTATTAATTTTAAATTTTTAATTACTCCAACTAGATCTGTTTCTTTAATATCAAGCTTCTCAGCCACATTTTCTTTGTATATATATTTTTTATTATCTCCAACTATTCCAAATAGTCCTACATAATTTTTTCCATCGTTTTTTAAGTCATAATTAGAGTAAATTCCACTAATAGAATGTCCTGCTCCGTCAAAAGTCCCTAAAAACGGATTTTTCTCGTTGTTTCCGATACATTTCCAATGTAACACTTTCTTAGCGTCAGTTTTTTCGTTTATTTCGCCCTTGTTTACTACTATATCGTTTATTAATTTTGCGTTTGCTCTAGACTCTCCTGAATTAACTAAATCAGCAAATTTATATAAATCTTCTTTTGTTTTTATTTCATAGATATCATCTTTATTTTTTGTTAAACCAAAAACTGATAGACTAAAACTTATTAATAAAAATATATTTATTACTATATATTTAAAAATTTTCTTATTTGTTTTTTTAAAATTATCAAACATACTAAAATTTCTCCTTTATAAATTATATATTTATTATATATTAAATTTAAAATTTTGTCAATATAAATAAAAATATTCACAAAAAATCCCCCTTGCTTTTTTTTGGGGGGAAATATTTACTTTTGATGATTCTTAATTTTTCTGTTTTTTGAGCTCTATTGCTCTTCAAGCTATCCATATTAATCTTAAGAGCAACAAGTACGCCTAAAATTTCTATCTAGTAAAAGTTAGAGTTAATCTTGTTTTAGCTTTAGATTTTATTTTTTATTTGAGAAATTCGTGTTAATCTACTATCAACTAGCTTCCAAGCTCAATATGAAACCTCGACCTTAGTTTTATATAATTTTTGTAGTGCAAATCATATAATTTATTAATCTAGATATATATAATCAATTATTGATTCTAACCTGCTTCTTCCTATTCCGTCTACCTTTAAAAGATCTTCTTCAGACTCAAATGGTCCGTTTTCAGAACGATAATCTATGATTCTTCTAGCTAAAACTTCTCCAATACCTGGTATTTTCATCAAGTCATCTAAATCGGCTTGATTAACATTAACAAAAACAATATCGTCGCTTTGAATATCTTTTTCTTGATTTTCGTCTCCATCATATTCTCCATCATATTCTCCATCATATTCTTCGTCATCGTTATCAAACTTTATATCATCTATATCATCTATATCATCTATATCATCTATATCTTCCCGTTCATTCAAATCTTCTGGTTCGTCATCATCTTCTAAAATATCTTCAAAATATTCGTCATCGTCTATATCATCTATATCTATATCTTTTTCGTCATCATCTATATCATCTATATCGTCGTCATAGTCGTCTTCTTTTGTATTATTATTCTCGTCTGTATTAATCAAAAATCTTCGCTGATAATCTCTATATGTCGGAACTAAACTAGGTCCAATCCAAGCGTTAAAAATTACGATCAAAATCGACAAAACTACAGATATTAAACACAATATCTTAAAAGCTCTTTTGTCTTCTAGATTTTTATTTTCTGAATCTTGAGTATTATCTTGATTATCTTGATTTTTATTTAGATTTTCTAAATCTTGAGTATTATCTTGATTTTTATTTGGATTTTCTAAATCTTGAGTATTATCTTGATTTTTATTTGGATTTTCTGAATCTTGAATATTATCTTGATTTTTATTTAGATTTTCTGAATCTTGAGTATTATCTTGATTATCTTGATTTTTATTTGGATTTTCTGAATCTTGAATATTATCTTGATTTTTATTTGGATTTTCTGAATCTTGAATATTATCTTGATTATTTTTATTTAGATATCTTTTTATTTTATTTTTTATATATTTATTTTCCATAAGATTTTACACCGTCAACAAATATTTTTCGCCCAGTATATCTTTGTTTTTTTCTAATAAAGGCCTTATCTCGTTAGCTAAAAATATTTCTACCTGATGGCTACTTCGACCAATAAATTTTTTAGGATCGAGTTGTTGCTCTAACTCTTGTTTTGTTAAGTTAAAATATTTATCTTTAGCGATCCTGTCAATTAAATCGTTTTCGCCTCCGTTTTCTTTAACTTCTCTTCCAGCCTCCATCGAAAGTTCTCTCAGACGCTCGTGTATAACTTGTCTATCTCCGCCTTTTTTTACAGCCGCCATCATAATATTTTCAGTCGCCATAAATGCTAGCTCGTTTTTAACTCTTCTTTCGATAACTTTTTTATAGACAACTAACCCGTCAACTATATTAAGAAATATATTTAATATAGAATCTACTGCTAAAAAACCTTCAGAAATCGATATTCTCTTGTTGGCTGAATCGTCAAGAGTTCTCTCAAACCACTGTGTCGACGCCGTAAACCCAGGATTTAAGCTATTTACTATAACATATCTAGAAAGCGAAGTTATTCGCTCAGATCTTATCGGATTTCGTTTATAAGGCATCGCAGAGGAACCAATTTGGTGTTTCTCAAACGGCTCTTCTATTTCTTTAAAACTTTGTAATATTCTTATATCGTTTGAAAACTTACTAGCCGATTGAGCAATCCCAGATAAAGTCGATAATACTTGGGAATCTATCTTTCTCGAATAAGTTTGACCCGAAACTTCAACACATTTTTTAAAACCCATCTCGCTCGCAATTAAATTTTCAAGCTCGTCTATTTTACTTTCGTCGCCTTCAAAAAGCTCTAAAAAACTCGCCTGTGTACCTGTTGTTCCTTTTGAGCCTAATAATTTTAAATTTTCTAATCTAAAATCAATTTCTTGAAGATCTATATAAAGCTCGTTGATCCAAAGACAAGCGCGCTTTCCAACGGTTGTGAGTTGAGCCGGTTGTAAGTGGGTATAAGCTAAAGTCGGCAAGTCTTTATATTTAAAAGCAAAGTCAGACAAAATCGAAATTATATTTACTATTTTTCTTTTGAGAATTTCCATCGCTTCTTTGATCGCTATTATATCTGAATTATCTCCAACATAACAAGACGTCGCCCCAAGATGAAGTATTTTTTTTGCGTTAGGACATTGCTTTCCGTAAGCGTAAATATGAGCCATAACGTCGTGTCTACACTCTTTTTCTCTCTCTTTTGCAACATCAAAATTTATATTATCTTTATATTTTTCAAGCTCTTTAATTTGATCTTCAGATATTTCTAAGCCTAATTTTTTTTCAGCTTTCGCCAGTGCGATCCAAAGTCTACGCCATGTTTTTATTTTAAACTCCTGAGAAAAAATATATTGCATCTCATCGCTAGCATATCTTGTTGAAAACGGGCTTTGATATTTATTATTCATCTGGACTTCTCCTGTTTTATTATTTTTTTATTATTTTTTTTATCTTGATTTTTTTTATATAAAACTATTTTAGAGCCAATAATTTGAACTATTTCTGAATTTGTTTTTTCAGCCAAGATCCTCGCTATTTCTTTTTCATCAACAGGTGATGTTTCTATTTTTTTTATTTTTATTAATTCTTTTGTATTAAATGCGTCACTAACAACTTTTATTGTTTCGTCTGTTACGCCATTTTTTCCTACTTGTATTATCGTATCTAATTTTTGAGCTAAAGATTTTAATTTTGCTCTTTGTTTACTATTTGTGATATTCATCTATATTTACTCTCATTTCTAATAATTTTTCTAAATTTTTTAAAGCCATTGCTCTGTGGCTAATTTTATTTTTTTCTTCTTGACTTAGTTGAGCAACAGTTTTATTATTATTAATTAAAAATATCGGATCGTACCCAAAGCCACCAGAACCTCGAGGCTCTAGCGCAATAGTTCCAAAACATTCGCCTGTAGATTTCAAAACTTGTTTTTTATTAATTATAAAAACAATAGACGAAACAAACTTCGCGTTTCTTTTATTTTTTTCGGCGTCTTTCATCTCGTCGAGAAGTTTATTTATCCTATCTTGATCAGTCGCCCCTTCACCAGCGTATCTAGCTGAAAGTACCCCAGGGCGTCCTCCGAGATATTCAACACAAAGCCCTGAATCGTCAGCTATCGTAGGCAACTTTACAAGATCATAGATCGCCTTAGCTTTAATATACGCGTTTTCTTCAAAAGTCTGTCCTGTCTCTTCGATGTCTATATCTATATTTAAATCCCCTAAAGAAAGAATTTCTATTTCGTATTTATTAAAAATTTTTTTAATCTCTTCGACCTTGCCTTTATTATTACTAGCTATAATTATTTTATTTATTTTTATTTTATTCAACAGTTTATCTTTCCTCAGTTTTTATAAAAATTTTATATTAAAATTAAACGCCTCTGTTAATATCAAAGCTCCCCCAGTTAATATTAAAATCTTTTAGATCTTTATTTAAACAAACTTCGCCATCACTAATATATATCTTAGAAATTTTATCTCCGAACTTTGATAATATTATACTAATTTTTTTATTATTAATCTTAGCCGTTAAAAATATTTGAAGCGTCAAAACTTCATGTCTTTGTAATAATCTCGCTGGCGCTATAATACAAGAAAAATTTATCTCTCGACCGTTTAAATTAAAACTACTACAAAGTTTACCCCTCAAAGTCGATATAATTTTAAAATCAAAAATAATATCTTGATCAAAATTATTTAAATTAAATTCAACAAAAAGTCCTTCGTAATTTATTTTTACTTTTGAATTTAAAATTTTATCTAAAATTTTATCTAAAATTTTTTTATCTTTAAAATCTTCGAGCTCGACACTATTTTTGTTAGAATCTTTAAATATTTTTATATCTTGATCTATATATCTCGCAATTACCGCACTAACCCAACTGTCAGTTACAAATTCAGGAATTTTTATTTTTTTATTATATATATCTAAATACATCTTCTTTACGCTATCTCTAATATTAATAAACTCCGCTCCAGGCTTATTATAAACCGAAACTATCGCGGAATTAATATAAAAACTGTCGACACAAGCCAACGTCTTTTCTAAATCCTGATTATTTAAAACTTGGATCTCTTCGAACTTATCTGACATAAAATATTCTCTCTTTCTAAATTATAATTTAATATATTTTTTTATAGACTAATTTATATTTTCGCCAGCTCTTCGAGCCGATTTAATATCTAAAAAAATTTTTATCTAAAATTAAAATAAAAATTAAAATAAAATAAAAAATTAATTTTAATTTTTTATTTTATTTATTTCTTCAGCTGCTGATATTACTCCAATCTTTCCGGAGCTGTATGTTAAACCACCTTGGAGAAAAACAGCAAACGGCTCTCTTATCGGCGCGTCAGCTGAAAGCTCAATAGAAGCTCCCATTGTAAAGGCACCCGCTGCCATAATTATTTTATTATTATATCCCGGCATTTCCCAAGGAACAGGAGTAACAAACGAATCAATAGGCGAACATTTTTGGATTCCTTTACAAAAAGCTATAATTTTATCTTCACTACCAAGCTTTATCGCTTGTACTATATCAGATCTCTTTTCGCTAAATCTCGGAAAAACTTCGTACCCCATTTTTTCAAAAAGTCCAGCAGCTAAAATCGCGGTTTTTAAAGCTCCGGAAACCGCTTGTGGACTTAAAAATAACCCTAAAAACATCTCTCTTAGCTCATCAAAAGTACAGCCAACTTCTTTACCAAGCCCCGGAGCCGTCAATCTAAACGAACACTTCTCTACTAAATCAGCTCTCCCAACAATATACCCTCCTGTTTTAGCAACTCCCCCACCAGGATTTTTTATTAAAGAACCAACTATTAGATCAGCTCCAACGTC
The DNA here is from genome assembly GCA_017828935.1 of Oscillospiraceae bacterium. Lineage (GTDB taxonomy): Bacteria > Bacillota > Clostridia > Oscillospirales > Ruminococcaceae > RGIG8779. Next base: position 14,926 of record JAGAUG010000074.1, on the reverse strand, counting down.
TGTTGGCTCAAGTATTTCAACAAATTCGCTATAACAATTATCTATTAAGATTATTATATTATTATCTATATTTTTTATAAATTCAATTATATTTTTAATTTTATTAATATCAACAGACGGCCTTAGCGAATAGCCTCTTGATCTTTGGATATAAACAATTTTTATATTATTATTTTTTAATTTTTGATTTATTATATTAAGATCAAAAGACCCGTCAGGTTTTAAATCAACTTGATCATATAAAATTCCAAAGTCTTTAAGCGACCCTTGATCTGTCTTTAAATCTCCTAGTCCGATTACTTCTCTAAGAGTATCGTACACAATCCCAGTTATAGACAATAATTTTTCTCCTGGCCGAAGCAACCCAAATAACGCTGTCGAGAGCGCGTGGGTTCCACAAACAAAGTTGTGTCTAACTAAAGCATCTTGAGCGCCAAAAATATCGGCGAAGACTCTATCTAATTTGTCTTTCCCTTGGTCAGAATATCCGTAGCCAGTCGAACCAGAAAAATCAGTCGCACAAACTTTATTTTTTATAAAAGCCGATAAAATTTTTTGTTGATTATAATCTTGTATTTTATCTATTTCTTTAAATATAGATTCACATTGACTTTCGATTAAATCTATTTTATTTAAAATTTCGTTACTAAACCCAAAAAAATTTTTTATAAACATAAAATAAAACCTCAAAATTATATTTTATATTTCTATATTTTTTTCTGGTCTCTTAAACATAATCGTCTTTTCGCCTTTTTTTAATATAATAATATATAAAAATATAATCGCGAATATAGCTAAAGACAAATCCATTATTCCGTTTGTATCTTTAACAGAAAAAAATATATTTTTTTTCATAAAAAACGCTATATAGTTTGGTACTGTATCTAAAATACCAAAAAATATTAAAATAAATCCTGACGAAATCGCCATTTTATAACCCGATTTATAATCTATATCAAATAATAATCTAGATAAACCAAATAAAAATAAAATAGAAAACATAATCGTAATAATAGAATATAAATGATCATCAATAGTAACTATCGTATCGTGTGTTTTTGTAAATAACATCGCTCTTAAGATTCCCCAAATTACGAACATTACACTCAAAAAATAATTATTATAAACAGCTTGTTTATTTATAATTTTTATAGATATCGTCGTAACAAGCCAACCCGTTATAAACGAAACAATCGAAAATATTATTTTATTATAGAATTCGGAGTATTAGATATTAAATATTTTATTTCTAAAAAATTAGGCGACCAAATTAATTGAAACATAACAAAAAACTCTACTAACCCAACGAACATAATTATTCCGCCTAAGACAGCCATTGAAACTCCTAATAATTTATCGCTGTTTCTTGAGCGATTTTCGCTGGGAAATTCGTCAAATAACGGCAATATAAACGCTAGAGCCCAAAAACAAATAAATATAATTCTAAGAAATAATACTAGTTTCGAAGATTGATTTATATAAAAACCTCGACTGTCAGTATTATTAATAATTAATATCGTTCTTAAAATAACAGCTATTAAGCTAACAAAGCCTAAGCTACCAAAAACTTTTTTTGAATTTCTTAATTCTAACATAAAAATACACTTCCTTTATAAATTTTTTTAATATTATTAATTTAATATTAATTTATATAAATATAATACATCAATCTTGTCTTAATGTCAAATAAATTTTAAAATATTTCTTGACATTAAGAGATTCTTAAAATATAATTATATATAAGCTATAAAATAAAAAAATAATTATATATTTTTGAGTTGCTAATTTAGTTAGCAACTTTTGATTTGTATTTTTATAAATTTTATAATTTAATTATTTGATTATTAAATTTAGAGAGGAATTATTAAGATATGAATAAACAGATTATCTTGACTGATGAAGGCTTAAAAAAATTAGAAAACGAACTTCATGACTTAAAAACTATAAGAAGAAAAGAAATTGCTGATAAAATTAAGGTCGCTTTGTCTTTTGGTGATTTGTCTGAAAATAGCGAATATGACGAAGCTAAAAACGAACAAGCTTTTGTTGAAGCCAGAATACTTCAAATAGAAAATATGCTTAAAAATGTAAAAATATTAGACGAATCTGATGTTTCAACTGAAAAAGTTTCGATGGGTTGTAAAGTAAAAGTTTTTGATATCGAATTCGACGAAGAGATTTGTTATCAAATCGTTAGTTCAGCTGAGTCTAACCCGGATGAGTTTAAAATTTCTGATGATTCGCCTGTTGGAAAGGCTCTTTTATCTCAGCCTGTCGGGGTAACCGTTGAAGTCGAAGCCCCTGTCGGAGTAATTAAACTTAAAATTTTAGAAATAACAAAATAAAATTTATAAAAATTAGGAGGGTAATTAATGAGTGAGCAAAAAAATATTTTAGAATCAAATATATCAGAAAATATTTCTGATATAATAAAAATTAAAAGAGAAAAGTTAGCTTCGCTACAAGAAACAAATAACGATCCTTTTGAGATCAGCAAGTACGACGTATCTCACTTGTCGTTAGAAATTATTAATAATTTCGAAAAATTCTCAGAAGAGCAAATCGTTTCTGTTGCTGGTAGAATTATGTCTAGAAGAGATATGGGGAAGGCTTCTTTTTGTGATTTACACGACTCTCAAGGAAAAATTCAAATTTATATAAAAAAAGATAATGTCTCAGAAGAAGAATATCAAAGCTTTAAAAAATTTGATATCGGCGATATAGTTGGCTTAAAAGGCCACGTTTTCAAAACAAAAAAAGGCGAAATTTCGATAAGTGTTTGTCAAATCATATTATTATCTAAATCTTTGTTGCCCCTACCAGAAAAATTCCACGGCTTAAAAGATACTGATCTAAGATATAGGCAACGCTATTTAGATTTAATCGTAAACTCTGATGTCAAAAATACTTTTATAAAAAGATCTCAAATTATTAAAGAAATAAGAAATTATTTAGACAATAACGGCTTTATTGAAGTCGAGACGCCTGTCTTACAAACGATCGCTGGAGGCGCCGCCGCCAGACCTTTTATAACTCATCACAATACTTTAAATATAGATATGTATTTAAGAATCGCGCTTGAACTTCACCTAAAGCGACTAATCGTTGGCGGATTCGATAAAGTTTACGAAATAGGTCGAGTTTTTAGAAACGAAGGGATTTCAGTAAGACATAATCCTGAGTTTACTTTGTTGGAGCTTTATCAAGCCTATACTGATTATTACGGAATGATGGATCTTACCGAAAACTTGATCAGATCTGTCGCTCAAAACGTCTTGGGAACAACTGTTATTAATTATAATAATATAACTATTGATCTTTGTAAGCCGTTTAGACGAGTTTCGATGGTTGATCTTGTTAAAGAACATGTTGATATTGATTTTAATAAAATTTCGTCTTTAGACGAAGCGAAGTCTTTAGCTAAAGAACATGATATCGAATTTGAAGCTCATCATCTAAAGGGCGATATATTAAATTTATTTTTTGAAAAATATGTTGAAGATAAATTAATTCAACCAACTTTTGTAATGAATCAGCCTGTTGAAATTTCGCCCTTGGCTAAAAAAATCCCGTCTAATCCTGAATATACTCAACGATTTGAGCTATTTATCGTTGCTCGAGAACACGCTAACGCCTTCTCAGAGCTCAACGACCCAATAGACCAAAAGCAAAGATTTTTATCTCAAGTTAAGCTTAGAAGCTGTGGCGACGAAACAGCTAATATGATGGACGAAGATTTTATTAACGCTCTTGAATATGGGATGCCACCAACCGGCGGACTCGGAATCGGGATCGACAGACTCGTTATGTTACTTACAAATAGCTCGTCAATAAGAGACGTTCTTCTCTTCCCGACGATGAAACCAAATTCAAAAAATTAATATTTTACTAATCTTTGATATTTTTCTGTTATATTCTTTTTTTTAGCATATAATATTTATATATATAATATTAAATAGCTATTTTATTTGGTAATAAATTTTTGTTAATTTATCAACCTAATTTACAACTTGGTATGATCGACATAAGATATTGTCTTATCTTGAAAGGAGTAATTTTCTTAATGAATATCACTGACGTTAAAATTAGAAAAACATATCAAGACAACAGGTTGCGTGCTTTAGTATCGATTACTATTGACGATGCTCTAGCAATACATGACATAAAAATAATCCAAGGCCCAGAAAGAATTTTTGTTGCGATGCCTAGTAGAAAAGAAGAAAACGGTACTTATCGAGATATCGTTCACCCGATTTCTTCTTTAGTCAGAAAAAATATCGAAGATATAATTTTATCATCGTATTATAATCACTTAGAAGAAAATAATAGCGATAATTAATATAAATTATATTAAAATTAAAAAACTCAAATTAGCCCGAAAATAATATCTTAAATTAACTTTAGCTTATATATTACAGTTTATATAATAAAAGCTAAAACATAAAAGATAATTATTTTCAGGCTTTATTAATATCTAATTTTTATTAACTTATTTATTTCTCAAATTTATTTCTCAAATTTTTATAATTTACTCGAGTAAATTTTTTATTATTTTTTATTTAATTTTTAGCGCGCACTAAATTAAAAAATATCTCTCATATATAAAGACCAAATCTCCCAAAGTTGCTTTTTAAATAGCAACTTTTAATTTTTTATTAAAATTTTTTTAAAATAATGACAACTCAAAATTATACGAATATTATTTTTTAAATTAACATAAAATAAATTATAAAAATTATTTTTATTTTAATTTTTTATTTTAATTTAGAGGTAAAAAAACTATGATTAAGATTAAGCCGTTAATAACTAATTTAGCTATCAGTCTTGGAGTTGGAATCGCTTCGGCGCTAATAACAAAAAACTCGATGGAACTTTACGAAAATATTAATAAACCTGCGCTGTCTCCCCCATCGGTAACGTTCCCGATAGTTTGGACTATTTTATTTATCTTGATGGGAATAAGCTCTTATTTAGTTTATATTTCAAAGTCTACTGATAAAAAAGACGCTCTTAAAATCTACGCTTTTCAGCTTTTTGCTAACTTTGTTTGGCCTATTTTATTTTTTAATAATCAACTATATTTATTTTCTTTTATTTGGTTGATCGTCTTATTATTACTTGTCTTAACTATGATAATAGCGTTTTTTAAGATTTCAAAACCCGCTGGATTACTTCAAGTTCCTTATATTTTGTGGATCACATTCGCTAGTTATTTAAATATCATGGTATATATTCTAAATCGTTAAAAAATTTTAAAAAATAAATGTCTCTAGATATAATATTCTTAGAGACATTTATTGTTTTTATTAGTTTTTAATTAGACTCTGTTAATGCCAAGGCTTCTTTAACGTTTATTTCTATCTGTTGATAGCTTTCTTGCCAACTATCTATTGACGCTTTTCCGCCTTCTATCGGCATCTGTAAAACTTCTTCGAGTTTCTTTTCGATATCAGTTTTGTTATTCGACGGATCAGTTTCTGAGATTCTTAAAACCTTTGCTGCTAAATCCAACTTACAAACTTCATCTTCGTTTATATAGACACTTGAGTCTTCTGAATATAAATTAATAATACTATCAAAATAATAAATAGAATCAACATACCCATCTGTATATAACTTATTAGCCAAACTTCTAACTATATTATAAATATACTCAGCTGAGTTTACTTTTGTTGCATCAAAGTTTTTATCTAGAGCGTATTTACTATATAAATAGCTAATTATAACAACTCTTTTTAAATTATCTTGGCTAAGATTTGTTTGATAAGCTGGGTCCAAGAACATTTTACAAGAGTTGGCCGCAACGTAGTAAGGTATATAATTTTTTTCGTAAGATAATTTGTGAGCAACAGCTTCTTTAGCATATTTTATAATACTAGATAAATCATTAGAATTAAATACAGTATCAATTTCGCTGATTTTTTGTGTAATATCTTTTATATCTTCTTGGTTTTTTAATTTTAAAGAAGTAATAAGATCGTTACTGTAATTAACTTTTGTAAAATTAAATAAAAATTTATTTATTTCGTTTTTGAGATACATTAAATCTTGTAACTGTTCTTCTTGAGAGCTATTACCCGATATTAACTCGCTATCTGTAGACATATCTTTAGTTCCACCTGGTCCTGTATCATCACCTGATCCTGTATCATCACCTGATCCTTTATCATCACCTAATCCTGTATCACTTCCAGATGCGCCGAGAGTTCCGGTCCCATCTGATCCCGTATGATCTCCAGATCCGCCAGTATCTCCAGTTCCGCCAGGCTTTTCAGTCTTATCAGGCTTTTCAGTATCTAACGGATCTTCTATAATAATTGTCTCCATTTCTGTAATTTCTTTTTTTATGCCCTCAATCATACATTTTGTCAATTTGCTTATATTAGTCAAAACAGTATTTTCTCGTAATACAGATACATCTTCTAAAGTTTTGAATTCACCAGATTTGGGTAATTTATCTAAAACCTCTAATAATTGATTACACTCTAATATTATTTTATTTACCGAATCAAATTTGGTTATATCATATTTTTCAAGATTACCACTTATTCTTTTTATCACAGCTGTTAAATTCACAAATGTTAAAAAATCTACAGGTTTACCACTTTTACGTACAACTTGGTATCTAATAGATTCATATTTGTCTACTTGAGCTTTTAATTCTTTTAACTTTTTTTCTAATTCAGCTTCTTCTAATTTAGCGATTTTTTGTTTTAGATAATTTATTTTATCTAATTGATCTTGAGTAATTTTGTCTGTATCATTTTTTTCTTTTAGTTCTTCTAATAGACTATCTATTTCTTTTTTTATTTCTTCGTCTTCAACTAAATTTATAAACTTTTTCAACTCTTCTTTAGCTTCTCTTACAATTATTAAATCGTTTATTGCTTTTGTCAAATTTACTTTTTCTAACAGAGTTTTAAAAGTTTCTTCTAATTTTTCTATCGAAGCTAGTTGACCCGGAGTAATATTTTCGATATCTGTCTTTTTCTCGATAGCTTTTAAAATACTTTCTATTTCTTCACCTTTATATTTATATACTAATCTTTGAAAATTACCTAGTTTAGAATATATATCTTTTAATTTCGTTAGTCTTTCTTTAGCTTCTTTAACAGTTATCAAATCTATTAACATTTGTTTTAAACTTTCAATCAAATTCTTACCTTCATTTAAAGACTGACTTAACTTATTAATATCAACATCCTCAGCAATTGTTGAATATTCTTTTCTTATATTATTAAGATTAATAATAATACTATCAATATATCCTTTTCTGCCGTCATCTAAAATATTATATTTATTTTTGTGATCTTCTTTAACAAATACAGTTTCGGAAATCGCTTCGCTATCAAATTTATTTATTAACCCGTCAATTTCTCCAATTAACGCTCGCATATTTTTAACTACTTCGTCTTTATTTAAAATCAATTTTATATCATCGATAATACTTTCGATTTTTGTTTTTTTATTAGTTAGACCCCAACTCGATTTGATTTCTACTTTAGCTTCATATTCTTTTTGATAAGCTTGGAGAGTCCTATACAATTCTTTTAGTTCTTCGATTTTAGGTAAAACTTCATCTTTTTTTGCGCTATCTAATTTTGATTTATATGTTTCATACAAACTCTTATATTTAAACGTTTTTTCTTCTTTGAATTCACTAGTTGTTACGTCAATAACTTTATTTATTCCATCCATCAATACCTGTGGACTTTCTTCTAAGGCAATATTTGAAATAATTACTCCAAGTTGCGAAATGTTTGACGATTTAAACCCTGGGTTAATTTTCGGATATTTAATTTGTAACTCTTTAATTTTTCTATATACTTCTGGATAAGTAGATAAATCAACTGATGCTGTTGATCTTGTTATTATTGGAGCTCCCGGAGGTGTTGGTATACCTGTTGGTGGTAAAGGTGGTATTGGTGCTGACGGTATTCCCGGAGGTGTTGGTATACCTGTTGGTGGTAAAGGTGGTATTGGAATATTGCCTGTCCCTGTTTGTGCTGTTGTATTAGTTTTTGTTATATTAAATTCTTGTTTTATTTTATTGAAATTTTCCTCACTATATGCTTTATTACTCAATTCTTCGATTATTTTCGTCTTTTCTTCTTTAGACATCGAAAGAAATCCCAAAACATCTTGTACTGCTTTTTTATCATCATCGCTTACATCGAAATTAATATTAATTTTACGTTTTTCACCACTCACATCACTATCACCCTGTACATCAAATGCAAATTTAATATATCCTATTCTGTTCTTTAAGTCGAATTTCTTACCAATTTCTTTGTCTTTTTCTCCAGCTAAACTTTTAAATTTAGTTTGAAAATATTCGTTTTTCCAAATATATTTTTCTAAATTTCCTATTTCTTTACTTTTAAGTTCCTCGTCTTCAAACTTTTCGCCTTCAACCAACGATCTCAAAGCTAAAATAATAAATTTATTGTCATTTATAATTTCGCCAACCTTGTTTGTTAATTCACTACCTTGTACAATACACACACCCGTCGGACACGTATCCAATTTTATAATTGGAATCAAAACTTCGTCGACAAAATATTTTGTCAACTCTTCTTTTGTAATATATTTTAAATCACTTTCTTTAAATTTTATAATACTTCCTGTTGTTATTTTTTGTATTTCCTCTTCTAATTTCTTTGATTCTTCAATACCTTTCAGTATATCTTGATACATCGTCGCAATTTCTTTTGATAAATTCTTTATTACGTTTTTATTTAAAACTTCATCTTTTTTATAGTTAACAGTTTTATTTCCCCATTTATTCGATTCCTCTTTAGAAAGAGTAGCTTGTTTTAGTTTGTTTTCAACTTCTGATTCTTTAGCCAAAATGTCTAATTGTGCTTTATAATTTCTCGACTCAATATTGCTATCCATTACATTGCCAGTAATTAATTTCGCAACAGCATTTAGTAAATCTTTTGAAAATTGGTGATCTTTACCATATTTATTTTTATATTCAGTATCATTTATCTTAGTCCAAGGATCTAATTTTTGTCTTAACTCACTATATCTTTTTTGTGTTTCTATAAACCCAAAACGCCTTTTAGCTTTAATATATTGATTTATAGCTTCGACTCTTGATTTCTCGTCAAGATTTTCGTCTAATAATAAAGATAAATAATAATTTGTATCTATTTCGCTAGAAACTTCCAACTGTCCTACATATTTATCTAAATCTTCAGATGCCATATCTTGCATATTTTTTTCTTCTAGTTTTGTAAAATCTTTTAAGGCACTTAATATATCTGTTACTTGATCTAAACTATTTTTTTCTTTATTTTGTTTTGCGCTATTCATCTTTTTATCAAGGTTAACTCTCGAAATCAATTTTGTCGCTACCTCAACATCTCCCTCAACGATTTTTAAAAGTTCGTCTAATTTTTTTTCTTGGTTGATTCCAGCCGTCGTTAAATCTTTCATCGTTACTCGATAAAGCTCTGTTTTAGATATATCTTCCTGACCTTTTTTATTTTTAATCTCTTGAATAACTTCGTCTACTTTTGTCTCTGATACAACTGATAAAGCTTGTTTTACTAACTTATCAATTTTAGCGTTGACAGCTTTCTCAACAGCTCTATTATAATCTATTTGAGCAACTATCAAGTTTCTAAAACTCTCTCTCTCAGCCTTTCGACCTTGAGTTTCGAAATAATCAATTATTTTCTCCGATGGAGCTTCGTAATCATTAAAAATATCAAATCTTTTACTTTTATATCTCTCATAGTCGTCTATCGCCTTAACTAAATTATTTAATTTAATTTCTAAATTTTTTGTTTCTGAAGTGTTTTTATTATTCTCGTCAATAATAACGCTATATTTTCCGTCTTTATCTTTATCAACAACACGGTAATCAAATGCTCTTAAAGCTCCAACAGCGTTATTGTATGTATCAACAACTTTATTATCTGAAAGTATCTTTTGAGCCTGTTCTTGTGTTATTTTATTATATTTCTCTTGAAGATCTTCGTAATCTTTTTTGATCCGTTCATACTGTTCTTTAACATCGCTATCTATAGCCTCTTTACCTTCAAAATTCTCTAACTTAATTTTTAATTCGTCTAATTTACTGTATTTTTCTAAAAGTTCTCTCTCAAGTTGCTCTTTAACACCTTTATCTATAACTTCTTTACCTTCAAAACTCTCTAACTTAATTTTTAATTCGTCGATTTCTTTTACTTGGTCTGATATTTGTTGCTTTAGAGTTTCTGAAACTTTACCTGTCATATCTTTTAATTCCGGTTCAGATAACGGACCAAGCGCAGGTGCTTCTACTTTTTCGCTAGTAACTGCCTTGCTTTCTTCTAACTTAGTTCCAAACTCTTGTAACATCTCAGTTAGACCTTCTTTAATTTTTTCAACAGGTAAATCATCGACATTCTTGTCAGCTTCTTTAAGCTTAGCAACTATTTGATCCGTTATTTTTTTTGCACTATCATTCACTATTGACATATCAATCTCTTTTTTGTCTGATACACCGCTTTTTTCTATATACGGTGCTATTGCGTTAGCTGTAACAGAACTCGCTGTATGACTAAAAACAATAGGCTCTGAAGACACTAACATTGAAGTTTTTTGTTCTTCTTTTTGTTTAGCTTCCTCTTTTTGTTTAGCTTCTTCTTTTTGTTTAGCTTCTTCTTTTTGTTTAGCCTCTTCTTCAGCTTTCTTTACATTTTGAACTATTTGCTCAGCAATAACTTGACTTGAAACACTCTTACTGTATTTATTTACAGCTTCGGAAATTTTTTCATAATGTTTATCTGAATTTTCAAATTTTTCATTGTTAGTCATATTTTCATTAGTTTTATCTTCAGAAAAATTTTTCAAACTATCTTTAACACTTTCAATAAGAGTATTAGTTTTTTCAACTATGAAACTGTTTTCTATTGTCGCCTTAGATCCATCGTTTACGACAATCGCTGAAACTGTTTCAGAAATATTACCAGTATTAGCTAACGATAATTTCAACATCTCAGATACACTATGTTCTGCTTCAGTTTTAACTTCTATTTTCGAAGCAGCCAAAGATGTTTTTGCTTGATTTACAAGCGATTCAACACCAATGTTAATCATCGCACTCTCAAGAGTTTTAATACTTTCTTCAGAGCTTTTATTATTATTACTAATATTTTCTATATTTATTGAACTATATTCGCCTTTCTCGTACAAATCAATAGCGTCATAAACTTGCTTTGCATTACCAGCCTTTTGAATCGCAACTAACAAATTTATCTGTTTATTTAATTCCGCTGCGCTGATAACACCAGAATCTTGTAACTCTTTTAAATCAGCTAGTTGGGCAAGCGTATTATTAGCATTGTTACTTGTCTTAGAAACATCAGTATCAGCCAAGATATTATACGGTATTTGTGATACATTGTTAAATATTGTCAAAGCTGATAATATTTTAGATAGCTCTCTAATTTTTTTATTCATAATCTTTCCTCCTCGCAAATATCGAAATATACTAATTTTTTTATTTTTTTGTACATAATTATTATAATGTATATTTTTAAAAAAGTCAATATAAAATATAATAATAAAAAAATTTATAAATTATTTATAATTACGTATATACAATTTCTGGATTTTGAAAATTTTATTCGTCTATTTAATATTATTATATCACACTATTTTATATAAATCAAGTGTTTTTTAATAGAACTTTTTATTGTTTATAACAAAAAACAACGAGTGTTTACTTATAAAACGCTCGTTGTTTTGATTTTAAGATATTTTTAAAAACCCATCAATTTTTTCTTCTATTTCTTTATAACTTTCTTGCCAATTACCGTTTGATATATTTTCTGTCGTTTTTAAAACATCATCGACTTGTTTTTTAACGTCAGTTTCGCTATTTAAAGAATCTGTTTCAGACATTCTCAAAACTTTAGCAGCTAAATCTAAATTACAAATCTCATTTTCGTTCATATAAACACTTCCGTCGTCTGTATATATATTAATAATACTATCAAAGAACGTATCTGAGCTGACATAGCCGTCTTTATATAATTGAGCAGCTAGATTTTTAATTATAGTATAAATATCAGCCGAAGCGTTTGTTTTTGTAATATCAAATCTTTCGTCGAAAATATAACGACTATAGAAATAACTAATTATAATAACTTTTTTTAGATCATCTTCGCTAAGGTCTGTTTCATAAACTGGATCTAAAAATGTCTTACATGAATTTACTGCAACATAATACGGTATATAATTTTTATCATAGAACAATTTATATGTAATTGCTTCTCTTGTATGTTTTACTATATCAGATACGTCACCTGTTTCGAACGCTGCCTTAACCTCATTCATTTTTTTAGAAATTTCTTCAATATACTCCCGTTGGCCTAATTTCATCGAAGCAACAAGATTATTTCCTTGGTTAACTGTTACAAAGTTTAACAAGAATTTGTCTACTTCTTCTTTGATCTTAGTATAGTCTTTGACTTGAGCTTGAGCTTGAGCTTGAGCCGGTCTTGGCGAATCTTCATCCATCATTAATTCGCTATCAAAAGATATATTACCTTCGCCACTGTCGCCGCCGCCGCTCGAATCTTCTGAGCCGCCAGCATCGTCTCCGCCGCTCGAATCTTCTGAGCCGCCAGCGTCGTCTCCGTCGCTCGAATCTTCTGAGCCGCCAGCGTCGTCTCCGCCGCTCGAATCTTCTTCACCAAATAAACTTTCTAAATCGCTTGAGAAATCTTCGTCATCTGACGCTTCTAAATTATTTAAATTATCTGTCTCTTCTGTTTCGTTTAAACCGTTTACTTCGTTATCTAAATCATTTATTTGTTCTTGTAACTCTGCCATTTCTTCGTCGACACTTTTTTCTTTATCTTTTTTCTCAGCTTCTTCTTTAGCTTTTCTCTCTTCTTCTTCTTTATCTTTTTTCTCAGCTTCTTCTTTATCTTTTTTCTCAGCTTCTTCTTTATCTTTTTTCTCAGCTTCTTCTTTAGCTTTTTTCTCAGCTTCTTCTTTAGCTTTTTTCTCAGCTTCTTCTTTAGCTTTTCTCTCTTCTTCTATCTCAGCTTTTACTTCGTCTAACGGATTCCTTTCAATAAGTGTTTTGGCCATCGCAATGTCTGTTTTTACATTCTCTTCTTTTGCTCCAGAGTATTCTACCAAACTAGTATATACTTCCTCTTGTTCTAATATTGATACATCTTTCAAAGTTTTAAATCTACCGTCTGCTGGCAACAACGCCAAAATTTCCACTTTTGCTTTGGCTAGTTCTATATCATTATTTATATCAACTAGTTTTGCTGTATTTTTTATTTCTTTACTCTTATTAAAGCTTTCTCTGCACAATTTTACTTCTGTCCCAATCTGTGTTTTAAATGCTTTAATTGTATTTATTATATTTTCTTTTTTTCCCTCATAATCTTGATAAGCAACTTTATATTCGATAGGTTTAAACGGATCATATTTACTTTCAAGTTCTTTTATCGCTTCTTCTGTTGTATCAAATTCTTCGCTATTTTCGTGTTTGTCTAGTAAATTTTTTATATCGTCTTTTATTTTATTAATTTGATCTAACTGTTCTTGTGTAATACTTTCATCATCTTTCTTATTTTTTATCTCATTCGTTAATTTATTTAAATCCATTCTGACTACGACAACCTCTTTTCCAGATTTATTTTCTAGTAAATCTGTTAACTTTTCTATCTCGGCTTTAGCGTCTTTTACCGTCATCAAATCGCTAATAATTTCTGTTACTTTTTGTTTTTCGATTTGGTCTTTTAAAAGTTTTTCGAAGTTTTCGATAACTGTTAACTGTTCAAGAGTAATTTTTTCGGTTTCTTGTTTGTTCTTAATCTCATTTTTAATACTTGTAATTCCTGCCATCTGAACTTGATATTTAGTTTGGTGAACTGGCTTCATATTTGCATAAACTTTTTCTAACGCTTCTATTCTTTCTCTGGCTTCTTTTACAGTTATAAGATCAGTCAATATTTCTTTTAATTTTTTAATATCATTTTGTCCGTCTTTTAAAGCCGTATTTAATTTTTCAACGTCGATCTCTCCACTAATATTAGTATACTCAGTTCTTACTTCGTTTAAGAAACTAATAATACCTGTAATTTCTTCTTTTTCGTCGGAATTTAAGCTCAAATATTTCTTTTGATGTTTCTCTTGTACAAAAACACTTTCGTTGATTTCGACACCTTTAACTTCGCTGATAATCTCGTTAATATCTTTAATTAGAGTTGTCATCTTTGCGATTACTTCGTCGCTTTGTAACATCATCTTAATATCCTCAATAATTTTTTCTATTGTTGCTTTTTTCTCTTCTAACTTCCAAGCCGGATTTATAGCAACTATATGTATTTTTGTATTCTTTCCGTTGGCGTCTTCAGTGTCTCCTTCAGTTGCTTCGTATTTTTTTTGATAACCTTCGAGCTCTGTATACAACTTTTTAAGCTCATCAATTTTTAAAGCAACAACATCTTCTTTACCATTTAATTTTGCTTTATATGTTTTATATAGATCACCTAGTTTTATTGTTTTTGCTATATCTTTTTTACCGTCCGCTGATTTTGTTTTTTCTGTAAGTGTTTTTAAATTACCAGTTTCTGTGTCAATAACTTTTGTTATTTCTGACATCAACACTTTCGGACTTGTTCTCATAGCTATACTCGAAACTGCAACATGAATATCTGTATTTAATATGTAGGCTTTGTTACCAAAATCTAACTCTGGATACTTTATCTGTAATTTTTTTATCTCTCTTACAACTTCTGGATAACTCGATAAATCTACAGTCCTAACATCACTAAACGTTGTTGTTGTTGTTGTTTTCTTTGTCGTTGATGCAGCTCCTGGTAACGGTGGTGCTACCGGCGGCGGTCCTCCAACATTTGTCGTTGTCGCAGCTCCTGGTAACGGTGGTGCTACCGGCGGC
>JAGAUG010000073.1 GCA_017828935.1 Oscillospiraceae bacterium | reverse complement strand
TAACCATATCCTGTTCGTTTTAAGACTTTTATTTGATTATTACATCCTTCTGTAAATCCATTGCTATATGGATACTCGAATGTATTTAACTATTATAATCAGCCCTGCCAATTTATTTTTTCGATATTTTTTATTAAAACCCCTTGCAAGTTTAAAAGTATTTCTGTAAAATAATTATAGAGCATATTATGTTCCTCCTGTCTTTAGTCTTATACAATTTCTATTATACAGGATTCGAACAAAATATGCTCTATTTTTTTAAATTTATTTTTTTAAGCTCTATTCTTGCTACACCACAAACATTTATTATAGAGCCCAAATATTAAAAAAAAGTTAATTGATTTGTATCTTGAAGCCCAGATAAGACTCCAAATTGTTTCATAGCATCGATAACAGTCTTAGAAACTTTAGCTCTTTGGGAGATGTCTTCAATAGAAATATATTCGCCTTGTCTAGCTGCGTTATAAAGATTTTGGGCAGCGACAAGCCCAATTCCTTTAAGAGCCGAAAAAGGTAATCTAATTTTGTTATTTTCGATTTTGTATATAAAAGCTTCGGATTTATATAGATCAACAGGTAAGAACTCACATCCACGAGATAATATTTCATAAATAATTTGAAGAACATAATAAAGTTCTTCTTCTTTGACGTTTCTATCGCTACCCTTTGATCTAAGATCTTTAAATCTAATTTTTATAAGATCTAATCCGGAAAGCGCTGCTTCAACGTCAAATTCGCCTTGGCGAACTGTCAAAAAAGTACTATAAAATTCAAGCGGATAATAAAGTTTATAATACCCAAGTCTGATTGCTGAAGTTATATAGGCCGCCGCGTGAGCCTTTGGAAACATATATTTAATTTTTTTACAGCTGTCTATATACCAATCCGGTACTTTACAGGCTTTCATCTTGTCTATATAATCTTTATTGAGAAGCGAAGATGCCTTGCCTTTTCTTGTTATTTCCATTATGTTAAAAGCGTCTTTAGGCTCAAGACCTTTATATATTAAATAAGTCATAATACTGTCTCTTGTTCCGATAACTTCAGAAATAGAACAGGTTTTATTTTTTATTAGTTCTTGAGCGTTTCCGAGCCAAACGTCCGTTCCGTGAGAGAGGCCCGAAATTTGAAGCAAATCAGAAAAATTTTGAGGCTTAGCCTCAGTTAACATCTGTCTTACAAATTTAGTTCCCATCTCGGGTAAAGCAAGGCTCCCTGTTCCGCAATCGACGTCACTCAAATCTATTTTCATAGGACTTGATGAAGTAAAAAGTCGAGTTACGTTTTTATCGTTCATTGGGATCTCTGAAACTTTTATATTCGTAAGGTCTTCTAAATATTTATACATCGTTGGAACGTCGTGTCCTAAAATATCTAGTTTTAAGATCGTGTCGTGAAGCGAATGAAAGTCAAAATGTGTTGTTACGACTCCAGATTCCTTGTCGTCAGCGGGATGTTGAACTGGCGTAAAATCGAATACTTCATAGTCGCTTGGGATTACAACCATTCCGCCGGGATGTTGACCGGTTGTTCTTTTAACTCCAGTTATTCCGTTAGTTAATCTTTGTTCTTCAGCTCGATTAGTTGAGATATTTTTTAATTGCAAAAATTTTTTAACGAATCCAAAAGCTGTTTTTTGAGCAACTGTCGAGATAGTTCCGGCTTTAAAAACGTGAGTTTTCCCGAAAAGTTCTTCAGTATATTTATGAGATTTTATTTGATATTCACCTGAAAAATTAAGATCTATATCAGGAGCTTTATCTCCGTCGAATCCCAAAAAAGTTTCAAACGGAATATTTTGACCGTCTTGTTTATATTTAGCGCCACAAACAGGACAGTTTTTATCAGGTAAGTCATATCCTGATCCAACAGAGCCGTCTAATATAAATTCGCTATTTTTACAGTTTGGACAAACATAGTGAGGCTCGAGCGGATTAACTTCAGAAATTCCAGCCATAGTAGCAACAAAAGAAGATCCAACAGAACCCCGAGAACCCACTAAATATCCGTCATCTACAGATTTTTTAACTAGTTTTTGAGCGATAATATATAAAACAGCGAACCCGTGTTTAATAATAGAATCAAGTTCTTTAGAGAGTCTATTTTTAACTATTTCGGGTAACGGATCGCCATAAATTTCTCTGGCTTTTTGATAAGTAATTTCTTTAAGAGAATCTTCAGAGCCCGGGATCGACGGAGTATATGTACCGCTTGGTATTGGCTCGATACTTTCTATCATATCAGAAATCATATTTGTATTTTTAACAACTACTTCAAGGGCTTTTTCAGATCCGAGATAACTAAATTCGTCTAACATTTCTTCTGTTGTCTTAAAATAAAGAGGAGCTTGATTATCAAAGTCGCTATAGCCTTGACCAGCCATCAAAACGCTTCGATATTGGCTGTCAGATTTATTAACAAAATGAACATCACCTGTCGCAACGACAGGTATTTTTAATTTTTCGCCTATTTCAACAATAATTTTATTATATTGTTTTAGTTGCTCTTCGCTATTTACAACCCCGTTTCTTATCATAAAATTATTATTACCCAAGGGTTGAATCTCTAAAAAATCATAAAAACTAGCTATCTCACATAAAGATTCAAAACTTTCGCCGTTTATAATAGCTCGATATAAATATCCGCTCTCACAAGCCGAGCCGATTAAAAGCCCTTCTCGAAGATTATTTATTTCGCTTTGAGGCATCCTAGGCTTTTTATAAAAATAATCAAGATGACTTATCGAAACAAGTTTATACAAATTTTTAAGTCCAGTTTTGTTTTTAACTAAAATAATACAGTGATAAGTTGGCATCTTTTTTATTTCGCTCGGTTCAGTAATATTTTTATAATTATTTTTATTATAATAATTATTATCTTGATTAGAATTATTAATAATCCAATCAGTTATATTTGTTTTAGATTTTAATTTCAAAAAAATTTCAGCTAATATTTTAGCGTCATCGCAAGCTCTATGATGATTAAATCCCCCAAGATTTAAATAATTAACAACAGTATCGAGCTTGTGGTTTTTTAAATTAGGAAAGAATGATCTACAAACCGCGACAGTATCTATATAACTATAATTTGTTTCTAAATTAAGTCTGTTAGCTGCTGAAATAATAAATCTCATATCGAACTGAGCGTTGTGTGCAACTAAAATAAAATCTTCACAAAATTCAAAAAACTTAGGAATAGCAATTGACTCATCCGGAGCGTCTTTTACCATCTCGTTTGTAATTCCAGTTAGCTTAGTAATCCTAGGAGGAATCGGTTTTTTAGGATTAACAAAACAACTAAATTTATCAACGATTTTATTATCTATTATTTTTACAGCTCCAATTTCTGTAATTCTTTCGACAGAAGCGTTAAGACCAGTTGTCTCGACATCAAAAATTATAAATTTATT
>JAGAUG010000072.1 GCA_017828935.1 Oscillospiraceae bacterium | reverse complement strand
ATCTTAAAAAGTTTGCATTACATCATAATATCTAAAATAAAAACATTCTAGATATTATCATTTATACTTGATTTTTTTAATATTTTAACAAAATAAAAGACAAATAAGTAAAATATATACCTATTTGTCAACAGTCTGAAAACTATACTAATGTATAGTTTTTTTTGTTTAAATAAATAACGAAGTGATATTTTTAACTCTGTATTCCGATATTAAAAGTGCTTTGCTATTATTAAAAATATATTCTTTTTGATACATGTTATGTTCCATATTATTTAAAAATGGGCTTATAGCACTTGTTATAATAAACGTGATTGTTTTGGAACTTTTAAATTTTATGGCTATTGAATAAATATTGTTATCTTTAAATATTTTAAATTCATTTTGATTTAAAGTATTATCATTAAATAGAATCATTACAAAGTTCGCAATTAATTTGTTGGTTATTCCGGACTCTTCGTATGGAATTTCGTCACCATTTTTATTTATATTGGATATATAAAATTTTTTTATGTAGTCGGCTGGTATTGTTAATTTTTCTCCTTGTTCGAAGAAGACTGTAATATTGTTTATTTTGCTTAACATTTTTATTGTCACCATCTTAATTTTACTAAAAAAAATAGAAAATGTCTATTTTCTTATAAAAAATTAAAGGAAATCGGGCCTTTTTTTACAACAATAAATAATAGAGGTGAGTTTTAGATGAACAATTTAAAAAGACTTAGCAATGAATTTTATAGAATCCAGTGTATGAATTGGATAAAAAATGTAGGTAAAGGATATAGTTCGGCTGGAAAAACTTTAGAGAACATCTTGGGCAAAACAGATGATTACGAATCACTTCCGGATTTTGATGGAATAGAGTTAAAAACAAAATTAGATGGTTCAGAACCATATGTTGGTTTAATATCTATTGTTCCAGATAGTGAACCGTTGCTAATTAATTGGCTTTTAAATAATTATGGTTGGTATAGTAGAAAAGATAATAATTATAAAGTTTTTTATGCACAAATATATGGTGATGTTTTTACGGATGTAGGATATTATTATTCTTATAAACTTCGCGTTAATTATAAATTAAGAAAATTAGAACTTTTAATAAGAAATAATTTTACAGGCGATATTAATAGTAGAATTTCTTGGTCATTTGAACAGCTATCTTTACGTCTTAATAAAAAATTGTCTTTGTTGGCTTTGTTTAAAGTAAAGAAATTTTATATGCAGCAAAATAAAACTTATTATTTTAAATATTATAAAATGACTTTGTTTAGATTCAAGAATTTAACTTCTTTTTTAAAAGCGATTGAAAATGGCTATATAAGAATGAATATAAAAATAAATTTTTATAATAAAGAACCATATTATGGAAAATTACATAATAAGGGCACTACTTTTGAAATAATGGAGGATAATTTTAAAGAAATATTCGATGTTATCAATTTAGAATAAAAAGGGGTTGCAGGGTTTAAATAAAAAAATACCATATGAGATGGTATTATATTAATCGATGGTCGAGAAGACAGGATTTGAACCTGCAACCCCTTGGTCCCAAACCAAGTGCACTACCAAATTGTGCTACTTCTCGATTCAGTGGTGCGCCCAAAGGGAGTCGAACCCCTAACCTTTAGATCCGTAGTCTAACGCTCTATCCAATTGAGCTATGAGCGCGTCCTTTTGGCGCATTTCTTTAAAATTACAATGTTAGTATATCACATTTAAAAAAAAAATAAAGCCTTTTTTAAAAAAAAATTATTTTATTTAAAATTTTCTTTTTTTATAGTATAATTAAGAAGAATAAAGAGGTGTTAATATATGAATGATGATTTAT
>JAGAUG010000071.1 GCA_017828935.1 Oscillospiraceae bacterium | reverse complement strand
ATTTCACACTCCTGAATTAAAAATTAAAATTTTTTTGGCTCCCTATGTAGGGAATAATTTTTAATATTTTTTTATATATTAAAAAAATTATATAAAATATGAATCCCTCTGGCGCTTCGCGCCTTCTCCCTTGATCTCAAGGGAGACAAAATTTATAATTGAGCTGGGCTGATAATAGATTTCTTGAGGACTAGGCTTATTCTAATATTTATTATAATATATTTTTTATTATAAATCAAGTGTTTTTATAAAAATTTTTTTAGTGAATTTTTGTATTTGAAACCTAAAAATTAGATAGTATAAAAAAACTTATACTATCTATATAAAATTTTGTTTATTAAGTTAAAGACAAAATTTCATTAATTAAAAATAAACTGTTTTGATTATTATTAATTTTAATCTTAATCGAAGGCGAAGACTCGAAATTAATAATAATATTATTTTTATATTTATCAGAAATCTTATTAATAAACTCCAAATTTATCGGTTCTTGATAAATATATATATAATCTTGTTTTTGAGATATTTCGCTTATATTATTTTTGATCGCTAAGTTCCGAGCTAAACTTATATTAAGAAGCCCAACAACTTCGGCCGGAGGAGTCCCAAACCTATCGATTAGCTCGTCTAAAAGATCGTCGTAGTCTTCGTTTGTTTTTATCATCGCTATTTTTTTATATATATCAATTCTATTTGATATATTAGAAATATATTCTTCTGGTAAGTACGCCGTCGTTTTTATATCTATAACACACTTCTCTGAAACTAAAAAATCCGGCGTTTGACCTTTTTCTTCTGCAACCGCTTCAGATAATAATTTTACATACATATCGTACCCAACAGAGTCGATGTGTCCATGTTGTTGCGCTCCAAGTATATTTCCAGCGCCACGAATTTCTAAATCTCTCATCGCGATTTTAAATCCAGCTCCGAACTTTGTAAACTCTTTAATCGCGCTAAGTCTCTTAGCCGAAGCTTCAGATAAAATCTTTTCTTTTGGAAACGTCATATAAGCGAACGCCCTCTTATCAGACCTACCAATTCTACCCCGAAGCTGGTGAAGTTGAGAAAGCCCCATCTTGTCAGCCCGCTCGACAATTAAAGTATTACAAAACGGAATGTCTATACCTGTTTCTATTATAGTCGTACAAACTAAGACATCAGCTTCGTGGTTTAAAAGCTCAGACCAAATTTTTGTTAGCTCGTTTTGAGACATCTTTCCGTGAGCTGTAACGACTCTAAGTCCTGGAATCAGTCTTTTTAATTTTATAGCCGTCTGTTCAATCGTTTCGACTCTATTGTGAAGATAAAATACCATCCCGTTTCTTTTGATTTCTTTTTTGATCGCCGAAATAATTATATTATCGTCGTACTCTAAAACATATGTTTGAACTGGAAATCTATTTTGAGGAGTTTCGTCTATAACCGACATATCTTTAACTCCGCTCATCGCCATATTTAAAGTCCTCGGAATCGGAGTAGCCGATAAAGTTAACACATCAACATTGTTTTTAAGTTTTTTTAGCTTCTCTTTATCAGTAACTCCAAAGCGTTGTTCTTCGTCTATTATAATTAACCCTAAATCTTTAAATTCAACATCTTTTTGTAATAATCTATGGGTTCCAACTATTATTTCGATCTCTCCGGATTTTAATTTTTTTATAATTTCTTTTTGTTGCTTTGGAGTCTTTAGTCTCGATAATATTTCGACTTTTATTTCAAAGTCTTTTAATCTCGAAATAATAGTATTATAATGTTGCCAACTTAAAATAGTCGTCGGGGTTAAAATCGCTACTTGTTTACTGTCCATCACTGCTTTAAACGCCATCCTGAGCGCCACTTCTGTCTTTCCAACTCCGACGTCGCCACAAAGAAGCCGATCCATCGGGTAAGAACTTTCCATATCTTTTTTTATTTCTTCTATACATCTTATTTGTGCGTCTGTTTCTTGATATTCAAATTCGTCTTCAAATTGACGTTGCCAATCAGTATCTTTACTAAATTCAAAGCCTCTTGAATTTAATCTTTCTGATTGAAGTTTTATTAAATCTTTAGCTATATCTTTAACAGCTTTTTTTACGTTATGTCTCTTTTTTTGCCAATCTAGATCTCCTAATTTATTTATTTTTATTATTTTATCTTCTTTGTTGCCGATATATTTCGAAACAAGATCGAGTTGAGTAACCGGAACATATAAACTATCTGAACCCAAATATTTTATTTTTATATAGTCTTTAATTACGCCGTCAACTTCTAATTTATTTATTCCGTCAAAAAGACCTATCCCGTGATTAATATGAACGACGTAGTCGCCTATTTTTATATCTTCGAGACTATTAATCGCCATCTCTCCGGCCTTTTTTTTGTATTTTTTAACTCTACTTTCTTTTTTGTTTTCTTTATTTGAATCCAAAGACGAAATAATCGTTATAATAGCTATCTTATCTAAATAATATTCAACTCCAGAAGAAAGCGACCCACTAGAAATAATAATATTATTATTTTTTATATCTAAATCTTTAATTAAATTCTTAGTAAAAATTTCAGATCCAGCTAAAACAAAAACTTTAAATTTATTTTTTATATAATATTCAAGATCGCTTTTTAATAAATCTAAATTTCCAACCCAAGGCGACAGCTCTTTTTGATAACAATTTATAACTTCCGTCTTTTTATCTTCTTCAAATTTTTTTAAAAATTTTCTTGAATTATCAAACATATTATTATATATTACTATATGTTTTTTTAATTTATCTTGTATTAAATCAAAAGACAAAATATGAGATCCAAATTCTTTTGTCAAAATATTTTCTTCTGTGAGCTCTTTTATTTCTTCGATATAGTGCCACCAAACACTGTCGCTAGCTTTAACTATATTATCGTAATCAGCTAAAAAAACAACTGGATCATCTAAATAATCAATTATAAAATTTTTTTCTTCGAAAATCATCGAAATATATTTATCTATATTGTCTATTATAATATTATTATTTATTTTCTCGATATCTTGCTCTATATTTTGTTTTACTTTTTCGTCTCTAACTTTATTTTTTAAAATATTTAATTTATTTATTATATTATCTATATTATCTAATAAAACTTCTCTCGCCGGCGAAATAAAAATACTATCGATTTTATTATCTATCTTTCTTTGAGAAATAAGATCAAATAAAAAAATATTATCGATTTCGTCGTCCCAAAAATCGATTCTAACAGGACTTTCTAAATTTGGCGGAAATATATCGACTATCTCGCCCCTAACCGAAAATTGACCAACTCCGTCGACTTGATCTCTCTTAACAAATCCTATCGAAACTAATTTTTTAGATAAATCATCTATCTTAATTATTTGACCGATTTTAAAATTAAAAACTAAATCTTTATATTTATCAGGGCTCATCAAGTATTGCTGCAACGACTCTATAGTAGCTACTATAATATTAATATTATTTTTATTTAATAATTTATATAATAAATTTAATCTTTGGTGTTCATATTCCAAAGAGCTGGTTTCTATATTTCTAAGAATAATATCTCTAGATTTGAATAAAACCGCTATTTCTTGGTTTAATATTTTATTAATATCGCTTACAAATTTAGAACCTGAAACTTCGTCTGGCGCTATAATAACAATATTTTTATTTAATTTTTGATAAACTAAAGAAGCCATAAAAGCGATATGAGTAACAGAAGTGTTATCTACCACAATGTTTCTCATATCGTCTTTAATAGCTGTCTCTAATTTATTATAAAACTTTGTCTTTAATAATACATTAGAAAAATCAATCATAACTTAATCAAAATCTCAATCTATAAATTTATAATATTTTATAATATTTAAAATTTAGCCGTACCGACCGTCCTCGGGAACGGTAAAACATCTCTAATATTAGAAATTCCTGTTACATACATAATAAATCTTTCAAAGCCGAGTCCAAATCCTGCGTGAGAAGTTCCGCCGTATTTTCTAAGATCTAAATACCACGAATAATTTTCAAGTTCTATCCCCATCTCTTGCATCTTAGATTTTAAAACGTCATATCTATCTTCTCTTTGGCTTCCTCCGATAATCTCACCAACTCCAGGAACAAGAAGATCCATCGCAGCAACAGTTTTATTATCGTCGTTTAATTTCATATAGAACGCCTTTATTTCTTTTGGGTAGTCAATAACAAATACCGGTTTTTTAAATATTTTTTCTGTTAAATATCTCTCGTGTTCAGTTTGAAGATCACATCCCCAATAAACAGGATATTCAAAAATATCTTTATTTTTCTCAAGAATCTCGATAGCTTCTGTATAAGTTACTTTTCCGAAATCAGAATTTGCAACAAAATTTAGTCTTTCGATTAGCTCTTTATCATAAAAATCATTAAAAAATTTAATTTCGTCCGGACAGTTTTCAAGAACGTATTTTATAGCGAATTTCATCATATCTTCAGCTAGTTTCATATCGTCGCTAAGATCCGCAAACGCAATCTCCGGCTCAATCATCCAAAATTCGGCCGCATGACGCGCTGTATTAGAATTTTCAGCTCTAAAAGTCGGACCAAAAGTATATATCTTTCCAAACGCAAGAGCCATACATTCGCCTTCTAGCTGACCAGAAACAGTTAGGCTAGTTAGCTTTCCAAAAAAATCTTGACTATAGTCAACTTCGCCGTCTTTATTTAATGGCGGATTTTTGTCGTCTAAAGTCGTTACTCTAAACATCTCGCCAGCTCCTTCACAGTCGCTTCCTGTAATTATTGGCGTGTGTGCGTAAACAAATCCTCTTTCGTTAAAAAACTTGTGAAAAGCGAAGGCCGCAACAGATCTAACACGATATAAAGCACTAAACGTATTGGTTCTCGGCCTAAGATAAGAAATACTTCTTAGATATTCAAGAGAATGTCTTTTTTTCTGAAGAGGATAATTAGGCGAAGACGTCCCTTCTATCTTGACTTCACAAGCACTTATCTCAAACGGTTGTTTCGCCGAAGGCGTAACAACAACTTTTCCTGTAACAATCAAAGCAGCTCCGACATTTTGTTTAATTATATCTTTAAAATTTTCTAACTTCTCTTCTAGCGCAATTACTTGAATTCCTTTAAAACAACTTCCGTCATTAAGCTCAATAAATCCAATAGACTTACTGTCTCTAATCGTCTTTACCCAACCACAAATAACAACTTCTTTATTAGCAAGACTTTCATAATTTTTTACTAAATCTTTTATTTCTAATCTTTTCAAAATATCTACCCCCTATTTATAAATTATTTTAATTTATTTTAATTTATT
>JAGAUG010000008.1 GCA_017828935.1 Oscillospiraceae bacterium | reverse complement strand
GAAAAATAGGTTTAAAATTTATTTTTTAGAATTAATATTCCTCAATAGCTCAGTTGGTAGAGCATGCGGCTGTTAACCGCAGGGTCGTAGGTTCGAGTCCTACTTGAGGAGCCATGAATTGTTTTTAGCTCTCGGAAGTTCCTTCCGAGAGCTTTTTGTTGAATTTAAGTATTGAAATTTTGATTTAGATGAATTATAATATAAATATACTCGGTTATAAAAACTGAGATAAAAATTAATGAAGGGATGTTGAAAAACATGAATGATAAGTTTTTTAAAAAAAATTTGCCAATAGCGGTTTTATCAACTGCAATGGTATCTTTGATCTTAGTTGCTTGTTCTAAGAAAGATGAGTTGGCTTTAAAAGATAAAGATTCTAATTTGAGTTTTAGTGATGAATTGGAGCCAAATTTGGATTTATCAGAAGGAGGCAACGGCGTTAATTATAACGCTAACGGAGTAAGTGCTGACGGTAAATATCAACCGGCTGAGCTTGTTGACGGAGTTTATCAAATCGCTAACGCAGGAAATTTGTATTGGTTTGCAGAGTATGTAAATAGTGGTCATGAAGACGTTGACGCGGTTTTAACAGCTGATATTAATGTTCAATGGGGATTGAGTCAAAATGATTTTGATAATAAATTTTTAGCTCAAGTTGTAGTGAGGAATTCTCCAGATGATCAGTTTATAAATAGTGTTAAGAATTGGGTATCTATTGGAAATAAATACGGATGTTACAAAGGAGAGTTTGATGGCAATAATCATACTATAACAGGTATATATCAAGTAGTTACTACAACAGATCAGTGGGCAGCTTTCTCTGGTTTATTTGGTTCGCTTGGTAATGGTGCAAATATTCACGATGTAATTATCGAAAGTTCTTTTTTTGTAGCAAGTGATATAGACAATAAGGAAGTATATGTGGGTGCTATTTCAGGAGATGCTTATGGAGCAACGATATCTAATTGTCAGGCAAATAATGTTTTGTTTAACGATAATACGATGAATGAAATACCGTATTCTGCTGGAGGAATATTAGGAAATAATGATGGTTCTAGAGTTGAAGCGTGTAGTAGTATAGTAAAAATATGTTCTGCAAAAAAAGTTATAGTAGGAGGACTTTGTGGAGTACTTGTTGATAGTGGTAGTATAATAGATAGTGAAACTTTTGTAGAATGTGTTATTCAAGACAAAGAACAAGGTGCCTTGATAGGTCATATTTGTGGAGACAAAGATAATGGGGAAATAATTAATTGTTCTTATGTAGTTGAAAAAGATATTAATGATAACATGTTTAATATTGGAGCGAATTACGGTACTAAAAGTAAACAGAATATTCCTGGTCAAAATGAAATAGCTTTTGAAGGTTCGTTTGCTGAGCCTCATAGAATACTAGTAATACAGATGGGTGATATTGATTTAAATGTTAATTATAATGCTAACGGAGTAAGTGCTGACGGTAAATATCAACCGGCTGAGTTTGTTGACGGAGTTTATCAAATCTCTAACGCAGGAAATTTGTATTGGTTTGCAGAGTATGTAAATAGTGGTCATGAAGATGTTAACGCGGTTTTGACGGCGGATATTAATGTTAATGAAGGCGATATTACAGGAAATATAGATTATAAAAAGCTTATGAAATGGACTCCTATTGGAAAGGATTTGATGACACCTTATGTTGGACGATTTAATGGAAATAATAAAACGATAAGTGGATTGTGGTGTAAAGAAGAAGGTGCTTATGAAGAAAATGGATATATAGAAAATAGAAACGATCTTTGTGTTGGTCTTTTTGGAGCAGTAGGGAATTGGGATGATCGTGGAGCAGAAATTAAAAATGTTATTGTTAAAAATTCTCGGTTTGAAATATCAGGTAGGGAGATTAATTTAGCTCCAATTGCTGCGTTTAATCTTGGAAGTATTAGTGGATGTTTTGTTGATAAAATTATACTAAATATAACAGGTGAAGATAGTGGAATGGTTTATAATAACATAGGCGGAATATGTGGGCTTAACCATAGTAATATCGTGAATTGTAAAGTTGGAAGAGTAGAGTGTAAAACAGAGAAAACAAAGTTAGGAGATTATGGATTAGATTCAACACTGCGATATAATGTAGTTTGTGGTCATAACATGAAATCCGTAAAAGATTGTTATTATTTAAGAGGTAGTGGTTTTAAAATAAAAAAAGATGGTATAATGACGAATGTAGAAGACATTAAAGAAGGTGAAGTGACTTCTCTAACTGTGGAGCAGTGGAACAAAAAATACCCGCAGTATTTAATAAAATAATATATATATAATTATAAAATCAAAAACAAGACAGGCTTTAAACTTTTAAGGCCTGTATTTGTTTTGTTTTTGTAAAACAACATGTAAAACAAACACGATACGTGTTAAGAAATATTTATTTGCCTATTGACTTTTTATTTTTGATATGTTATAATATATATTGTTATTTATTTATTATAATTATTTATTAAAATAATATGGAGATATTTAGAGTATATGAATTTAAAAAAGTTATTTGCGATTACTTTATCAAGTACTGTAGCGATTAGTTCATGTTTTATTAATTGTTTTGGGTCAAAAGTAGAAGATGAATTAGATCTTAGTTATGGTGATAATGATAGTCTTGATGTTTATAAAGATAATAGGCTTTCGCCAGAAATTATTGAAGAATTAAGCGAGGCGGATTATATCTTAGAATAAGAAAGTCCGATTGGAGTAGGTTCTTTTTTTTTCGTTTTTTTAGCTAGAGACTCAAAGGGCAATAAGTATGTTGTGAAAATTCCGAAAAGATTGGACGAAGATAGTTTACTTGAATGGACAGAAGAAAAACAAGAAGTCTATGATGAGCTACAAAAATTTTACGCTGATATAAAATATTATGATGGAAATGTAAGAGTGCCAAAAATATGCAAAATAAAAGAAAAATACATTGTTGAAGAGTATGCAGGAAAAAGTTTGCTTGATGGATCAAATCAGAATTTGACGGATGACGAAAGAGAGTATATAATCTCAGAATTAGCTAAGTTTTTTGATTATATATTTAATCAAGATAAAAACAATAAAGTATCGGAGTACGAATCTGTATATAAAAAAAAGGGAGATATCAACGTATTTAGTAGATTATTAGCAGGAAGTGAAGAATATAAAGATTTTTTTGAGAGAGACAAAAGCGACGAAATAGAAACTTGGGTTTTTCCGGATATTCATTTAGAAAATATTACTTACGATAGAGATACTGGAGTAATAAATATAATAGACGTAGACGGCTTAAAAAAAGATTGTATTTATAAAAACTTTTTGTCTTTGGCCGTATGTACTGGTATCCAAGAGGGATTAAGAGATTTTGTAAGAGATTTAATAAAGCAAATAAATTCTTATAATAATATAAAAATAGATGTTTCAAAATGGGAGTATTTTAAAGAAATAGAAAATTCTGATTATGTAATTGACCGAGTATGTTTTATAAAATAAAAATTTTGTTTAATAATTATATAAATAAATAACAAAAAATAGAGCGATATTTTAGGGTATTCTTATGGAAGTCAATAAAACATAAAATTAACGACCTAGTATTTATCTAACTATCAACAGTAATAACATCATATTTTTTGAGTATTTCAAATAAATCCAAAACGTGTTTGTGTACTAAATGACAATACTGTATCTTGTTGAGCTATCACAAGAAAATTTTTCGTGAGAGTGTCCTGCGCTATTTAAAAAAAGGAGTATAAATTGATGTATAAGAAGATTTTTGAAAATAATTTTTATAAAATAGTGTTATTTACTGCTTTAATATCATCTTGTTTTATTGGTTGTTATAAAAAAGATGATGATACTAATTTAAGCTTTGGTGATGAAATTATAGGAGATACTGATACTAATAATAATTCATTAGAAGAAAAAAACGTTAGGTATTGTAGTGTTTGTGGCGATAAATTAAAAGAAGAAGATATAGACGTATGTAAGCCTTGTCAAGAGGTTAATAACATAATATCTTCATCAGAAGAAACTCAAGAAACTCAAAACGAAGAATATTTAAGATCTTATTCGCCGTCGCTTTCAGATACTGAAGAAAAATAATTAGATTTAATGCTTGTTGTTATTTTATAAAAAATATATATAATATTAGATAAAATAACGAATTTTAATTTTTTAAAAAAAAGCTTGAAATTTATAAATGTATATGGTATAATTTAATGGTATGGCTGTATATATTTGTGCGATGACGCGAGAGGTTGCTGATTTTATCAGGTAATTTTCGCTAAAGATTTAAAATAATAAATAATATAAAAATTATAGTTGATTATTTTAAATTAATTAAGTGTGAATTTCAATTATGTTTTCTCATAGCTTATAGTTATGTGGTGAGTAGACGCAAAGTTTTTTGTATTAAAATAGTTGCGTAAGAAAACAACCAAAGTGTTTGTCGGATAAACTAGTTTTATATGGATTTAGCTGTTTTTTATTTGGCTGAGTTTGTGTAATGAGTTATCCGTTTTTTTATATAAAATTATGAAACACCAGGCTAGGTTTTAATTATTTAGATTTTTAGAGAAAACAAAAAACTCACAGTCGTTATCCTAATAATAAAAAATATATTAAGGAGGCGGTTAATAATGGCAGCTCAACAAAAAATGAGGGTAAAAATAAAAGGTTATGATCACGAAGTAGTTGATATGTCGGCTCAAAAAATAGTTGATATGATTAAACGTTACGGTGTTAGAGTTTCTGGACCAGTACCGTTGCCAACAAAAAAAGAGGTCATAACGATTCTTAGATCTGTTCACAAACACAAAGACAGTCGTGAACAATTTGAGATGAGAACCCATAAAAGATTAATCGATATTATTAAACCAACGGAAGAAGCAGTAAAAGCTTTGTCTAGTTTAGAGCTACCTGCTGGGATTGATATCGAATTAGTGTCTAGATGCTAAAATGATTTAGTTTATCTAGAGGGTCATGTTGAGAGATTCAACCAATAACCTAAGGAGGAAATTAACTATGAAAAAATGTATAATTGGCAAGAAGGTTGGAATGACACAGCTTTTTGATGAAACTGGAAAAGTGATCCCAGTTACTGTTGTTGAGGCAGGGCCTTGTGTTGTTACTCAAAAAAAGACAATAGAGAACGACGGCTATGAAGCTCTTCAAGTTGGTTTTGGAGACGCAAGACCAAAGACTGTTAATAAACCTTTAAAAGGCCATTTTTCAAAATATGATTTGGCTCTCAAAAAAGAATTGAGAGAGTTTAGGCTAGATAACTGTAGCGACTTTAATATCGGAGATATTATAAAAGTTGACTCGTTTGAAGTTGGAAGCAGCGTTGACGTTGTTGGAACAAGTAAAGGTAAAGGTTACGCTGGAGCTATAAAAAGATGGAACTTCCACAGACTAAAAGAGTCTCACGGTAGTGGACCAGTTGTTAGACACGCGGGTTCTATGGGAGCTTGTAGTGACCCTTCAAGAGTTATGAAAGGCAAGAAGTTGCCAGGTCACTTAGGAGCTGAAAGAGTAACAGTTCAAAACCTAAATATAGTTAAAATTGATTTAGAAAATAATTTATTAGTTTTAAAAGGTGCTATTCCGGGTCCAAAAGGTGGATTAGTTTATATTACTGATAGTGTTAAAAAATCTTAAAGAAGGGAGATGTTAAGATGCCAACGGTAGATGTTTTTGATATGAATGGAAAAGTTGTTTCAAAGATGGAGTTATCTGAAACAATTTTTGGAATTAAACCTAATAAAGTCGTGATGCATATGGCGGTTGTTAATTATTTGGCTAATCAACGACAAGGAACTCAATCGACTCTTACAAGAAGCGAAGTAAGAGGAGGAGGAAAGAAGCCTTGGAGACAAAAAGGAACTGGTCACGCAAGACAAGGTTCAATAAGAGCTCCTCAATGGCGTCATGGTGGCGTTGCGCTAGGGCCAAAGCCAAGAGATTATAGTTACTCTATTAATAAAAAAGTTAAACGTTTAGCTCTTAAGTCTGCTCTATCTTCTAAAATTATTTCGAGTAATTTTATTGTTTTAGATAAGCTATCTTTTGAAGAATATAAAACAAAACAAATGATAGAAGTTCTTTCGAAACTAGGAGTAGACAAAAAGACTTTAATAGTTATGTCGGAGCCAGATAATAAAATTAAAAAGAGTGCAGCTAACATTCCTGGTGTAACAACGACTTTAGTTAATACTATTAATGTTTATGACATACTTAACCACGAAAAATTAATAATCGTTAAAGATGCAATAAACAAGATAGAAGAAACTTATAAACAAATATAAGCGAAATATAAAAAAGGAGTTGAAGACGGATGAAAACAGCGCACGATATTATAATTAAGCCTATTATTACTGAATCTTCGATGAATAATATGGCTCTTAAAAAATATACTTTTAAAGTTGACAAAGACGCTAACAAGATCGAAATTGGTAAGGCAATAGAGCAACTTTTTGGAGTAAAAGTTGATAAAGTTAACACGATGAATGTTCGCGGAAGAGAAAAGCGTGTTGGTGCAAACAAGGGCTTTACTCCTAGTTGGAAAAAAGCTATTGTAACACTAAAGCCTGACTCAAAAGGCATAGAATTTTTTGAAAATATGAATTAATAAAATAAATTAATAAAAAATTTTAAAGAAAGGGGTGGGCCAATTTAATGGCTATCAAGAGTTATAAACCAACTACACCGTCAAGACGACATATGACAGTTATTAATTACTCAGAGCTTTCAAAAGTTGAGCCAGAAAAAAGTCTTTTAGTTACTCTAAAGAAACACTCTGGTCGTAATAATACAGGTCGTATAACAGTTCGTCACAAAGGTGGCGGTTGTAGAAGAAAATATCGTATTATAGATTTTAAAAGAGATAAAGTTGGGGTTCCAGCAACAGTTTTGACGTTGGAATACGACCCAAACAGATCAGCTCACATTGCTTTGGTTGAATATCAAGACGGAGAAAAAAGATATATTTTAGCTCCAAACGATTTAAAAGTTGGAGATGTTATTGAATCAGGCAACGGCGCTGATATAAAAACAGGTAACGCATTAGCGTTAGAATTCATCCCAGTAGGTACGTTTATTCATAATATTGAGTTAAAACCGGGTAAGGGAGGTCAGTTAGCAAGGAGTGCGGGAATAATGGCGCAGCTGATGGCTAAAGAAAACGGGTTTGCGCTTATTAGACTTCCTTCTGGAGAGCTAAGAAACGTTCCAATTGGTTGTATGGCAACTATTGGTCAGGTTGGTAACACAGATCATGAGAACGTACACGTTGGTAAAGCGGGAAGAAAGAGACATATGGGAATCAGACCAACAGTTAGAGGTTCTGTTATGAACCCTTGTGATCACCCTCACGGAGGAGGAGAAGGAAAAGCTCCTATTGGAAGAAGTGGACCTGTTACTCCTTGGGGTAAACCTGCTCTTGGATATAAGACAAGAAAGAAACGTAATTTAACAGATAAATTTATTGTTAAACGTCGTGGTGCGAAATAGCGTTTTTAGCGAAAGGAGGCATATAATTTTATGAGTAGGAGTCTTAAAAAAGGGCCTTTTGTTCAACCGGTCTTGATGAAAAGAGTACTTGAGATGAACGAAAAAGGAGAAAAAAAAGTTTTAAAAACTTGGAGCAGAGCGTCGACAATATTCCCAGATTTTGTAGGACACACTTTCGCAGTGCATGATGGTCGAAAACATATTCCGGTTTATGTTACTGAAGATATGGTTGGTCATAAATTGGGTGAATTTGCTCCGACTAGAACATTTAAAGGTCACGCAGGATCGAAAAAATCTAACACTGGAAAATAAATCTATAAATGTGTTTGGAAGGAGGAAATTTTATGGAAGCGAAAGCTTATTTGAGATATTATAGAATATCTCCTCAAAAAGTTCAAATTGTTCTTGATCAAATTAGAAACAAACCTGTAGGTGAAGCTTTAGCGATTTTAAAATACACGCCAAAAGCAGCGTCAGAGCCACTTTCAAAGCTACTTAGATCAGCGGTAGCTAACGCGGTTAATAATCATAATATGGAAGCAGACGCTCTTTATATTTCGCAATGTTTTGTTTGTCCTGGTCCGATCTTAAAGAGAATCAGACCTGGTTCGTTTGGAAGAGCTCACAGAATCCTAAAGAGATCATCACATGTTACATTAGCAGTTAAAGAAAGAGAATAGATATTGGTCAATAGATAAAGAAAGGAGAGAGGCCGTTGGCTGGTTAATTTTATAAATAAAATTTAAAAAAATAAATTAATCAGTTTATACCGTGGAAAACACGGGATTTTAAGCCCTGGGAGTGTTAGACCAACATATTTTATGGACACTGTGAACAGGGAAACAAACATAAATTATAATTTTTTATAATTTTATAAGTTTTGTGTAACGGTAAACTATGGGACAGAAAGTAAATCCACATGGGTTGAGAGTTGGTGTTATAAAAAGTTGGAGTTCTCGTTGGTTTGCTAACGATAAAGATTTCGGAGATATTTTAGTCCAAGATTATAACATCCGTAAGTTTCTCAAGAAAAAGTTATATGATGCTGGAGTGCCACGTATTGAAATCGAACGTGACGCGACGAAAATAAGAGTTAACATCCATTGCTCAAAGCCAGGAAGAGTAATTGGTGAAGGTGGAAAGACAATAGATCTTATAAAAAACGATATTGAAAAGATCGTAAATAAAGACAGAAAACAAAAATTAAACGTTTTTGTAAATATTATAGAAGTTAAACAACAAGATAAAAACGCTCAGTTGGTTGCTGAAAACATAGCTGCTCAGTTAGAAAGAAGAATTTCTTTTAGAAGGGCGATGAAACAATCTATTCAAAGAGCGATGAGCTTAGGAGCAAAGGGAATTAAAGTTGCTGTTTCTGGTCGTCTTGGCGGAGCTGAAATTGCAAGAACAGAGCATTATCATGAGGGAACAATACCATTGCAGACTTTAAGAGCTAATATCGACTATGGCTTCGCTGAAGCAGACACAACATACGGCAAAATTGGTGTTAAAGTTTGGATCTACACTGGTGAAGTTCTAAAAGGTAAGGTTCAAGAAGAAGTAGAAAAGCCAAAGAGACAAGACAGAAGATCGAATTTTGGAGAGAGAAAACCTCGTACACATGGAAGGAGGCCGAATAACAATGCTTCTACCAAAAAGAGTTAAATATAGACGTGTTCACAGAGGCCGAATGAAAGGCAAGGCAACAAGAGGAAATGTTGTTTCAAACGGAGAGTTTGGGTTACAAGCTCTTAGCCCATGTTGGATCACATCTAACCAAATAGAGGCTGCTCGTATTGCGATGACACGTTATATTAAACGTGGAGGTCAAGTTTGGATTAAAATATTCCCAGACAAACCAGTAACGAAAAAGCCAGCAGAAGTTAGAATGGGATCTGGTAAAGGTTCACCTGAATTTTGGGTTGCTGTTGTAAAACCTGGAAGAGTTATGTTCGAAATTGCTGGAGTTTCAGAGGAACTTGCTAGAGAGGCTATGAGACTCGCTAGTCACAAACTTCCAGTAAAATGTAAATTCATAAAGAAAGAAGAAATGGGTGGTGAAAAGTAATGAAGTCTACAGAGATTCGTTCGTTATCTATTGAAGAATTAAATAAAAAATTAGCGGACCTTAAGGCTGAACTTTTTAACCTTCGTTTTCAACACGCCATTAATCAATTAGAGAATCCGATGCGTATTAATGCCGTAAAGAAAGATATTGCTAGAGTTAAGACTATCATGAAAGAGATGGATGGCGAGAGTAAATCAAACTAAATTTTAAATGTTTCATGTGAAACAAAAATTTAAAAATTTAATGAGAGTCTTAAACGAAAGGAGATGTCGGTAAAAGTATGTTAGAAAGAAATTTAAGAAAAACTAGGGTAGGAAAAGTTGTTAGCGACAAGATGGATAAAACTGTTGTTGTTGCTATAGAAGATAGCGTGAAACATCCGCTTTATAAAAAAATCGTAAAAAGAACTGTTAGATTTAAAACTCATGACGAAAAAAATGAGTGTAAAATTGGAGACAAAGTTCTAATAATGGAAACAAGGCCTTTATCGAAAGATAAGAGATGGCGCTTGGTTGAAATAATTGAAAAAGCTAAATAATTATTTTGCTGGAAGGAGGGTTGCTTTGTGATACAAATGCAAACACGTCTTAAAGTTGCAGATAATACAGGAGCAAAAGAAATTATGTGTATCAAAGTATTGGGTGGTTCACGTAGAAGATACGCTAATATCGGAGATGTTATAGTAGCTTCTGTTAAGAAGGCGACGCCAGGCGGCAGTGTTAAAAAAGGCGACGTTGTTAAAGCCGTTGTAGTTAGATCAAGTAAGGGGATCGGACGAAGCGACGGGACATATATTAAATTTGATGAGAATGCTGCTGTGCTTATTAGAGATGATAAAAACCCAAGGGGAACACGTATCTTTGGGCCGGTTGCGAGAGAGCTTCGTGAAAAAGAATATCTTAAGATATTAAGCCTCGCTCCAGAAGTGCTTTAATTTGGAGGTGATTTTAAAGTGAGAACAAAAATGCATGTCAAAAAAAATGACATGGTGCAAATTTTGTCTGGCAAGAATAAAGGCAAAAAAGGCAAGGTGCTTGAAGTTTGTCCAAAAGAAGGAAAGATCATTGTTGAAGGATGTAATATCGTTACAAAACATGTTAAACCTCGAAAGATGGGTGACGCAGGCGGCTTAATTAAAGCTGAAGCTCCAATGTATGCATGTAAGGCGATGTTGGTCTGTCCTAAGTGTGGAAAGCCAACTAGAGTTGGAACAAAAATATTAGAAGACGGAAAAAAACAAAGAGTATGTAAGCACAAAGATTGTCAAGAGACATTCTAAATAAAAATAAATTATTAATAATTTTGTTTAAAACAAAGGGGTGAGTAGGATGGCTACCAGACTTAAAGAAAAATATATTAAAGAAGTTGCACCAGCTTTGATGAAAAAATTTAATTATAAAAACGTGATGCAAATACCTAAGCTTGAGAAAGTAGTTATTAACGTTGGTTGCGGAGAAGCTCGCGACAACAAAAAAGTAATCGATTCAGTTATGAGCGATTTAGCAAAAATTACTGGTCAAAAACCTGTTGTTTGTGAATCAAGAAAGTCCGTTGCTAACTTTAAATTAAGACAGGGTATGGTTATTGGTGTAAAAGTTACTCTAAGAGGTGACAAGATGTATGAGTTTGTTGACAGATTATACAGCGTTGCCCTACCAAGAGTTAGAGATTTCAGAGGAATTAATGCGAATTCATTTGATGGTCGCGGGAATTATAATATGGGGATCAAAGAGCAATTAATATTCCCAGAAATCGAATATGATAAAATTGACAAATTACGCGGGATGGATATTTGTTTTGTAACTACCGCAAAGACAGATGAAGAATCTTATGAGTTATTATCACTTATGGGTGCACCATTTGCGAAATAATTTAAAAAAAAGATCTTAAAAAAGATCTTGAAAAAGAGAGGAGTTTTTTTGTGGCTAAGAAATCATTAATTGCAAAACAGAAAAGAACACCGAGGTTTTCAACACGTGCTTACACCAGATGTAAGATTTGTGGCAGACCACACGCTTATTTGCGTAAATTTGGAATCTGTCGTATATGTTTTAGAAATCTAGCTTATAAAGGTGAAATACCTGGAGTAAAAAAATCAAGCTGGTAATTTTAGCACAAAGAGTAAAGGAGGTTAACTGTTTATGCAAATTACAGATGCAATTGCAGATATGCTGACTCGTATCAGAAACGCAAGTTCAGCAAAACATGACACGGTTGATATTCCTGCTTCTAATATGAAAAAATCGATTGCTCAAATCTTAGTTGATGAAGGTTATATCAAAAGTTTTGAAGTAATACCAGATAATAAGCAAGGAATTATTCGTGTAACATTAAAATATGGACCTCATAAATCTCAAGTTATAACAGGTCTTCGTAGAGTTTCAAAACCAGGACTTAGAATTTATTCAAGTTGCGAAGAGATGCCAAAAGTTATGAGAGGTTTAGGAGTGGCGATTGTTTCGACTCCAAAAGGAGTTATGACAGATAAAAAAGCTCGCCAAAATAAAGTTGGTGGCGAAGTTTTAGCTTTTGTTTGGTAAGTTTATTAAAAAAATAGATATTGGTCAATAAACAAGAAAGGAGAAATCCGCAAGAAATAAAAAATATTAATTTTTTATTATTTTAATTTATATAATATATATAAATATTAATAAGTTAAGCCCTTGAGTGTTAGACCGATCGGCTGATAAATAAATCAGCTGGACATGATGAAAAGGGACGCTGGAAAAAATTTTCAGCGAAAGCGGTTAAGATTAATGTCACGTATAGGACGTCAACCGATAGAAATTCCAAACGGAATAGAAGTAAAGATTGATGGTGTTAATGTCAAAGTTAAAGGTCCTAAAGGTCAATTAGAAAAAGATTTTCATCAAGATATAAAAATCAGTCTAAAAGATAACCAGGTTGTTGTTGAAAGACCAAGCGACGATAAAAAACATCGTAGCTTACATGGATTAACTAGAACATTGATATTTAACATGATCAAAGGAGTAACTGACGGATTTTCAAAAGAGCTGGAAATCAACGGAGTTGGTTACCGTGCAGCAAAACAAGGCAGTAATCTTGTTATGAATTTAGGTTACTCTCATCAAGTAATAGTTCCTGAGATTGACGGGATAAAAATAGATGTTCCTTCAGCTAATAAAATTATTATATCAGGACCTGATAAACAAAAAGTTGGTCAATTTGCGGCGGAAGTTCGCGAAAAGAGACCACCTGAGCCATATAAGGGCAAGGGAATTAAGTATGTTGATGAAGTAATTATTAGAAAAGAAGGTAAAGCTGCGAAGGGCAAAAAATAAATTTAAGGAGTAATTGATCTGATGGTTAATAAAATAGATAGTAATAAAGCTAGGCTCAGAAGACATTTTAGAGTAAGATCAAAGATCAGCGGGACGGCTCAAAGACCGCGTCTTAATGTTTTTCGTTCTGCAAAACATATTTATGCCCAAATCATTGATGATGTAAAAGGAGTTACTTTAGTTAGCGCATCAACATTAGAAAAAAGTTTTAGTGGAGCAGGAGGCAACAAAGAGGCAGCTCATAAAGTTGGTCTTGAAGTCGCTAAAAAAGCTAAGGCAGCGGGCATAACAAAAGTTGTTTTTGATCGTGGTGGATATTTATATCACGGTAGAGTAAAAGAGTTAGCTCAAGGCGCTAGAGAAGGCGGACTTGAATTTTAATAAAATTTAATAATTTTTAAATTTTTTATTTTTTAAATTAAGGAGGGAATTTTTTGGCTAAGATTGACGCTTTAAATATAGACCCAAAATCTCTTAGTGAGAGGGTTGTATATATTAACAGGGTTTCAAAAACTGTTAAAGGCGGTAGGATTTTTAAATTTTCTGCTCTTGTAGTTGTCGGAGACGGAAACGGAGTTGTTGGCTTCGGAATGGGTAAATCTTCTGAGATCCCAGACGCTGTAAGAAAAGCTATTGAAGACGCTAAGAAAAATTTACACAGAATAGCTATGAAAGGAACAACGATTCCTCACGAAGTTATCGGTAAGTTTGGAGCAGGAAGAGTAATTTTAAAACCTGCTGCTCAAGGAACAGGTGTTATCGCGGGTGGACCTGTTAGAGCAGTTTTAGAGATGGCAGGAATTAAAGATATTAGAACAAAGTCTTTAAGATCTAATAATCCGTGTAACGTTGTTAGCGCAGCAATGAACGGTTTAATATCGCTAAGAACGATAGACGAAGTTGCTCTTTGTCGCGGAATAACAACGGATAAAGTTTTAAGCTAAGGAGGAGTTAATAATGGCAGAGTTAAAGATAAAATTAATAAAAAGTCTTTCAGGCAGAAAAGATAATCAAATAGCCACTGCTATTTCTCTAGGGCTTAGAAAAGTGGGTAAAGAGACTATCCAGCCTGATAATGACGCAACAAGAGGAAAGATCGCAACGATCGCTCATCTTGTTGAGGTTAGTGAAATATAAAATTAGGAGGTGGCAACATAAATGAGATTACATGATTTATCTCCAGCGCCAGGCTCAAATAAAGATGTATTTAGAGTCGGTAGAGGACACGGTTCCGGAAACGGAAAAACAGCCGGTAAAGGTCACAAAGGTCAGAATGCTCGTTCTGGTGGAGGTGTTAGACCTGGTTTTGAAGGTGGTCAGATGCCGCTTCACAGACGAGTTCCAAAAAGAGGATTCGTTAATATATTTAAGAAAAGATTTGCGGTTGTAAACGTAGGCGATCTAGATCGTTTTGAAGACGGTGCAAATATAGATTCAGAGATGCTTATAAAATCAGGACTAGTTAAAGATACTCTTGACGGAGTTAAGGTTTTAGGTAATGGTGACATAAACAAAAAATTAAATATCACAGCTAAAGCATTTTCTAAGGCTGCAAAAGAAAAGATAGAGCAGGCTGGAGGAAAGGCTCAGGTGATATAATATGTTTAAAGTCTTTAGAGATGCGTGGAAGGTCGCAGATTTAAGACAAAGACTATTATATACTCTTATGATAATCGTTATTTTTAGATTGGGTTCGGCGATTCCGATTCCGTATCTAGATACAACAATGTTACAAAATATGATAAGTGCGAGCGGTGGCAACAATATGTTAGGCTATATTGATGTCTTAACAGGAGGAGCTTTTTCTCGAGCAACGATCTTTGCTCTTTCAATTTCGCCTTATATTACGTCGTCAATTGTTATTCAGCTTTTAAGTGTTGCGATCCCTTCTCTTGAAAGACTCTCAAAAGAAGGCGAAGAAGGTAGAAAAGTTATTATGAAAATAACCCGTTGGACTACAGTTGCGCTAGGTTTGCTCCAGGCTTTTGCTTATTACGGGATGCTCAGACCTCAAGGAGCAGTAGTTCACAAAACTGGGTTTGCTGGTGTATTTGCTATGATAGTTATTGTTTTGGTTTTTACAGCCGGAACAGCTTTAATTATGTGGCTTGGCGAGCGAATCAACGAAAAAGGAATAGGTAACGGTATATCTATAATTTTATTCGCTGGGATCGTTTCAAGAGGACCAGCTATAATATCAAGATTATATCTTTATTCGCAACAACAAGGAACAAGTAGTTATTTTAAGATTCCGTTAATAATAGCTTTGTTTTTAGCTATTATAGTTTTCGTTGTTTGGATGACAAACGCGGAAAGAAGAATTCCTATACAATACGCTAAGCGCGTTGTTGGAAGAAAGATGTATGGTGGCCAAAGTTCTCATATTCCAATCAAAGTTAATATGTCAGGAGTTATGCCAATAATTTTTGCTTCGTCGCTACTTATGATCCCGTCAACAATACAGATGTTTGTTGACCAAAAAGCGACAACTTGGTTTGGAAAATTATTAAAATCGTTTAATTATAATTCTTGGCCGTATGCTATACTTACGTTTTTATTAATTATTGGTTTTAGTTATTTTTATGTCGAGATTCAATATAATCCGATGGAAATGGCTAATAACTTAAGAAAGAGTAATGGAACGGTTCCGGGTATTAGACCAGGTAAACCAACAGCTGATTTTATCTCAAAAGTTATGAATAAAATAACTTTTGTTGGGGCTTTATTCTTAGGAGTAATGGCGATTTTACCGTTTATAGCTGGTAAGTTTACAGGGATGCAACTAGGAATCGGAGGAACGACTGTTTTGATTATCGTTGGCGTTGCACTAGATACAGTTAAACAAATAGAGTCAATGATGATGATGAGACATTACAAAGGCTTTTTAATTTAATATAATTAACTAATTATTTTGTAGTGTTGTTATAATTTATAATTATAAAAAATAAGAGTATAAAATATGTTTGTGTCAAAAATTTTTTAAATTAATAAATAAACAGGAAGGAAATGATATCTTGGAAAACAAAAAACTTTGTTTGATTCTTTTAGGAGCACCTGGTGCTGGAAAGGGAACGCAAGCTGAAATAATCTCAAAAAAATATAATATTCCGACTATTAGTACTGGCAATATTATAAGAGAGGCGTTAAAGAACGAAACACCTTTGGGTCTAGAAGCGAAATCTTATATCGATTCAGGAGCTCTTGTTCCAGATAACGTTATAATTTCTATTGTTAAAGATAGATTGTCTGAGCCAGACTGTAAAAACGGTTTTATTTTAGATGGAGTTCCAAGAACGATCGCTCAAGCGCAGGCGCTTGACGAGATGGGAGTCGAAATTAATAAAGTTGTTAGTATCGAAGTCCCGGACGAGAAAATAATTTCAAGACTTAGCGGGCGTCGAGTTTGTAACAAATGTGGTTCAAGTTATCATATTACAGATAAGCCTTCTAAAAAACAAGATATTTGTGATAATTGCGATGGAAGTCTGATCATAAGACATGATGATGATCCGAAAATTATATCTGACAGATTAAAAGTTTATCACGATCAAACAGAGCCTTTAAAAGATTACTACGAATCAAAAGGCTTACTCAAAATCGTTGAGGGTCAAGATATTCTAGAAGAAACGACTAGTTTAGTTGATAAGGTGTTGAGATCAGAGTAATGATATATTTAAAAACCTCAGAAGGTATAAAATTAATGAAAAAAGCCGGAGAAATAGCAGCAGGAGCGCTAGAAGCCGCTGGAAAGGCTATTAAACCAGGAGTTTCGACGCTGTATATAGATAAAGTAATATACGACTATATAAAATCTAAAAATGCAAGGCCTGCTTGCTTGGGATATAATGACTTCCCGGCCAGTAGTTGTATCTCGGTCAATAATGAGGTGATTCATGGAATTCCGTCAAGAAAAACAGTGATAAAAGACGGAGATATTGTTAGCGTTGATATTGTCACGAATTATCAGGGATTTCATGGAGATACAACAAAAACTTTCGCTGTTGGAAATATCTCAGATGAAGCAAAAAAATTATTAGATGTTACAAAAAAAGCTTTAGAGTTAGGGATAGAAAAAGCGATAGCTGGTAATAGAGTCGGAGATATCTCTAACGCAATTCAAAGCTACGTTGAAGCGAACGGTTTTAGTATTGTTAGAGAATATGTTGGTCACGGAATAGGTAAAAAGATGCACGAAGAGCCGTCAGTACCTAATTTTGGTTCTCCAGGCCAAGGGAAAAAACTTGAGCCAGGGATGACGATCGCAATTGAGCCTATGGTTAATATGGGGGCTCGTCAGGTTAAAACTTTAGATGACGGTTGGACTGTTGTTACAAAAGACGGAAAGTATTCAGCTCATTTTGAACATACAGTTGCTATTACAGATACAGGGCCAATTATATTAACGCTATTATAAGGGTTTTAAAAATGCAAGTAGGAAGAATAGTAATATCAAAATCAGGAAGAGATAAAGATAATTGGTTTGTTGTTATAAAAGTCGAAGATCAATTTGTCTATATCGTAGATGGAAAGATAAGAAAATTAGAAAATCCTAAGAAAAAAAATATAAAACACTTACAAAAAACAAATATGTTTTTAAAGCTCGACGAGATTAACAAAAATTTTGAGGCTTTAACAAATAAAAAATTAAAAAAAATAATACTAGATCTAAAACATTAATTTATATATCTTAATTAGCTATGAGGAGAGTTAATATGTCAAAAGAAGATATGATAGAGCTCGAAGGCGAGGTCG
Source organism: Oscillospiraceae bacterium (assembly GCA_017828935.1). Classification (GTDB taxonomy): domain Bacteria; phylum Bacillota; class Clostridia; order Oscillospirales; family Ruminococcaceae; genus RGIG8779. Next base: position 12,669 of record JAGAUG010000008.1, on the reverse strand, counting down.
TTGAAGTTTTACCAAACGCTCAGTTTAAAGTCGAACTTCAAAACGGTCACAGAATTTTAGCTCATATTTCAGGTAAGCTAAGAATGAATTTTATAAAAATCTTAGCTGGTGATAAAGTTACAGTAGAGATGTCGCCTTATGATCTAACAAAAGGGCGAATCACTTGGAGAAGTAAATAATTAAAAATAAAAAATAAGCCAATATAAACTTTGGCTTATAAAACGACAAGGAGGTTTTTTAGATGAAAGTTAGACCTTCAGTTAAGCCCATATGTGAAAAATGTAAAGTTATAAAACGAAACTCAAGGGTTATGGTAATTTGTAAAAATCCAAAACATAAACAAAGACAGGGCTAAAAACTTTGATGATGGAGGTGTTGTAATTATGGCTCGTATTGCTGGTGTTGATTTACCGCGCGAGAAAAGAGTTGAAATTGGCCTAACATATATTTACGGAATCGGTCTTAGTAAGTCAAGAAAGATACTCGAAAATACAGAAGTTAATCCGGACACAAGAGTTAAAGATTTAACAGAAGACGAAGTAGCTAAGATCAGAGAATATATAGATAAAAATATTAAAGTTGAAGGTGACCTTAGAAGAGAAGTCGCTCTTAATATAAAACGTCTTATAGAGATAAATTGTTATAGAGGAATCAGACACAGAAAAGGATTGCCTGTAAGAGGTCAAAAAACAAAAACTAACGCAAGGACACGTAAAGGTCCTAAAAAGACAATAGCAAACAAAAAGAAATAAAGGAGGTTGTGAATTAATATGGCAAAAGCTACAGTAAAAAAAGTTTCTAGAAGAAGAGCTGGTAAACGTAAGAATGTTCAACGTGGAGCCGCTCATATACAGTCAACTTTTAATAATACAATAGTAACTATTACTGATACTCAGGGTAACGCTTTATCTTGGGCTAGTGCCGGCGGACTTGGTTTTAGGGGTTCGAGAAAGTCAACTCCTTTTGCTGCTCAAACTGCAGCTGAAACTGCTGCAAAAGCAGCGATGGAACACGGCCTTAAATCAGTAGAGGTCTATGTAAAAGGTCCAGGATCAGGAAGAGAAGCAGCTATTAGAGCGCTACAATCAGCAGGGCTTGAAGTTAATATGATTAAAGATGTTACTCCGATCCCTCACAACGGTTGTAGACCACCAAAAAGAAGACGTGTATAATAATAAACAAAAATATTAATAAAATTTTATATTAAAATATAAAAAACAAGAAAGGAGACGGCTTTCGCGTAATATAAAATTAAGTTTTATATTAATAAAAATTTAATATATATTAAGTTTTTAAGATAGCGGAAGGTTAAGTTAGATGGCAAGATATACAGGACCAGTTTGTAGATTGTGCCGTAGAGAAGGAGAAAAACTTTTTCTCAAAGGCGAAAGATGCTATACTGATAAGTGTGCTATTTCTCGTCGAGCTTCAGCTCCGGGTCAGCACGGAAAAGGCCGTAAAAAACTTTCAGAATATGGTCTTCAGCTAAGAGCAAAACAAAAAGCTAGACGTTATTACGGAGTTTTAGAAGGTCAATTCGAAAAATACTTTGATATGGCTACTCGTAAGCAAGGTATGGCGGGTGAAAATTTATTAAAAATTTTAGAGTCTAGATTTGATAATATTGTTTATAGATCGGGGATGGCTGACTCTAGAAAAGAAGCTAGACAGCTTGTTAGACATAATCATTTTGTTCTCAATGGCAAGAAAGCTAATATCCCATCGATATTATTAAAACCAGGTGATGTTATTGCTGTTGCTGAAAAAAGCAAGACATTAGACAAAATTAAAAATATTATTGAAAATAATAGCTCAAGAGTTAAGCCTAAATGGCTTGATGTTGATAAAGATAATATGGTTTCAAAAGTTGTGGAGCTACCAAATCGCGAAGATATAGATATCAATATCGAAGAACATCTGATTGTTGAGCTTTATTCTAAATAATAATTAAATAATAATTAATAATATGTTATTTAATATTTTTATTTAGGGAGGATTAGGTTCTTGATAAGTATAGATAAACCAGAGGTTAAGGCGGTTGAATTGCTACCAGATGGAACGTACGGTAAATTTGTTATAGAACCGCTTGAGCGTGGATTTGGTACGACTTTGGGGAACAGTTTAAGACGAGTTTTACTTTCTTCGTTGCCAGGAGTTGCAGTAAGTTCAATTGAGATAGATGGTGTCCAACACGAATTTTCAACGATTCCTGGTGTTAAAGAAGACGTTGTTGAAATTATTCTTAATCTAAAGGGCTTAAGAGTTAAATTTTTAGATGATGAAGAATCTAAAACTGTTTATATTAATGAAAGTGGCGAAGGTGAAGTTACTGCGGAGTCTATTATTAGAGATTCGCGGTTACAAATATTAGATCCTGGGATGCACATAGCTTATCTTGACAAGGGTGCAAAGTTACAGATGCAAATTAATATTACTCGAGGTAGAGGGTATGTTACTGCTGAGAAAAATAGAAGTCAAGGTGAGTACAGTATCGGAATGATACCAGTAGATAGTATCTATACTCCAGTTTTAAAAGTTAATTACACAGTTGAAAACACTCGTGTAGGACAGATAACAGATTATGATAAGCTGTCAATTGAAGTTTGGACTGACGGTGTACTCTCGGCGGAAGAATCTGTTTCTTACGCGGCCAAGATACTCAACGAGCATCTTAATTTGTTTACTTGCCTTTGTGAATCTGTTAAAGAAAAAGAAATTATGACGGATAAAAATATGGGTGGAAAAGAAAAATTACTTGAGATGACCATTGAGGATCTTGACTTATCTGTTCGTTCTTATAACTGTTTAAAACGCTCTGGAGCCAAGACTGTAAAAGACCTGGTTGATAAAACTCAAGATGAGTTGATGAAAGTTAGAAATTTAGGTCGAAAGTCGTTAGAAGAAGTCATTGGAAAGTTAAATTCATTAGGGTTTTCTTTTGCAGACAAAGGAGAATAATTAAATAATAATATTAAATTATTAAGTAAAGGAGTGAATTTTGATGCCTGGTAGTAGAAAACTTGGTAGATCATCTGATCACAGAAGAGCGATGTTAAGAGCGATGGTTACTTTTTTATTAGAAAAAGGTAAAATAGAAACTACTGTTACACGAGCAAAAGAAGTAAGAAGTGTTACAGAAAAAATTATTACAAGAGCTAAAGATAATAACTTACACAACAAGAGACAAGTAATGAGCTACGTTACAAAAGAAGATGTTGTAAAGAAATTATTCGATGAAATAGCGCCTAAATATATCGACGTTAAAGGTGGATATACAAGAATATACAAAATTGGAAACCGCAGAGGTGACGCCGCAGAGATGGCGATTATCGAGCTAATTTGATTATTAGCGGCGGGGTCTGTTGAGTTGTAAAATTTTTGCCCCCGACTTAATTAAAAAGTCGGGGGCAGTTTGTATTGCACTCGTGTATAATTTTACTCGATTAGATAAAAATCTAAATAAATTATTAGGGGAGTATAAAAATGAGCCAAAACTTGAGATTAAGTAAATTATTTAATAATATAAAGTGTTTAATATTTTTCATAACGGCGTTTTTAAGTTTGAATTTTTGGGTGAATGGTTTAACGACAGATAGCAATAATATATATCAAATAGAAACAAGAGAAGACTTATTTGAGTTCGCGAAAGTAGTTAACGGAACACATGAGACTATAAAACAAGATGAAGGAGCTAACGCGACTTTAATAAATGACATAAATATAATAGAGAGCGATGATGAGATAGAAATATTATTAGATCTTATTGAAAACGAAGGTAGCAACGTAGATAAATTAAAAAATTTAGAATGGACACCAATTGGAAATAATATAAAAAATTCTTATACGGGAACTTTTGATGGACAAGACAAAAATATAAAAAATATATATTGCGATATTTCAAGTAAAAATCGAAATGCAGCAGGATTATTCGGGTTTCTTGGACCAGAAGGGAAAATAAAAAATATTAATGTAAATAACGTATATATAAAAACGAGGGAAGGAAAAGAAGCAAACTACGCTGGAGGGATTTGTGGTTATAACGATGCAGGAAATATAATAGAGTGCTTGTGTGAAAAAGCAAGAATTTGTTCAATTAATGGACATTATGGAAACTATAGTGGAGGCATTTGCGGATATAATATCGGAATGGGAAGAATTAGTATGTGTACTAGTAAAGATGTAAATATTGTATCAACAGATGGAAATGGCAATAATTTTAGTGGAGGAATCTGTGGATATAATGCAGGAAGTATTATACAGTGTTTTTCTGGAATAAGAAAATTATTATCAAAAGATGGTCAATATTATAACGATATCGGTTGTATTTGTGGAAAGAACATAAATAGTATTATAGAGTGTTATTATTCAAAAGATTTCCAAGAAGATAGTAACGATGTTATAGAAGAAAAAAAAGATATAGATAGCCAAATAGAACCCTGTGCAGAATCAAAATATAAATATATATTAATAAAAACAGTAGATGATATAGATTAAAATAATAATATAATAATTTTAAGAACTAAAAATGATTATAAATTATAATTTTATCGCTTTTTTATAATATTCACATTTTTTTAAAAATTCATTCCAAAGATTAGATTCTCTAATTTTTTGAGGACAGTTCTTTCCGCTAAAATCAAAATGTTGTTTAACAGCACTGATATCAAGATTGTGTTTTAATAATAAATACCCTGTTAGATAAGCGGCGTTATTGAGTGCTTCTTTAAAATCAGATCCGGAATTGACACAAATTTCAATAGAAATTCCGGCCATATTTCCGCCACCAATTTTTTGTCCGTCACCAGCGTTCCAAGATATTTCGTCGTCTGGAATGTGTTGATATATTTCCTTGTCGTCAACGGAGTAGTGCCAGGATAAATAAGTTTTATTTTGAATAGCTAGATTTTTTATATAATTAGAATGATTTTTAGCGCCGGCCTTTGGAGAAGAATTCCCAGTTTCGTGAATAACTATCCATTTTTTTGGATTTTTCTTGCCTGGTCGACACTTTGAACCTAATTTTATAAAGTCTTGAATAATTTTATACGTCATATTAATACCTCTTTTTAATTTATTATTTATAATTTTTATTTGATTGAATTTTTAATTGTTTTAAGAAAACACTGGCTCCAGCAATTAAAATTCCTTGGCAAAAACCAGCAAAAAGTCCCAATAAAATTTCTCTGATGCTAAAAATATTAATCGTCAGTAATATATAAATATTAGATAATATAATAGCAATGGTTCCGAGAATAAACGGAATTTTGTAATCTCTAATAGTTGATTTTTTTAGCCAGTTTCCGATTAAAAATAAAACTGGAACTAAAATTAGAAGATCTGGTCTTATAAATTGACAAATTAATTCTTGCAACTTTGTAACACCTCGGATAATTATAATTTATTATATAAATTAAGCGCTTCGAGCTATTTTTAAAAATAAAAAATAATATTTTGTTAAGTTGCTTCTCTTGTTTTTTTAGCCCCTCAATAATAACGCTGTTTTTAAAAAAAGTTGCTATTTAAAAAGCAACTTTAAAAAATTTCTAAAAATTTTTTTGTTTTTGGAATTAATTTACTTGAGTAAATTTTTATAAAACAGTTAATAATATTAAAGCAAAGGAAAACTATAAAAATATTTTTATATAGATTAACTTTGCTTTAAATTAAAATTTTTAGTTTTAGTTTATTTTAATTTGAAAAGGGGTGTTAAAAATGGCTTCAAAAGGAAATAAAATTGTAGTACCGGGCGCTAGAGAGGCTTTAGATAAATTCAAGATGGAAGCAGCACAGGAAGTTGGCGTAAACTTAAAAGAACAAGGTTATAACGGAGATCTTACTGCTAAACAAGCTGGTTCAATTGGTGGACGAATGGTTAAAAAGATGATAGAATCTTATGAAAGTTCTATAAAAAAATAAATTATTAAAAAAATATTAGTTATTTTAGAAATATAAAATTAATACAATTCCTCCGTATTTTATCGTGAGACTCTAAAAAATATATGATTTTTTTGTAGGGTCTTACAATAGCGGGGGAATTTTATGTCTATTATAAAATTTTTTTTATAATAATTTTATAAAAAAAGTTGACGAATATTTTGAATAATGATATAATATTTATATAAATTAAATTTCGAAAATTGTTTTTTGAATTTTAATTTTATTTGTATTTATTTAATATTTTAATATTTAAATATTAAAATCCTTACTCGTTTTAATAAACGGGTCAAAAGGCCAGAAGGAGGTGCTGAGTTTGACAAAAATATCTTACGAGACAGTGATGGTTATTAGTACAAAATTAGGGGAAGAAGGAATAGCTTCTCTTGTTGAGAAATTTAAAAATCTTATCGAAACCAACGCGACTATCGATGGAGAGATCGAAGAGTGGGGTAAGCGTAAGTTGGCTTACGAAATTGACGATCAAAGAGAAGGATATTATGTCTTAATTAACTTTACTAGCGACGCAAAGTTCCCAGCGGAACTCGACAGAGTTTATAAAATTACAGATGGGATACTTCGTTCTCTAATAATAAAAAAAGACTAATATAAAATTATTTATTAACAAAAATTTTATTTAACAAGACGGGGCAGTGTTTATGTATTGTAGGATAGTAATAATGGGTAGGCTTACAGCTGACCCAGAACTTAGAAATACGCCGACAAATGTTTCTGTGACAAGCTTTTCTGTAGCAGTAAACCGTTCTTATACTAATAAAAACGGAGAAAGACTGACGGATTTTTTTAATGTTGTTGCTTGGAGAGGTCAAGCAGAATTTATTTGTAAGTATTTCAAAAAAGGAAATTGTATTTTAATAGACGGCAGGTTAGAAAATAGAGAGTATATTGACAAAAACGGAGCGAAGCAAAGGATTAGCGAAATTATTGCTGAGAACGTTAGCTTTACAGGAGAGAAGGCGGCCTCATCGGGTCTTTATAACGCTGGGCAACCAAGTGTTTCAGCTGGCTTTGCACCTTCGGGTGTTGGTAGCGTAGCTTCTGAAGCTGGTGTTGGTTCGTTTGAAAATTTAGATACCGGTAGTTTTGAAGAAATTGAAGACGATGATGACTTACCGTTTTAATAAAATATAAAAAACAAGAGAGGAGGTTTTTGTGGATGCAAAGAAATTCTAATGCAGATCGTAGCGAGAGGAATATGATGAGAAGAAACCGTAAGAAAGTTTGTAATTTTTGTGTTAACAAGTCGGAAACTATAGATTACAAAGACGTTCAAAAATTAAGACGTTATATTTCGGATCGGGCTAAGATCTTGCCGAGAAGAGTTACTGGGGTTTGCGCTTCTCACCAAAGAGAGCTTACAACGGCAATAAAAAGAGCTAGACAACTAGCGCTTCTTCCGTATGTTAGCGAGTAAATAAATTAATTAACTATATAATATTTTAACTAAAAAATTTAATAATAAAAAATTTAATTTTTAATATTAACGAATAGATTACAAATTATAGATTACAAAAAATGGTTACTGATTATAAAGTTTTATAGTCAGTAGCCATTTAAAATAATAAATATAATATAAAAACAACTGAGGGCGGATTTAGAAGATGGATATATATTTTATTTCGACAGTTATATTTATATATTTTAGTTGGATTTTTATATTTGTTTATAAAACTAAATATTTAAATAATAAATATAAAAATTTAGATAAAGAGCTAAATAACTTAATCGAACAAACACATATCGAAGCTGTTTCTTTCGAAAAAAGTAAGAATTTTATAAAGGCGCTACAAAAAAATTTAAGACATCAAATAGATTGTTTTTTAATTTTAAATAATAATAAAGATTATGACGAAAATTTAAAAACAGAAATATTAAATTGTCTAAAAGATACTGTTGATATAAGCGATATGACTTTTTATGTTGGCGACGATATTGTAAATATGTTACTTAGAAAAAAAGTTAGAGAATGTTATTATAAAAATATAACTTTGGATGTTGTTGCTGATTTGAGAGGATCTAAAATAAAATCAAGTCACTTGTTTTTGATATTTTCTGATCTGATCGATTTGGCAATAAAATATATCGAAGGTGCAAAAAATCGAAATCAAAAAGCTAAAATATTAATTAGAGCGTCGAGAGATAATTTTGGAAATTTAGAAAATAGCAATTTTTTTGTGATGCAAGTTGCTTATGATGTTATTAATAATAAACGAGATATAGATATAAATCAATATATAAGCGAAAACCACAAAAATATGTTAGATTTATTAATAGGATATTACAACGGAATTTTAGTTAGTGGTGTAAAACAAGATAGAATAGTTAGGACGATTACAGTCCCAATAAAAAAATTTAATAAATTAGAGATACAACCGGCTGAAGATTTTTTGTAAAAAACAAAATTTTTAATGACAGTCGTTATAAGCTTCTTTTGTTCCAGCTAATAAGCCAAGTTGATCTCCAATAATAGAAAATAAATCGCCCATAATTCCAAGTTGGTCGGGGTCTAGATCTTGAGCGAGTTTAAAAACAATAGCTGTTGCGACTGTTATTAATCGCTCGCCGTAACATTTATCCATTTTGGGAGCCACTCCTTTCTAAGAATTATTATTATATTATATGATTTTGTTTTAGTTTTTGATAAGTGGGGTTGAGATTACAAATGAGATTAGATAAATTTTTAAAAGTTTCGAGAATTATAAAACGTCGTAGCGTTGCTAACGAAGTTTGTGACGCAAAAAAAATAACAGTTAATAATAAAATCGCTAAAGCGTCTTATGTTGTAAAAATAGACGATATTATAGAAATTTCGATGGGAAGTAAAATTACAAGAATTAAAGTTATTAACTTAAACGAACATACAACAAAAGAAAACGCACAAAATAATTATATAATTATTTAAAAATATATAAAATAAAATTATAATAAAATTAAGAATAAAATCTTTTGAGATAACATAAAAATTAATAATAATATAAATTTTTATTATGTTTTATGTTATCTTGAAGGAGATTGATAGTTTTTATGAATCAAAATAATTATACAAAAGCTTCTCAAAATATAATTTTAGAAAACAGAAAAAAAATTATGATATCCGGAGTTAAAGATATTGATAATTTTGATGATAATACAGTTTCGATGATTACAACGTTGGGAAGTTTAATTATCAAGGGTTCAGATCTTAAAATAAATAAATTTAGCGTTGAAACAGGCGACGTTAGTATCGAAGGGACAGTAAATAATATATTATATGACAATTTTTCGAAAAATAAAAATAAGAATTTTTGGGCTAAAATTATAAAATAAAAAAATTAAAAATAGGAGTAAATATTTTTGAATATAATAATTAGCGAACAGTTGATATTTTTTTTAAGATCTATTTTATTGGGCGTTATATTGGGTTTTGTTTTTGATGTTTTTAAAATACTTAGATTATTAGTAAAACATAATAATATTTTTGTATTCATAGAAGATATATTGTTTTTTTGTATCTCGGCAATTTTTAGTTATAGTTTTTTGATAAATATAAGTTACGGTCAAATTAGATTATTTATATTAATTGGCCAACTGATAGGTTTTATATTATATAAATTATCTGTTAGCAATTTTGTTGTTAAATTAATAGTTTTTGTTATTAATTTATTTTTAAGGACTATAGTAAGGCCAATATATAAATTTGCTTTGTGTATTTTTAAAGTTATATTTGTTAATTTAACAAAATTTTTTATTAAAAACGTAAATTTTTTAAAAAAGCTATTGAAAAACAGGATAGATATAGTGTATAATTTTCTTAAACATAGTTTTATAAAAAATAAAATTATAGACCAGTGATTAGAAATTTTATTTTTGTTCGGGTAAAAATAAAAAAATAGGCAATAAAATTATATTTTATATTACTGGATTTATTTATTAATATAACGAATGGGGGCGGGTACTTGTGAAACGGTTGTTATATGGTGGTACGGTTGTAAATGTATTTACTGGAGAGCTTGAAAAAGTTGATGTTTTAATTAAAGACGAAAAAATAATTGGTGTTGGGGAATATAATAAAACAGAAGCAGACGTAGTAGAAGATATCACCGGTAAATTTTTGTGTCCGGGATTTATAGACGGTCATATTCATATTGAAAGTACGATGCTTACACCTTATGAGCTTTCGAAAATTGTTTTAAGTCGAGGAACAACCGCGATAGTTGCTGATCCTCATGAAATTGCGAATGTTTGTGGTGTTGACGGAATCAAATATATGATAGAAGCAAGTACAAATATTCCGTTTAGTATATATTTTATGTTGCCTTCTTGTGTTCCGGCGACGCCTTTTGATGAATCAGGAGCAACCCTTGAGGCAAAAGATATAAAAAAACTGTATAAGTATCCGCAAGTTTTAGGTCTCGCAGAGATGATGAATTACCCTGGAGTAATTTATGATAGTCCATCGGTACACGCTAAAATAAACGATGCGATAAAGCTTGGAAAGCTTATAGATGGACACGCACCTTGTCTCTTAGGAAAAGAACTTGATAAGTATATATCAGCAGGAATAAGAAGCGACCACGAATGTTCGAATATTTCAGAGGCGATTGAAAAAATTAAAAAAGGACAGTGGATTATGATTCGCCAAGGAACGGCGGCGCGGAATCTTAATAATTTACTTGGTTTGTTTGAGGCGCCTTATAATAGTAGGTGTATTCTCGTAACCGATGATCGTCATCCTTTAGATTTAATGACAGAGGGACATATTGACAATATTATAAGGCTTGCAGTGAAAAACGGAAAATCTGTTATTACTGCGATCCAAATGGCGACGATACAAGCAGCGCAGTGTTTTGGTATCTCTTATGTTGGGGCTGTAGCTCCTGGTTATAGAGCAAATTTAGTTGTACTTAACGATCTAAACTCAGTCGATATAGAAGATGTTTATTATTCTGGCGAAAAAGTTGTAACACAAAAACAAGTAAAAATATTTGATAAACCAAAGATATCGCCGAAGCTATTTGAAACAGTTAATAATTCGTTTCATGTAAATAAGCTTGATAAAAAAGATTTTTATATTAAGCCAAAAAGTAAAAAATGTAGAGTAATAGAGATTCTTCCAGGTCAACTTATTACAAACGAGAAAATATTTGAAATTAATTGGGACAAGGATAACGGCGTCGATTTAGAAAGAGATATTTTAAAACTCGCTGTTATAGAACGACATAAAAATACAGGACATAATGGTCTCGGGTTTATTAGCGGGATAGGGCTTAAAAAAGGAGCTATCGCGTCTTCTGTATCTCATGATTCTCACAATATTATCGTTATCGGAACTAATGATATAGATATGGCAATAGCAGCGAATCATATTAGAAAAAATGGCGGAAACGTTGTTGTATCAGACGAAGAAGTTGTTGCTAGCTTGCCGTTGCCGATTGCGGGGCTGATGACGGATCTTTCAGGCGAAAAGATAATAGATCTTAATAAAAAAATAAGAGTTGCTGTTTATAAACTTGGTGTATCAGAAAAAATTGAGCCGTTTATGAATATGGCGTTTGTAAGTCTTTCTGTAATACCGTCAATTAAGATGACGACAAAAGGACTTATTGACGTTAATAAACAAGAAATAGTATCGCTTTATTATAATTAAAAAAGCTATTATTATATAGTTTTAAAAAACAAAATTATAAATTTTTAGGGAGTAAATTTAATTGAAAAAAAATAAAAAGTCGTATTTTAATTTTATTTTTTTTATATTTTGTTTTTATTGTATTTGGAATATTGTTTTTACTCAAGTAGAAATAAAAAAGCAAACTAAGCAACTTGAGATAGCAAAACAAAAATATCAAGATCAAATAGATACAAACGAAGAATATAAAAATATTATTGAGCTTGAAACAAACGACGAATATATAAAGCGCGTTGCTCGAGAAAAATTAGATTTTATTTCTCAAGACGAAAGAGTTTTTATAGATATATCTTCTAAATAATAATATAAAAAATAATATAATAGCAAAATCTAGGAGGATCGTTTTTTTGATGGAATTTAAAATTGGAGATTTAATAAAGGGAAGGGTTATTAAGCTTATTAAGATAGGTGTTTTTGTTGATATTGGTGGAGGAAAGACAGGATTTGTACATATATCGGAGTTATCAAATAAGTATATAAAGATGCCGTCTGATGTTGTTAAAGTTGGCGATATTATCGAAGTTAAAATAATAAAAATAGAAGACGAAAAGATAGGTCTATCTATTAAGCAAGTTTTAAATAAAAAAGATCCTGAGAGTCGAAATATTGATCAACAAGAAAATAAAAATAAAATTAATAAAATAAATAAATCAAGTCAAAAGCAATTTAAAAATAAAGAAGAGCAATTTGAGGATATGATGAAAAAATTTAAGACAACGAGCGAACAGAAGTTGTCTGATTTAAAAAAGCATTTGAATAATAAGCAGCGAAGGTCAAAAAATAAATAAAAAAATCTGTAAATATTTTTGAAATAATTATCGTCTCTAGTATCAGAGACGATTTTTTAGATTTTAAATATAAAAATTTACTAAAAATTTTTTTATAAAAACACTTGATTTATAATAAAAAATATATTATAATAAATATTAGAATATGATTTTTTGTTTATTTGCGGTTTTCTGATTGAAAAAATCATTGCTTACTACTACTGCCGGGCGGTAGCCAGCTTGTTCGTGTCCTTTTTGGGGATCAAAGCTGACTTTTATAAT
>JAGAUG010000070.1 GCA_017828935.1 Oscillospiraceae bacterium | reverse complement strand
ATAATCAAATAACAAAAAATATATCTGAAATGATAAACTTCGGCGATAATATTATCGTCGGGCTTTCGGGAGGCGCAGATTCAGTTGCGCTGACTTATTTTTTATATAAACTTTCGGATTATTTTAAATTAAAAATAATCGCTTGTCATATAAATCATGGGCTCAGAGGCGAAGAAGCTGATAAAGACCAAAAATTTGTAAGAAGCTATTGTAATAAATTAAATATAAAGCTTTTAGAAAAAAATTTAGATTTAATAAAGCTTTCAAAACAAAGTAGTAAGTCGATAGAAGAGCTTGGTAGATATGTTAGATATGAATTTTTTAACGAATGTAGTGAAAAATATAAAGCCAAAATTGCGACGGCTCATAATCTTAACGATAGCGTCGAAACAGTTATTTTAAATTTAATTAGAGGTGCTGGCCTAAAAGGCCTTTGTGGGATTCCAAAATCTCGGGATAATATTATAAGACCGTTTATAGATTTTACAAGACAAGATATCGAAACATATTGTAAAGAAAATTTGTTAATATACATGACAGATAGTTCTAATTTGTCGATAGACTATAATAGAAATTTGATTAGACACAGAATAATTCCTGTTATTTCAAAAATAAATCCGAATTTCACATCGACAATTAACAGAAATTGTGATATTATATTAAAAGACGAAGAATATTTATCAAAGCTTGCTCTTGATATTTTAAAAAAAATATCTTATAATAATAATTATTATTACTATTATTCTATAAGAGAGCTTGAAAAGTATGAGATAAATATAAAAAATAGAGTTATCAAATTGATTTTAAAGTCTTATAAATTGCCTTATAGTTATCAAAAAATAAAAATAATATTAAATTTTATTTTTGAGAAAAAAAATACAAGAAGACTGATGATTAATAATAATTATTATATTTATAAAAATAATAATTATTTTGAGATAAAAAAAATTAATAAAAATTTAAAAAAAGACTTGAATATTAAATTATTTGATAATAATACTAAAGATTATATTAATTTTGATATAATAAAATATAGTGAGCTAGAAGAAAAAATAAAAAAAGATAAGTCTATTTTAAAAAAATGTATTGATCTTGATAAAATTTCAGGTGAGCCGATTTTAAGATATAGAAAAGACGGCGACAAAATAAAACTGGCTTATCGAAAAGTTACAAAATCTTTAAAAAAATTATTCAACGAAGAAAAAATATCAGAAGAAGATAGAAGCAATATATTAATTATTTGTGATGCTCTTGGAGTTATTTGGGTTCAAGATTTTGGCTCCGACGAAAGAGTTAACGTCAGTTCACAGACAAAAAATATTTTGTTTTTATATTAAATTTATAAAATAAAAAAGGGGTAAAAACTTTATGCACAGCAATGTAAAAAAAATACTTATAACAGAAGAAGAAATTAAAAATAGAGTTCGGGAACTAGGAGCTCAAATAACAAAAGACTATAAAGATAAAAAATTACTTATGATTAGTGTCTTAAAAGGTTCTGTACTTTTTATTTCTGATTTGATGAGAGCTGTTGACTTACACATGAGAATCGATTTTATGTCGATTTCGACGTATTGCGGAGGGACAAAATCGACAGGTGTTGTTAAAATTTTAAAAGATCTAGATATGGATATCGAAGGCTATGATGTTCTAATCGTTGAAGATATCTTAGATAGCGGTTTAACTCTCGGATATATTAGAGATTTGTTGCTTAAGAGAAATCCAAGTAGTATAAAAATAGCTACTTTGTTAGACAAAGTCGAAAAAAGAAAGTTTGATATCCAAGCTGACTACGTTGGATTTGATCTTCCAGACGAATTTGTTATCGGATACGGGCTAGATTATCAAGAAGAATATAGAAACTTGCCGTATATTGGTGTTTTTGATATTTAATTAAATTTTATAAAATTTTTTTAAATTTATAAAATTAGAAAAGAGGTAAATAAAATTTGAAAAGTGACATGAATTTTGATAAAGACAATAAAGACAATAATAATAAAAATCAAAAAAACAAAGGCAACGGGATAGTTGCCTATGTTACAATTGCGATGATAATAATTTTAGGTGGAATGTTTTTTTTAGTTAAGAATACAAAGCCCTTACAGTATTATCAAGTAATAGAGTATTTTCAAAAAGATAACGTTAAAGAGTTCGAGCTAAATCTTGGTAGTGGGCAACTTACGATGATATTAAAAGATAAACAAGAGCCAGTTGTTTATAAAGTTCCATATCCGGCTTTATTTATCGAAGACGTTAACGAAATAGTAAAAACACATAATAAACAAAGTTTTGGAGATATAATAAAATATGATTACAAAAGAGGAAGCCAAGCTCCAGAGTGGATTATAGCAGTATTTCCGACGTTACTTACTATTGCGTTTATAGTTGTTTTTTATATTTTTGTTTTAAAAAAGACCGACGCTGGCGGGATTGGAAAGATCGGAAATTTTGGTAAAGCCAAAGTTAAAAAAAGCGAAGAGAGTAAAGTTACTTTTGGAGACGTTGCTGGCGCCGACGAAGAGAAAGAAGAACTTAGAGAGATTATAGACTTTCTTAAAAATCCCCAAAAATTTAATGCTCTTGGGGCTAAGATTCCAAAGGGAGTATTATTGATGGGACCTCCGGGAACAGGAAAAACTTTGATTGCTAGAGCTGTTGCTGGGGAAGCCGATGTTCCATTTTTTTCGATTTCGGGTTCAGATTTTGTCGAGATGTTTGTTGGAGTTGGAGCTTCGAGAGTTAGAGACGTTTTTAATCAGGCTAAAAAACAAGCTCCAAGTATTATTTTTATAGACGAAATTGACGCGGTCGGAAGAAGGCGCGGAGCAGGACTTGGTGGCGGTCACGACGAAAGAGAACAAACTCTTAATCAGCTATTAGTAGAGATGGACGGCTTTGTCGAAAACTCAGGTGTAATTGTTATTGCGGCTACAAACAGAAAAGACGTTCTAGATCCGGCTTTGCTTAGACCGGGACGATTTGATAGACACGTCTATGTTGGGTATCCTGATATAAAGGGTCGAGAAGAGATCTTAAAAGTTCATACTAAAAACAAAATATTAGCTCCTGATGTAGATTTACACACGATAGCTAAAAAGACAGCGGGATTTGTTGGGGCTGATTTGGCTAACTTAGTTAACGAAGCTGCGCTACTTGCTGCTAAGAAAAATAAAAAATCAATTACGGCTGAAGATATCGAAGAAGCTACGATTAAAGTTATAGTTGGGCCAGAAAAAAAATCTAGCGTTGTTACAGAAAAAGATAAGAGACTTACAGCTTATCATGAAGCTGGTCACGCAGTTTGTACTTATCATTGTCAAACTCAAGACCCTGTTCACGAGATTTCTATTATTCCAAGAGGAATGGCTGGAGGGTTTACGTTATCGTTGCCGTCACACGACAAAATGTATCACACAAAAACAGAAATGTTTGAAGATATTGTTGTTTTACTCGGAGGAAGAGTAGCAGAGAAAGTTGTTTTAGATGATATTTCGTCTGGAGCTTCAAACGATATTTTAAGAGCGACAAGTACGGCTAGAAACATGGTAACGAAATATGGCTTTAGCGATAAACTTGGGCCAATAGTTTACGGAAACGATCACGACGAAGTATTTTTGGGTAGAGACTTCGCTCAAAATAGAAACTACTCCGAAGAAGTAGCTTCTCAAATAGATTTAGAAATCAAACAAATTATAGACAAAGCTTATAATATGACTTTAGATATATTAAAAAATAATTTAGAGCAACTTCATAAAGTTGCGAAATATTTGTTTGAAAACGAAAGTGTTGACGCAAAGACTTTTAAAAATCTTATGGAAGATAAAGATTTTTATCCAGTAGATACTCAAGTTATTAAAATAAAAAATAAAAATCAAGAAGATTAATTTTAATAATTAATATATAATAATAGGGGATGAATAATTTTTGGATAAAAACAAGTATGGAAACGACAGTATATCGTCTTTAAAAGGCGCAGATAGAGTTAGAAAGCGTCCTAGTGTTATTTTCGGTTCTGACGGGATCGAAGGTTGTCAACACGCAATATTTGAAATATTATCTAACTCGATCGATGAAGCTAGAGAAGGCTTTGGAGAAAAAATTATTATAACCCGATATTTAGATAATTCGATCTCTATCGAAGATTTTGGTCGAGGGATACCAGTTGATTTTAACGAGCGCGAAAATAGATATAACTGGGAGCTGGTTTTTTGTGAACTTTACGCTGGCGGAAAGTATAGCAATAACGATAAAAATAGCTCAGAAAGTAATTATCAATACTCTTTAGGATTAAACGGTCTTGGTCTTTGTGCAACGCAATACGCGTCGAAATATATGAACGTCGAAATATATAGAGATAATAAAAAGTACTTGCTTAATTTCGAAAAAGGCGAAAATATTGGTGGCCTAATAAAAGAAGAAACAAAAAGAAAAAAAACGGGTTCTAAAATTCATTGGTTACCAGACACAGATGTTTTTACTGAGATAGATGTTTCGTTTGGATATATTTGCGAGATGGCTAAGCGACAGGCGATCGTTAACGATAATATCTTATTTGTTTTGAGAAACCAAATACAAAAAGATCCTGATAAATTCGAAGAAGTAGAATATATATATAAAAACGGAATCAGTGATTATCTAAGAGAGATCCCTGAAGACAATTATTTGAGTTCGATTTTAGATATAAATAGCGGCGAAAAAATCGGGAAAGATAGACACGATAAGCCAGAATATAAAGTCAAGATAAGAGCCAGCTTTGGATTTTCGAATAAAATAAAATTAATAGAGTTTTATCATAATTCTAGTTATCTTGAACACGGCGGGGCGCCTGAAAAAGCTGTTAGAACGGCGTTTGTATCTCAGGTAGATAATTATTTAAAACAAAATAATAAATATATTAAAAACGAATCTAAAATTACTTTTCAAGATATCGAAGATTGTTTAGTATTTGTGTCTTCTTCTTTTTCGACACAAACTTCTTATGAGAACCAAACTAAAAAAGCGATTACTAATAAATTTATTTATGAAGCGATGACAGAATTTTTAAAACATAATTTAGAAGTTTATTTTTTAGAAAATCCTGATCAAGCTGAAAAAATCGCCGATCAAGTTTTAGTTAACAAACGAAGTCGAGAAAACGCTGAGAAAACTAGATTAAATCTAAAGAAAAAATTGTCTGGAAGTTTAGATATTAATAATAGAGTCCAAAAATTTGTCGATTGTCGAAGTAAAGATATTAATAAACGAGAAATTTATATAGTCGAAGGAGATTCAGCGCTCGGGGCTTGTAAGCTTAGTCGAGACGCTGAGTTTCAAGCTATTATACCAGTTCGGGGTAAGATTTTAAATTGTCTAAAATCAGATTATACTAAAATATTCAAAAACGATATTATTACTGATATTATTAAAGTTCTCGGTTGCGGAGTTGAAGTTAATATTAAATCTAATAAAGATTTGTCGTCGTTTAATTTAGAAAGTTTACGATGGAATAAAATCGTTATCTGTACTGACGCTGATGTCGACGGATTTCAGATAAGAACTTTAATTTTAACGATGTTATATAGATTAACACCGACTCTTATTAATAAAGGTCTTGTTTATATTGCTGAGTCGCCTTTATACGAAATAACGACAAAAGAAAAGACATATTTTGCTTATTCAGATACAGAAAAAAATAAAATAATTTCTGAAATAAATAATATAAATAATAATAAATATATTATTCAAAGATCAAAAGGTCTTGGCGAAAATGATCCTGATATGATGTGGATGACGACGATGAACCCAAAAACAAGAAGGCTTATAAAAGTTACACCGACTCATATCGAAGAAACGACGAAAATATTTGATATTCTGTTAGGAGATAATCTCCAGGGTCGAAAAGATTTTATAACACAAAATGGACATTTGTATTTAGATAATTTAGACGTAGT
>JAGAUG010000069.1 GCA_017828935.1 Oscillospiraceae bacterium | reverse complement strand
AAGCTGGAAACACCAAATAAATTAGTCTAAGAACAAAAAAATTGCACCCCAACTCTTGATATAGAACCAAAAAATAAAAAGCTTATTAGAATTTTTTTAATTTTTCTAATAAGCTAGTTTTTTTATTCTCTACCCCAAACGCCGTAATCTATAAATAATTTTTTTCCGCCGCCGACATCTTGTTTTAAATAAGTATTAACTGGATAATTTTTATTAAATCCGAATTGATAGTCTTGATTTGTTCTACTATCTTTAGCTTGATAAATATAATAATTAAATATAAAATCCTGGGTTTTAGACCCGTCGGGATTTATTTTTATAGAGCCCTCAACAGGCGAGACAGTATAAAAATATTGTTTTTCTTCCAGCATCTTCTTCCAACCGCCACCTTCTACTTTTCTAAAAAATTCGTGTTTAAAATTTTTAGAAACTAAGCTCTCTAAATTATTACTCGGATCATAATTTATTTTAACTCTAACCGGAATCTTGAGAGTTATTTCTGAGTCTACTGGTGTAATCGACTTTTTTAATTTTAAATACTCTCTTGAATTTTCATCCCTGCTCTTATTCTGTTCAAATTCGTACCCTTCACATCTTTCAGAATTTAATTCGTCTTCTACCGTTCCGTCTGTAAATTCTGTAACTGATCTAGGCTCTACCTTTTCTTCTTCATTAAAACTTGCACCATCACCATTACTATTACCTATCCAACCAATTCCACCTACTCCTGTTAAACTATTAATACCATCATTTTTTAAATAATAACAATTCTCTATACTAGTATTAGTACTTTCAACTAATCCACAAATAACACCTTTTCTTAGATCCTTATTTTCTTTAAAACCTATCTCCGTATTTGTACAGTAACAATTTTTAATAGTCCCCGAACAAACAGCAACTAAACCTCCCAATACATTAAACTGACCTCCTTCACAACCAACACTTACCCCTGAACTATAGCAATTAATAACTTTTCCTTCACAAGCTCCTACTAAACTTCCTAAATAACTGCTTCCCATACCATTTGTTTTTCTATAAATATACGAATCAATTATTCCAAGATTTTTAACAACCCCATTTTCACCAATATAACCAAATAAACCCGCAAACGCTTGTGCAGTACTGTTACAGTATATCCCGCTTATCGTATGTCCTGCTCCGTCGAAAGTCCCTGTGTATGGCTTAGTATCGTCTTTTCCGATCGGCGTCCAGTTTAACGCGTCTAAAGCTGTTTTTTCGTCTGAGCTAAGATTATCAATTGTTTTTGTTCCATCAAGAAGAGCTTGTAATCCACCATACGCATCTCTATCTGTTAAATTAATTACTTCGATATCTTCTGTTAATTTTGCGTTAATATTAGTTTTGCCTTGATTATTTACCTGATCAGCGAACCAATATAGATGCCCCGGGGTTGATAATTCATAATATTGTTTAGCTTCTTCCCCTTCACCAATCGTCACCGGGTTCCCAGGGGCATCCGGCTCGATCGTTCCAAAAGAGCGAATACTAATACTTAGTATAAATATAACAAAAATTATTATATATTTATATCTACTAGTACCCCCCGTACCAAATTTTGGTAATTTAAAATTTAAATTATTTTTAAAATTATTTTTATAATACATAAATATTTCCTCCTAAATTAATAAAATAAAAATTAAAATATTTTTGGCGCTTCGCGCCTTCTCTCTTAGTCTCAAGGGAGACAAAATTTATAATTGAGCTGGGCTGATAATAGATTTCTTGTGGACTTGTCTTGTTCTAATATTTATTATAATATATTTTTTATTATAAATCAAGTGTTTTTATAAAAAATTTTTTAGTAAATTTTTATATTTAAAATCTAAAAAATCGTCTCTAATACTAGAGACGATAATTATTTCAAAAAATTAAATTTTTTTTAAAAAAATTTTTTTAGTTGCAATATTAGCTGCAACTTTTTATGTTTTTGGGTATATATAGTGAGAGAGAGTTTAAAAAATAAAAAAAACAAAAGAGTAAATACCGTCTTTTGATACCTACTCTTTTTTGTTTAGTTTCGTAAAGAATTTTTATTTTCAAATAAGTTATCTTAAATTTAATATTTCCAGTATTATATTAAAATATACTATCGATTTTATTAAATTAAAAAAAATTTAAAAATTTAAAAATTCAAAAATAATATTATTTTTGATATATATTTATTTAATTTATAATAACTTGTTCCGATAGTTTAAATCTAATTCATCCAAAAAATATATAAATTATATACAATCTGTACAATCAACTATGCTAGATTTATTGTTTATTATATATATATCTATCTATAAATATTATCTTGACAAGTTCTATGTTGTGTTTTATAATACTAACAAAAACAAATATTTCAAAAAAATCATCACTTATCGTGATTAAACATAGATGTTTTATAGTTATTAAATTAATAATATTATTAATAATTAATTTATTTTTTATTAATAATATTAACAAAAAATACTAATTATTATTCTAAAAAATCTTTTAAATATTTATTTTAATAATTTTTATTAAAATTATTAAAACGAGGTGTCTTATGTATAAAACAAAAAATTTATTTAAATATTAAAATTATATAATATTTTTTATTTTTATTT
>JAGAUG010000068.1 GCA_017828935.1 Oscillospiraceae bacterium | reverse complement strand
TTACTTCTTTTAGCCTTCGACAATCATAAAATGCATGATCTCCTATCGTCTCAACACTACTTGGTATTATTACTTTTGGTAATCCTGTACAGCTATAAAATGCTTCTCCTCCTATCGTCTTAACACCATATTGCATTATTACTTCTTTTAGCTCTGTACACAAATAAAATGCACTATCTCCTATCGTCTCAACACTACTTGGTATTGTTACTTCTGTTAATCCTGTACATCTATAAAATGCATGATCTCCTATCTCTGTAACACTAGTTGGTATTGTTACTTCTTTTAATCCTTTACATCCATAAAATGCACCACGCCCTATCGTCTCAACACTATTTGGTATTATTACTTCTTCTAGATTTTCACATCCTTCAAATGCATAATCTCCTATCACTGTTACAACATACTCTTTATCATATAATCTTACTTTAGATACATTTACTACCTTTAAATTTGCATTATATCCACTCTCTCCAAATCTAGTTGGTCCAATTATTTTCGCTTCGTCGCCTGCTATTCTAAATCTCAATCCTAACCCTTCAAAATATTTTGATTCTTCGTTATAAACAACATCTACTATATTATTATCATTAACATTATTATTCATCTCGTCTCTATTGTCATTAACATTATCTCCATTAACATTAATATTCATGTCAGTTCCACCATTATTATTCTCGTTACCATCAACATCATTATTATTAACATTAATATTCATGTTAATTTCTTCTCCATCACTGGCGAAAACATACACTGGTAAACTAGAAATAACTAATCCTCCAATTACAACCGTTGGAATAAATCTTTTAATTAATTTTTTATTTTTCATAATACTAAAACCTCTCTTTTTTTATTTTAAAATTTATTTTTTATAATTAATAATTTTATTAATTATATTTTTATTATATACCAAGCTAAAAAAACTTGTCAATAGTTTTTTTAAAAAAAATTTAATAAGTATTTTTATCACATCTCGTGCCAAAATTATATTAAATAGAGTATATTTTGTTCAAATCCTGTATAATAGAATTATCTACAAAACTACGACAAGAGGAACATAATATGCTCTATTTAGACTGCTTATTAGATAATTGATTCTAATAAGCTAATTTTTTTTATTTTTTAGAGTGTCAAAAATAAATCAATTTAAATATTATATAATATAATATTTAAATATTATATTAAAATTAAGATTAAGGAGATGTAAAAAGTGATAGACGATTTAATGTCTTATATTCCTAGGTGTATTAGAGAATCTGAACCAGAAGATATGACTACAAAATCATTAGCGATGGCTTATGTGCCTTTTCAAAAATGGCAAAAATTATATTCACCAGAAGTAGCTTTTAAAAGAGGTACATTGTTTTCTGAATTAGATAAACCGTTCATAGGTGAGGAGGCTATTTCTGATGACTAACGAACAACAAAAGTTATTAAAAAAATTGCAAATTTGTGATTTTGTTTTAACAGAAGCAACGCTTTATTTAGATACTCATCCCAATAATACGATGGCGTTAGAATATTTTAATAAACATAATGAAATGAGAAAAGAAATATCAAGAGAGTATACAGAAAAGTATGGGCCACTAACTAGATTTGATAATAACAGTGATAGAAGTTGGCAATGGACTAAAAACCCGTGGCCTTGGGAAAATATGGAGGATTGCAACAATGTGGAACTATGAAAAAAGACTTGAATATCCGGTAAAAATAAAAAATCCTTGTCCGGAGTTGGCTAAAGTTATAATATCTCAGCTAGGAGGACCAGACGGCGAGCTCGGAGCCGCAACGAGATATTTAAGTCAGCGCTACGCAGCACCTTACTCAGAAGTCAAAGGTATCTTAACAGACATTGGTACAGAAGAATTAGCTCACGTTGAGATGATAAGTGCGATATTATATCAGTTGACGCGAAACTTAAGTATAGATGAAATTAAAAAAAGTGGATTTGACACTTATTTTGTAGATCATACAACAGGAATCTACCCGATGGCAGCATCAGGAACTCCGTTTTCGACATCGACAATACAGTCTACAGGTGACCCAATAGCTGACTTAACAGAAGACTTAGCAGCAGAGCAAAAAGCAAGACTAACATACGATAATATTTTAAGACTTACCGACGATCCTGATGTTCGAGATCCAATTAAATTTTTAAGAGCTAGGGAAATAGCCCATTTCCAAAGATTTGGTGATGCCTTGAGAGTTACAAGAGATAATCTAGATTCAAAAAATTTTTATGCTTTTAATCCAGCTTTTGATAAAAAAAATAAATATAAAAATATAAATTCAAGGCGAAGATAAATTAAATTATAATAAAACAAGACCACTTAAGTGGTCTTGTTTTATTATTTCGCATCACTTAGTCTTAATTAAAACGAATACACCAAAAATTTTATATCTAACGTCGCTAAACCAGAGGTCGAATGCGATATCTAACTGTTAATCGATTAACAAACGTCTTTCAAAATTAAAAGCTTATCTTATAAAAACAAAATCTAGAGCCACCCCCAATATTAATATAGCCCTCATTTTTTATTTTTTTTGTAAGTATTAATAACTAGATAATTATTTAGTTTTCAAATTTATTTTGTAATCTTCCGACTTTCATTAGAATATCCTAGAATAAATAAATATAATATTGACAATAATAATATAAAATATTGTAATAGAGAGCGTGATAAAAAATGGCAATTGTTTTTATTAGAACTTTAATATTATATTTATTAGTTTTGATTGGTGTAAGATTGATGGGCAAGCGACAAGTTAGTGAGCTTCAAACTTCTGAATTAGTAACTACGATATTGTTATCAAATATTTCTATAATGCCAATTCAAGAAACTTCGATTCCACTTTTTTACGGAATAGTACCACTGTTATCACTTATTTGCTTCGAAGTAATTTTATCTTTTGTTTGTTTAAAATCTTCAAAAACTAGACATCTAATTTCGGGAAGACCAAAAGCTGTAATAAACAACGGAGTAATAAATCAAAAATTATTGTTAGATCTTAGACTATCAGTTGATGATTTGATGGCTCAACTTAGACAACAACAAATTTTTGATATAAGAGACGTTGAATTAGCGATGCTTGAAATCAACGGAACTCTTAGTGTATATCAAAAATTTAATTCTAGAAATATTACGACACAAATGTTAAATATAAAAGACACAAAAGAGAATAATAACGAACCTCAATTTATAATAATTAGCGACGGAACAATTATCGAAGATAATTTAAATTTGTGTAACAAAAACAAAAATTGGTTGGATCTAATTTTAAAATCAGAAAATCAGTCTTTAAAAAATATATTATTAATGACTAGTGATTCTAAAGATAACTACGTTTTGATCCCAAAGGAGATAAAAAACTCATGAGAAGATTTGTAATTAGTATAATAATTTTATCTTTGATAATAATTTCAGCTTTTTCTTTACCAATATATTTTAAAAAAACAACTTTAGAATTAACACAAAAAATTGATGAAATAAATATTAATATAAAAAATAATAATAAGCAAGAAGCTATATCAAAAACATATGAATTTTCAAAATTTTGGCACGATAAAAAAAACATTATAACGGTGTTTGTTAATAACGACGAAATTGATCATATAACATATTCAATTTCAAGATTGGTTCCATTATTAAAATATAACAATATATCTGAATTTTCTTCTAATCTTAGTTATATAAAAATATTAATAATATCTATTTATATAGACGATATTCCGTCACTAAGCAATATATTTTAATAATTATATTTTGTTTTTTAGACAAGATATTGACTCAACTTGTTTTTTTGTTTATAATATTTTTGTAATAATAATTTTTGAGGTTTTTGTTATGAAAAATAATTTTATTAAAAAAACAATGTGTATTATACTAAAAACTAGTATAGTATTTAATATCCAAACTTATATTTGGGCCGGAAGAGTTAGTACAGATAACGGTGAGATATCGTTGAATGCAAAAAATATACAAGAAAAGAAACCTATCAGAGAAAGAAAAGTTTTAGCAACGAATGATTTTAATAATATAAACTTAAATTTAGACGTTATAGAAGAAAAACTTGACGATATTTTAAATAGTAAAGTTTTTGATTTAGAATACCAAGAAGATGATTTATTAGATCAAGCTTGTGCAACATTAAAAAAAATCAGCAGTTATATAAAAACATTTATAAATGTCCCTGTTATTAATAAAAATAAAAAAACAAATCAACTTTTGCCGTATAAAGATATGTTAATTCAAAATAAAACGATAAGTAATAAAAATAATGACATAAATCAGTATAACAGAGATATTCACGCGCAAAGGCGACGAAAAGATAGCTATAAATTAACAAAACATCAACTGATCATAGGCTATCTTTTGTTTCAAATCAACGAAGAAGATGTTATTATTAATCAAAAAATAATTGATTTAAATAAAAAAATAATTGATTTAAATAAAAAAATAAATATTAAAACTAATCAAAATTTTAATCAAGAAACCGTTGATATTTTTAAAGATATAGAAAACATTTTTATTTATAAAAATAACGAATTAGAACTAGAATTTAAACATATATGTATATCTAAATTTAAATCTAAGTTTAAATTAGATCAAAATTTAAATAATAAATTAAATAATAATTTAGATTGTTTAGAAAAAAACTTGTCGAAGTTTTGGATCTTATTTTAAATTTAAATTCAAAAGATCAATGTGATTTAATTTATGAAACAGGTCAAAAACTCAACGAAATAAATTTAAATATAATAAAATTTATTAACGAAATAATAGCATATCAAAATGCTATAATTTTTTATTATAATGTCGGCAGTTCAGATAATCTGAACGATTTTGAAAAAACATATAATATTAATATCGGAATAAGTAAACAAAAAAGTAATAAATTTGATCTTAAAAAATATAAATTAAATATTATGCACAAGATGATCGAAATATATGATGAAGGAAAAATAATTAATCAAAAAATAATTAATTTAAATCAAAAAATAATAGAATTAAATCAAAAAATAGATGACACAGTAATATCTCAAGAAAATCAAGAACTTAAAAATCCAAAGTTACAAACGAAAATTTCGGATAGCCTGCACAAATCAAGTAATTCTATTAAAATTTCTGAAAATACAAAAGACGATAGTCCCCAGTTACAACCTGAAATTTTTGAAAGTATACATAGTTTTAATAATATAAATAATCAGAATCCAGAATATTTAGAAAACCAGAATAATTTTATAAATCCAGAATATTTTAATAATCCAGAATATTTTAATAATCCAGAATATTTAGAAAACCAGAATAATTTTATAAATCCTGAATATTTTAATAATCCAGAATATTTAGAAAACCAGAATAATTTTATAAATCCAGAATATTTTAATAATCCAGAATATTTAGAAAACCAGAATAATTTTATAAATCCAAATGATTTTATAAATTCGAATAATCCAGAATATTTAGAAAACCAGAATAATCCGATGCAATCTTTGGATATTGACGAATATATGAAAGCTTTTATTGTTCCACAAAATCGACAGGACGATATAGATAATATCGACCAAAATCTTGACTATAATTATATTGGATTTTTAAATTGGGGAGAAGAATAAATTTATTAATATAATAATATACAAGAGACAGATTGGTTGATTTGAACTTTTCTGTCTTTATTTTTAAAAAATTTTAAAATATATCTTGAAGATATAAAAATTACATGATATAATATAATAAAAAACCGATTGGAAAAATTATAGGAGAACTTAGTAAAATGAAAGAGGTTATTTTAATCAAAAACGGGGAAATAGCTCTAAAAGGTTTAAATAGAAACGTTTTTGAAGATATTTTGATAAAAAATATTAAATCAAGGTTATCAGAACTAGGCGAAATAAAATATTCTAAAGCTCAATCGACCATCTATATTGAACCGATGACAGATAATATTAATATATCTAATATTATATCTAGACTAAAAAAAGTTTTTGGAATCGCCGGAATTTGTCGAACTTATTCTTCTGTAAAAAATATAGACGAAATAAAAAAAACTGCTTTAGAATATCTTAAAAACGAACTTTCTTTTATAAAAACTTTCAAGATAGAATCAAAACGTTCAGATAAAAAATTTATTTATAAATCTCCTGAAATTTCAAGAATTGTCGGTGAATATTTATTAAATAACAAAAAAGATCTTAGTGTTGATGTCCACAACCCTGAGGCGATAATCAATATAGAAGTTAGAGACTTTGGTAGCTATATTTACGCTGAGCAACTCAAAGGTATCGGTGGACTTCCAACTGGATCAAGTGGGAAAGCTATGTTGATGATTTCCGGAGGAATCGATAGTCCCGTCGCTGGATATATGATGGCCAAAAGAGGTCTTGAACTTTGTGGTACTCATTTTGTTAGTCCGCCATTTACAAGCGAAAAAGCAAAACTAAAAGTAATTGATTTATTAAAAAAATTAAGTGAATTTTCTGGTAATATAAAAACATATATTATTAATTTTACAGAGTTTCAAGAGGCTATAAAAAAACATTGCCCTAACGAATTGTTTACTGTCATAATGAGAAGATATATGCTTAAAATCGCTGAAATAACAGCTAGCGATTCGGGATGTCCTGTTGTTGTTACCGGAGAAAGTTTAGCTCAAGTAGCTAGCCAGACTCTACCGGCTTTGATTTGTACAGAATCAGTTGCTACTCGTCCAGTTTTAAGACCGTTGATTGGCTTAGATAAATTAGAAATTATTAATATTGCCAAGCAAATAGATACATATGATATTTCTATTTTACCTTTTGAAGATTGCTGTACGGTTTTTACTCCAAAACATCCAAAAACTCGACCAACTATCGAAGAAATATTAATCGCTGAAGAAAAAATAAAATCTTTAGAAAAAAGTCTTTTAGAAAAGATTTGGTCTAGTATCGAGATTATAAATATAAATTAATATTAATTTATAATATTAATTATTGGAGGTTTTTGGTTATATGATTGACAAGCTTAAAATCGAAAAAGCTGTACGCGATATTTTAGAGGCGATTGGAGAAGATGTTTCTCGAGAAGGACTTGTTGAAACGCCTAGGCGAGTTGCGAACATGTATGAAGAGCTATTTGGTGGTATTGGTGTTGACCCTAAAAGTTGCGCTAAAATATTTTATGAAAAAGATTGTCAAGATATAGTAATCGTTAAAGATATTTCTTTTGCGTCTATGTGTGAGCACCACTTGCTTCCGTTTTTTGGTGTTGCTAATATAGTTTACATACCTAAAAACAATAAAATTATGGGCTTATCTAAATTTTGTCGTATTGTTGATGTATTATCAAAGCGACCTCAACTCCAAGAACGTTTAACTTTTGAAATATCTGACGCTATTTATAAGACTTTAAAACCAGCTGGTTTAGCTGTAATATTAAAAGCTACCCACACATGTATGACAATTCGAGGCAACAAGAAAGTAGGATCTCAAACAGTTACTTCTGATTTTAAAGGCATTTTAAAAACAGATGAATCGCTTATTTCTAAGGCGTTAACTTTATTAAAATAAATTTTAATTTTTTAATTTATGATTTTTTTATATAAAAACGGTTATTTCGATTTAGACAAAAAAACTTATGTTGTTGGGATCTTAAATCTTACTCCAGATTCGTTTTCAGACGGAGGTAAGTATAAAACTATTGATGATGTTTTGTTTGCGGTACAGAAGATGCAACAAGACGGAGTTGATCTAATCGACGTCGGCGGAGAGTCAACAAGACCTGGGTTTTCGCCTGTTTCTGTTGATGAAGAACTTTGTCGAGTAATTCCTGTAATTAAAAAAATACATGAAAGATTTTCAATTCCGATTTCGATCGATACAACAAAGTCTGCAGTTGCAAAAGAAGCTATTGGATCTGGGGTTTCAATTATAAACGATATTTGGGGATGTGTTAAAGACCCAAAGATGCTTAATGTTATAAAAGATAGTGGTGTAGGAGTAATAATCGGTCATAACAGAAATTCGGCTAATATTTCTAAAAATATTTTTTTAGAGCTAGAAGAGTTTTTTGAAAAAATAATAAATAAAGCTCAAGAGATGAAAATTCCTAAAGAATATCTATGTATTGATCCGAATATTGGGTTCGCAAAAACGTACGAAGAAAATATAGAAATAATTAAAAATTTATCTTATTTTTTAAAATTTAAATTGCCTATCTTGATAGGAGTATCAAGAAAGTCTGTTATCGGACAAACTTTAGGATTGCCAGTTGATCAGCGCTTAGAAGGAAGCCTAGCACTAGCAGTAATTTGTGCTTTG
This sequence comes from Oscillospiraceae bacterium, assembly GCA_017828935.1. Classification (GTDB taxonomy): domain Bacteria; phylum Bacillota; class Clostridia; order Oscillospirales; family Ruminococcaceae; genus RGIG8779. The sequence goes on along the minus strand of JAGAUG010000068.1, from coordinate 8,822 downwards.
GGAGGAGCGAATTTTGTTCGTGTTCATGACGTTAAAGAAACTGTTAGAGCACTTAAGATGGCTGATAAAATTTTTAGAAACTAATTTAGTTTTTTGTGTGTAAGGAGCGAAAATAATTGTATATAATCGAGCTAGAAAAAATAGAAGTCTTTGCATATCATGGGGTTCACCCAGAAGAAAATCAAAACGGTCAAATTTTTTTTATTGACGCGGTTTTAGAAATAGATAAAGACATTAATTTTCTTGAAGACGATATAAATAAAACGACTAGCTATTCAAGTATAAATAGGCTTATAATAAAAACTAGTACAGAAAAGACTTATAAACTTATCGAAACTTTAGCGGTTGAACTAGTAAATAAAATTTTAGATTTATATAAAGAAATTAAATCTGTAAAGATAAAAGTCTCGAAACCTAGCGCTCCGATGGAAGGAAGTTTTAAGAATGTCGCAGTCGTTTTTAAAAAAACAAGAAACTAAAAATATAGTATTTTTATCTTTGGGTTCTAATTTAGGAGATAAAAAAAACAATTTAACTGGTGCTATTTCGGATCTTTCTAAATTATCAGATACTAAATTAATAAGTGTCTCCAGTTTTTATTTAACAAAGCCGGTGGGATATAAAAACCAAGATGACTTTCTAAATTGTTGTTTAAGATTAGATACATATTTGTCTTTAGATAATTTATTTAAAAATATTCAAAAGATAGAAAATAAATTTGGACGTTTGAGAACTGTTAGATTTGGACCTAGAACTTTAGATATTGATATACTTTTATTTAATAATATTACTAAGTCAGATAAAAATTTGTCGATTCCTCACCCAAGGATGTTTGAAAGAGCTTTTGTGTTAGTTCCGTTATTAGAAATAATAAATAAAAATAATGTTTATTTTGATAATATATTAAATTCTTTCAAAAAAATAAACACAGATGATATAATTAAAACATAAATCGACAATTTATTTAAAAAAAAGTGATTTATTTTTATAAATATATAATATAAAAAAACAAGAAAATAAATTTATTTTTTGTTTTTATTTATAGATTATAATATTTATTAAAAAAATAATATTGATTTTAAAACAAATATATGATAAAATATAATAAGTAAGAAATAAAAAAGTAAAAGGAGTGGATTTGTTTTGGCTATAAAAATTGCATCTTGTGAAGATAATCCAGCTATTAGAGAAACTTTGTCTAATTTTTTTGAGCAAATGCAACAAGAGGAAGGTCTAAATATGTCCGTTGATTTTTTTGAAAACGGAGAGCAGTTGCTAAGTAAAAAAAAGGCAGATTATGATATATACGTTTTAGATATTCATATGGGTGATGATAATCTAGATGGAATGACGCTTGCACAATCTATTAGAAAGTATGATGAGAGGGCTTTGATTGTATTTTTAACTTCGTTAACGAGATATCTAAAAGAAGGATATAAAGTTAAAGCTTATAGATATTTAACAAAGCCGGTGTCTTATAACGAATTTAAGCATGAGATGTGTAGCGCAATAAAAGATATTAGAAAAAACGAGAGTGATTATATTAGTTTAGTTGGTCACTCGAAATATAATAAAGTTATCTTGAGCGATATATATTATATAGAAACCGACGGAAGAAAATCACTTATTCATACTCATAACGGAGATATTTTGTGTTCTTACTCGATATCGACATTATCTCATATGTTAAAAGAAAAAAGCTTTTATAGGTGTCATAATAGCTATTTAATTAATCTAGAACATGTTGAACATATTGATAATCGCGTTGTTTGTGTAAACGGGATGGAAATATTAGTAAGTCGAAATAAGATGAAAGGACTTAAAGAGAAATTAGCTCAAACAATGGGAGTTTTCTTTTAGAATTTTTGATTTTTTTGTTGAGATCAAAAAATAAAGAATTTTGCAAATATTTTTAAATAAATAATATAGATAACTTATTATTTATAATAGTAAGCTCAAAAGTTAGACTTTCTATAGCGTAGTAGCTTAAATAGCTGCTACGCTATTTCTGTGAAACTATTATTCAAAATTGGCTCTATAATAAATGTTGGGGTGTAGCAAGAATAGAGCTCAAAAAAATAAAAAATTGGCTCTATAATAAATGTTGGGGTATAGCAAGAATAGAGCTCAAAAAAATAAAAAATTGGCTCTATAATAAATGTTGGGGTATAGCAAGAATAGAGCTTTAAAAAATAAATTAAAAAAATAGAGCATTTTCAGTTCAAATCCTAAATACATTCGAGTATCCATATAGCAATGGATTTACAGAAGGATGTAATAATCAAATAAAAGTCTCAAAACGAACAGGATACGGTTATCGCAACTTTAATCGATTCAGGAAAAGAATACTACATATATTTTCCTACCGAAGCCGAAATAACAATGAAAAAGAGGTAGCGTAACATAATACTACCTCACAAAAAACTATTTACAGGATTTTCCACCCCAACTCTTGACAAAGAACCTTATTTTTCTAAGCTCTATTCTTGTTACACCCCAACATTTATTATAGATGCCAATTTTTTATTTTATCATATTAGCAACTTCATCAGCAAAGTTATCTTCTCTTTTTTCTAGCCCCTCACCTTTTTCAAATCTAACAAAAGATTTAACTTTAATATCGTCACCAAACTCTTTTGACTTCTCTTTAATATAGTCTAAAACACTAATATCTCCGTTTTTAATAAATGGTTGCTCTAATAAACAAACTTCTTTATAATATTTAGAAATTCTTCCAAGAACCATTTTTTCAGCTATGTTAGCTGGTTTACCTTCGTTGATGGCTTGAGCTGTTAAAATCTCTTTTTCTTTTTCGATTGTTTCGCTTGGAACAGACTCTTTATCCAAAAATAGCGGATTAGACGCAGCTATTTGCATCGCAACATCTTTAGCCATATCTTTAAATTCTGTTAGCGAAGCCACATTATCGCTAGTATCAAAATTAACCATTACACCAATTCTTCCGCCACCGTGTGTATAGGTACAAACCTGACCTTCATAGCGACTAAAACGTCTAATTTTTATATTTTCACCTATTGTCAAAATTTTATCTCTTAATAAATCAGCAATTTTTTGATTGTTATTTTCTGGAACAATCTCAAGTAACTCTTCAACATCAGCTGGATTTTTATTAATTACAGTCTGAGCACAAATATTTACGAACTTAATAAACTCTTCGTTTTTAGCGACAAAATCAGTTTCTGAGTTAACTTCAATAACAACTCCAACTTTTGAGTCATCACTAACCAAAGTAAAAACAATACCCTCAGCTGCTATTCTTCCAGCTTTCTTAGAAGCCGCAGCTAAACCTTTTTCTCTTAAAAATTCTATTGCTTTTTCCATATCACCTTGAGATTCAACAAGTGCTTTTTTACAGTCCATCATACCACAACCTGTTTTTTCTCTCAAAGCCTGAACATCTTTTGCTGTAAAAGACATATAAACAACCTCCCAAATTTATAAACAAAATTAACAACAAATACAAACATCTTCTAATTTTAAAATTACAAAAAACAAAACTAGAAGATGTTTATAATTTTTTATACTCTCTATTCTTTATTTACGCCATCGCTATCTTTTGACTTTTCTTTATTATCATCTGATACTGGCTTTTCTTTTGCCTGTGTATCTGACGAACCCATTTCTTCTTGTTTTTTAACTACTTTTCTTTGTCTTTTTACAAATGGCTTTTTTTCTTCTGATTTTGAATCGTTGTTTTTAAAAGACCTATTTTGTTTATTCGCATTTTCTTTATTAGATTCTTCTGATTTGAAATTTCTAACAACAGTTCCCTTAATATCAACAGTCTCATCACTATTTATAATATTATCAACAACGTCTTCGCCCTGTCTACCCTCTAAGAACGCATTTCCAATCGCTTGAACCAATAATTTAACTGATCTTATTGCGTCGTCGTTACCTGGAATCACATAATCGATGTCATCTGGATCGCAGTTAGTATCTACTATAGCAATAGTTGGGATCCCCAATCTTTTAGCTTCAGCAACAGCAATTTTTTCTTTCTTTGGGTCAACAATAAATAAAGCCCCAGGTAACTTTTTCATATTTTTGATTCCGCCAATAAATTTCTCTAGTTTTTCGATTTCTAACTGTAATTTTACAGCTTCTTTTTTTGGCAAACACTCAAAAGTTCCGTCAGATTCCATCGTTCTTAGTTGCTCTAATCTTTTTATTCTATTACAAATTGTCTTAAAGTTTGTAAGCATCCCACCAAGCCAACGAGCGTTAACATAATGAGCTCCGATTCTCTCTGCTTCTTCTTTGACAGTTTCACTAGCTTGTTTTTTGGTTCCAACAAATAAAATCTCTTCGCCTCTCTCAGAAATATCTCTAACAAAATTATACGCCTCTTCAAGCTTTCTAACTGTTTTTTGAAGATCTATAATATAAATTCCGTTTCTTTCTGTAAAAATATACTGAGCCATCTTAGGGTTCCATCTTCTTGTTTGATGACCAAAGTGAACACCAGCTTCTAATAATTGTTTCATGGATACTACACCCATATTTTTATCCTCCTTAGGTTAAACCTCCGACGCGTAATTAACATCACCTTTTAGGAATTTTCGCGCCGTGTGTTTTTTTATTAATTTTATAATTTAATTAATTGCCATATTTAGACGGATTTATTTTAACTCCTGGTCCCATCGTACTAGCAATCGCACAGGACTTAACATACTGACCCTTAGCAGCAGCAGGCTTCGCTTTAACAATCGCATCCATAATCGTATTTAAATTCTCTAATAATTTTTCAACTCCAAAAGAAGCCTTACCAATTGGACAGTGAATAATATTAGTCTTATCTAAACGATATTCTATTTTACCCGCGTTAACTTCTTTTACAGCCTTAGCAACGTCTGGCGTTACAGTTCCAGCTTTAGGACTTGGCATTAAGCCTTTTGGACCTAAAACTTTACCTAAACGCCCAACAACCCCCATCATATCCGGAGTTGCTATAACTACGTCGAATGGCATCCAGCCATCGTTTTGGATCTTTGGGATCAAATCTTCCGCCCCAACATAGTCTGCTCCCGCTTTTTGAGCAATATCCAAATTTTCGCCCTTAGCGAACACAAGAACTTTAACATCTTTTCCCGTTCCGTTAGGCAACACAACTGCGCCTCTAACCTGTTGATCTGCATATCTCGAATCAACACCTAATCTGACATGAACCTCCACTGTCTCATCAAACTTTGCTTTAGCTGTTTTAACACAAAGATCTAAAGCTTCTTGTGGATCATATAAATTATTCATATCAATTAATTTTAAACTTTCTTGATATTTCTTACCGTGTTTCATCTATAGTTAAATACCGCTTACTTACAAAATTTATCAAAAAATTTATATAAATAAATAATAAATTATTTTATTATTTAACGGCTCTCCTTTCTTTAATATTTATTAATCTACGACTTCTATACCCATACTACGAGCTGTTCCAGCTATCATAGACATCGCTGATTCGACAGAAGAAGCATTTAAATCTGGCATCTTTTGCTCAGCAATCTTTTTAACTTGTTCTTTTGTTATTTTCGACACTTTCGTTCTATTAGGAACTCCTGAACCCTTTTCAATTCCGCACGCTTTTTTAATTAAAACAGCCGCTGGAGGAGTTTTTGTAACAAAACTAAACGAACGATCAGCATATATAGTAATAACTACTGGTATAATTAAACCTGCGTCATTTTTTGTTCTGTCATTAAATTCTTTAGTAAAAGACATTATATTTATACCATGTGGTCCAAGTGCTGAACCAACAGGTGGTGCTGGAGTAGCCTTTCCAGCTGGAATTTGAAGCTTTACATAAGCACTAACTTTTGGAGCCATATAGCTCACCCCCTGAAATATTTAAAAACTATTTTATTTTTTCTAATTGGCTAATTTCAACTTCAACGTTCATCTTTCTACCGAACATAAATACAAAAACAACTGCTATTCCAGTTTCTGTATCAACTGTCGAAATTTCACCAACATAACCGCTCAAAGTACCTGATTTTATATTAACTTGATCTCCTTTGTTAAAATCAACGTCAACAACAACTTTTTCAACGTCGATCCCCAAAGCTGCAACTTCCTCATCTGTCAAAGGAACCGGTTTTGAACCTGGACCAACAAATCCTGTTACTCCTCTTGTATTTCTTACAACATACCAAGAGTCGTCTGTCAGTATCATCTTAAGTAACACATATCCAGGATACATCTTTCTCTCTACTTCTTTTTTCTTGTTGTCTTTAACTTCGACAACTTTTTCAACCGGAACTCTAACTTCTTTTATAAGATTGTCTAACTTTCGATTATCAACAACTTTCTCGATATCCGTAGCAACTTTATTCTCGTACCCCGAATAAGTGTGAACAACATACCATCTTGGCTTTTCGTCAGCATCTTTATTTATATTATCTTCTGTATTATTCTCTATCATAAAACAAATTGCCTTTCTTATGAATCTTAAAATAACTAAATAATATTAAACTTAGAATTTTCCCAACAAAAATCTAATTGGCCAATAAAGACCCATATCTAAAATTCCAATAAAAGCTGCTGACAATAAAACCATAACAATAACCGCAATAGTATTGTTTGTAACCTGTTTTTTATCAGGCCATATAACTTTTTTAATCTCGCTCTTACATTCTTTAAACCATTTAATAATTTTATTTGAATTTAAATTTTTATTCAAATCTTCTCTTTGGTTCTCGTCTTTTCTTGCTTTCATCTTTGGCCCCCTTCTTAAGTCTTTAGTTTTATATCAAAAACAAATCTTAATAAAATAAACTTACAAACTTTCTAAAATAATTATTATTTGGTTTCTTTGTGGACAGTATGTCTCTTACAAAATCTACAATACTTTTTCATCTCTAGTCTGTCTGGATCGTTTTTCTTATTTTTTTTAGTATCATAATTACGCTGTTTACATTCGGTACACGCTAAAGTAATCTTTACTCTCATAATAATTAACTACCGCCTACACAGCAATAAATTAACAAAATTTTTTAATAATTTTATTAATTACAAAATATTACCTAAAGGCTTTCTCCTTTCTATTTAGAATAAATTAAAATTAAAAAATATATATCATAATCTTAAGAACCGCCTCTTAAGATATTATTTTACATGCAAATACTTCGACTTATTATTTAAAATTAAAACAAGCCTCCCTCAAGGCTGCATGTCTAGTATTTTTACCCAGAGGTGCTTTTATTATAACACACAAAAAAAATTTTGTCAAGGGGGTTGACAAATTAATAAAAATAGTTTATAATAAAATTGCTGTCGAGTTATATTGCCAGTTTTGTAGTATTATTTCTTAAGACAGCAGGTCTAAAAATTATATTTATTATATTTTTAGCTAAATGGTTTTACCAGCCTGCCGAGGATTGTTAACTAATTAATAAAAAATTATTATAAAAAAAGTTAGAAGACTCTCCTTTATGTTTTATTATTTTATAAAATTTAGGGGCGTTTATTTTTTTATATATTTATATATTTTTTAATTATAAAGTTAGATCTTCGTTATTTAGATTAGATTAGATTAAATTAAATAATCTAACGTTATTTATAAATACGAAAGGAGATGACGCTGTGCCTAGTGAAAAAGTATTGTTAGAGAAACAAAAAATTGTTTCTGAAATAGCTGATAAACTTTCAAAAGCTGTTTGTGGTGTTATTGTCGATTATAAAGGCATCTCTGTTGAACAAGATACTAAGCTAAGAGCTGAACTTAGAGCAAGCAATATCGAATATTTTGTAATAAAAAATAGATTGTTAAAGCTCGCTTTAGAAAAAATCGGTCTTTCTGGTCTTGATTACGTCTTAGAAGGAACCACTTCTGTTGCAGTGTCCTATGAAGATCCTGTAGCTCCAGCTAAGATTATCGATAAATATTCTAAAGAGCTTGATAGTATTTTTAATATAAAAGCTGGATTTATCGATAACAAAGCAGCAGATAAAGAGTCTATAGAAGCTCTTGCAAAGTTACCATCAAAAGAAATGTTGATTGCGATGACTTTAGCAGGCTTGAACGCTCCTATTGCCGGTTTGGCAAATGTGCTTAATGCGAATATTCGCGGTCTCGCAATTGCTCTTAATGCTATTGCTGAGCAAAAAGGCGCTTAATTAATTTTTTGTGTTTTAAAAATATGTTTTGCTATTTATATTTAAAATAGCGATTAATTAAAATTTTTTATTTATAATTTATTTATAATATTGGAGGATATTTATTATGTCAGATAAAGTTTTAAAATTAATTGAAGATATCAAAGAATTAACAGTTTTAGAGTTATCAGAGTTAGTTAAAGCTCTTGAGGAAACATTCGGTGTCAGCGCTGCTGCTCCTGTTGCTGTTGCTGCTGCTCCAGGCGCTGCTGCTCCTGTTGCTGAAGAGAAATCAGAGTTTGATGTTGTCTTAGCTTCAGCTGGAGAAAGCAAGATGGGCGTTATTAAACTAGTTAAAGAAATAACAGGAGTTTCTCTAAAAGAAGCTAAAGATTTAGTTGACGGAGCTCCAAAGACAATTAAAGAGCACGTCGCTAAAGCTGACGCTGAAAGCATCAAAGCTAAGCTTGAAGAAGCTGGAGCTAAAGTTGAATTAAAATAAATTAAACTAATAATATATATTAATTTATTAAGAAAGCTGGCCTAACTTGGCCAGCTAAATTTTTATTATTTTATTTCAAAAAAAGCTTATTAGAATTAAATTTAATTTTTCTAATAAGCTTTTTGTATTTTTATTTTCTCAGCACCCAGCTATTTATTCTCTACCCCAAACGCCGTAATCTATAAATAATTTCTTTCCGCCGCCGACA
>JAGAUG010000067.1 GCA_017828935.1 Oscillospiraceae bacterium | reverse complement strand
ACAGGAATATCTAATATTTCGATTATGTTAATAATTTTGGTGTCAACAGGAGTTGGAATAGCAGTATTTAAATTATATAAAAAACATAGAATTAAATACTAAAATAATAAATCTAGCTTACTAGAGAAATTAAAATTAATTATAAAATTAAAACAGAGTCTTTAAAGACTCTGTTTTGATTTGTAGCTATAATATTATAGCTATTATAGTTTAAGGATTTCAATAGATAATAACTAAAAAAAATATATATTTTTTCAAATTCAGTTGACTAATTATAATAATTGATGTAAAATATTTGGTAGAAGTAATAAAAATAAAGGGGTGAGTTTTTAAATTAATGAATAATAAATATAATAGCGAAAATATTAGGAATTTTTGTATAATCGCTCATATAGATCACGGTAAGTCAACTTTAGCTGATCGTATCTTAGAAAAAACCCAAACAGTAGCTAGCAGGGATATGGAAAATCAGTTGCTAGATAATATGGAAATCGAAAGAGAACGAGGAATAACGATTAAAGCTAGGGCTGTTAGACTTGTTTATAAATCAAAAAATCAAAAAGAATATATTTTGAATTTAATAGATACACCTGGACATGTAGATTTTAATTACGAAGTATCTAGATCTTTAGCGGCTTGCGAAGGAGCAATATTAGTTGTTGACGCTTCTCAAGGGATCGAAGCGCAAACTTTAGCTAACACATATTTGGCTCTTGAAAATAATCTTGAAATAATACCTGTAATTAATAAAATAGACTTGCCTTCTGCTGACCCTCAAAGAGTTTCGAGGGAAATAGAAGATGTAATTGGGATTCCAGCCGAAGACGCACCCCAAATATCAGCGAAGACAGGCCTAAATATAGAAAGTGTTTTAGAAAGCGTAGTTAATTTAGTTCCTGCTCCAAAAGGCGATATAAATTCGCCGCTAAAAGCTTTAATATTTGATTGTTACTATGATATCTATCGCGGTGTTGTTGTTTATGTTCGCGTTGTTGATGGAGTTGTTAGACCAGGTGATACTATAAAAATGATGGCGACAAAAGCTGAATTTGTTGTTGTTGAAACAGGATTTATGTCTCCAACAGATCTTATTTCGTCGAGCGAACTTTTTGCTGGTCAAGTTGGATATATTACAGCTAGTATGAAAAACGTAAAAGACGTAGCTGTTGGCGATACAATAACGAGTTCAAAAACGCCGGCGGCGCAGGCCTTACCGGGCTATAAGAAAGTACGATCGATGGTTTTTTCTGGAGTCTATCCAGTTGATGGAGCTAGATATTCGGACTTAAGAGAGGCTTTAGAAAAATTAATATTAAACGATGCTTCTTTATCTTTTGAGCCAGAAACTTCTAGTGCTTTGGGCTTTGGTTTTAGGTGCGGATTTTTAGGTTTGCTCCATATGGAAGTAATACAAGAGCGACTAGAGCGAGAATATAATTTAGAGTTGATTACGACTGCGCCTAGCGTTATATATAAAATAAAATTAAATAATAACGAAGAAATTTTTATAGATAACCCGATTAATTTTCCGAGTCCAACAGAAATAAAACAAGCTTACGAGCCAATCGTTAAAGCGACGATTTTTACGCCTGTTGAATTTATTGGAAATATTATGGAACTTTGTCAAGAAAAAAGAGGCGTATATATTTCGACGCAATATTTAGATTCTAAGAGCGTACAAATTATTTATGAGTTGCCTCTTAACGAAATTATCTATGATTTTTTTAATACTTTAAAATCTAGAAGTAAGGGTTACGCTTCTTTTGACTATGAAATATTAGATTACAAGCCTTCGAAATTAATAAAACTAGATATTTTATTAAACGGCGATGTCGTCGATGCGCTTTCTTTTATAGTTCACGAAGATAAAGCTTATACAAGAGGTAGAAAAATCGTAGAAAAACTAAAAGAAAATATTCCGAGACAAATGTTCGAAGTTCCAGTTCAAGCAGCTATCGGAGGGAAGATTATCGCTAGAGAAACAGTTAAGGCTGTTAGAAAAGACGTTTTAGCTAAGTGCTACGGAGGAGACATAACAAGAAAGAAAAAACTTCTTGAAAAACAAAAAGAAGGCAAGAAAAGAATGAGAAAGCTTGGTACAGTAGATGTTCCTCAAGAAGCTTTTATGTCTGTTCTAAAACTTGATGAATAATACCAAAAAATATAATAAATAATATATATTTTATTTATTATCAACTAATTATAATTTTTTTACAAAAAAATATTTTTTTACTGTTGACGAAATTAAAAATAAATGATAAAATATTATTATAATTTAAAAATAGATGATTTGTTGATGAGGGGAGTGAAGATACACTTAATTATTTTAGTTGTGTAAAATTAAAAATAAAATTTTTAAATTTTATTTAATTAGAGTAGATTTTATGTAATTGGAAATAATAGTGTTATGTTATGATTTCAGCTGGTGATTTTAGAAATGGTGTTACTTTTGATATGGACGGGGATGTTTTTCAAATCGTTGAGTTCCAACATGTAAAGCCTGGAAAAGGAGCAGCTTTTGTTAGAACAAAGATTAAGAATGTTATAACCGGAGCTGTTGTTGAGAGAACTTTTAATCCATCAGATAAATATCCGTCGGCTTATATCGAAAGACGAGAGATGCAATATCTTTATCAAGATGGTGACCTATATTATTTTATGGACAACGAGACTTACGAGAATATTCCGATTAATAAAGATAAGTTAGGTGACGGGTTTAGATTTGTTAAAGAAAATATGGACGTAAAAGTTTTATCGTACAAAGGAGTTGTATTTGGTGTTGAGCCTCCTTTGTTTGTTGAGCTTGAGATAACAAAAACTGATCCTGGTTTTAAAGGCGATACAGCTACTAATACAACTAAGCCTGCTATTTTAGAGACTGGTGCCGAAGTTAAAGTTCCTTTGTTTATCGAAGAGGGCGAAAAAATAAAGATAGATACAAGAACTGGCGAATATATGGAAAGAGCATAATTTTATATTATAAAAAAATTAAGAAAGGAGATTGCAATATTAGTTATTAATTTGCAATATTAAAAAAGATGGATATTTTAAAGAAATCAGCGTATATCAAAGGCTTAATGGAAGGTTTAAATGTCGACGACAGTACAAACGAGGGTAAGATTCTATGTAAAGTAGTTGAGTTACTTGACGGTATTTGTGAAGAGATTTGCGACGTAAGAGAAGACATAGAAAGCGTTTGGGAAGTTGTTGATGAAATCGACGAAGATCTACGAAGCTTAGAACAAGATGTATTTGATGACTGTGATGACGATTGTGATTGTGGGTTTAGTGATTTTTTCTGTGTTAGATGTCCGAAATGCGGAAAAGAACATTATGTAAGATATAGCGATCTTACTGAAAAAGAACTCGAAGAAGGAAAGATAAAATGTCCTGAGTGTAAGGTAGAGATCGATATAGATGAATGTTTGGTTTCAGATGATGAATTAGATGGTTGCGATTGTGGTTGTGGCAAGGTTGGCTGTGATTGTGATGACGGGAATTGTAATTGTGACAAATAAAATCTTTGATTAAAATTATGATTAAGCCTGTTTCTTATTGCTGGTTGGCGATAGTGGCAGGCTTTTTATAAGCTCGAAAAAATATATAAAATTTGTTTTTATATAAAATCTAGTAATTTTTGAATTTTTAATATAAATTATATATTTAAGTTAATAAGATTAATAAAGATTGGATTGGTGTCGTTTGTTAAGAGAAAGACTTTCTAATAATATTTATTTTTATAGCCACAAAGATGATAAATTTAAAAATAATATATTAACTGTTAATTTTGTGTTGCCTCTGAGTATAGAAAACGCTTCTAAATATGCGATTATGCCATATTTGCTAACGATTTGTAACGAAGATTATGGCGATATTGTTAAGTTAAATAAAAGATTTGGTGAACTTTACGGAGCCAATCTTTTAGTTGATGTAAAAAAAATGGGGAATTTTCAAATTTTATCTATTGGTATTAATTTTATTGACGTAAAGTACGCTTTAGATAACAAAAATATAACGTTAGATTGTTGTCATCTTTTGTTTTCGATTTTAAAGAGACCGTATCTAGTTGAAGGGATGTTTGAAGAGAAAAATATAAAGATAGCTAAGAAGATTTTGTTTGATAAGATAGATAATAGATTTAATAATAAGATGAATTATGCGATAGACAAATGTCGCGAATATATGTTTAGCGATGATATCCAAAAAATAAGTAAATATGGATATAGAAAAGATATTATAAAATTAAATAATCATGATATAAAAGAGGCTTACTACGAAATATTTAGTAGATCAAGAATTCAAGTAGTTTATATTGGAAGCGAAGAAGAAGAAGTTAAAGAAGCTTGTAAGAGTTTATTTGAAAATTATAAGGCCTTGCCGTTTGCGAAATTAAAATTGAGTGAATCTAATTTAAAAAACGAAGTTTGTGATATAGAAGAAACGATGGATATATCGCAATCTAAACTTGTTTTAGGTTTTAAATGTCAAAGCGAGATATCTCCGAGAATTTCTAGAGAATTTATAGTTTTGAATATTTTATTTGGAGCAGCGCCTTTTTCTAAATTATTTATAAATATAAGAGAAAAGATGGGGCTTTGTTATAATTGTAGTTCTCGATATGATAAATTTTCAAATACAATAATGGTTTCGATGGGGATCGATTCTATTAACAAAGAAAAAGCAATAAAAGAAACTTTAAAACAGCTAGAAGAAATAAAATTAGGAAATTTTACAGACGAAGAATTTGAAAACGCTAAGTTGATAGTTAAAAACTTGTTATTAAAATCAAGAGACGACGTTTTTGAAATTAACGATAAATGTTTAAGTCAATGTTTGTTAGGAATCTGTAAATCGGCCAGAGCGGAAATTAAAAGCGTGTGGCTTATTTCTAAAGAAGACATAGTTAAAGTAGCAAATACGATCAAGTTAGATACTGTTTATTTTCTAAAAGGAGGAAATAACGATTGAGTGGGTGCTATGAAATAAAACACAGTAGTGGTCTTAAGATAATTTTAAATTTGATGTCGGAACACAGCTACGCATACGCTGTTTTAGGCGTAAGATATGGAAGTTCTAATAACGAATTTAAAAAACATGATGACGATAGTTTTTTATCCTGTCCTCAGGGGATAGCTCATTTTTTAGAACACAAGATGTTTGAAAACGAAGATGGAGAAGATACTTTCCAAAAGTTTGCAAGGACAGGAGCGCTTGCGAACGCTTATACAGGTTTTGATAGAACTTGTTATTTGTTTTCTTGTTCTAAAAATTTTGAGGAGTCTCTAAAAATTTTATTAGATTACGTTACACATCCTTATTTTACAAACGAGAATGTCGAAAAAGAAAAAGATATAATTGTCCAAGAAATAAAGATGTGTCAAGATAATCCTCGTTGGCAAGGTTATTTCGGAGTATTAAACGGACTTTATTCACAGATTCCGATTTTTAATGATACCGCTGGTACAGAAGAATCTATAAGAAAAATAACAAAAGAAGATTTATATAAATGCTATGATATGTTTTATAAACCTGATAATATGGTTTTATCGATTTCTGGCCACTTTACTAAAAAAGAAGTCTTAAAAATAGTTGATAATATTTTTACTAAACAAGATCCGTCTGATATAGTTAATAAAACTTATGAAGAGCCGATAGAGGCTGTATCTAAGAAAAAAACAAAGAAAATGTCCGTAAAAATTCCGTTGATTCATATCGGATATAAACACTTAGCTTCGAATTCTTTAAGAGATAATTATATAAAAAGTGTTAAACATCAATTAGCTAACGAACTTATAGTTGGTTCGACCTCGGAGTTGTTTGGATATTTATATTATAAAGGCGTAATAAGTAATCCGATAGGATATGAAGTTGCTTTTGGACCAGGATATTTGATGAGTGTTTTTGGTGTTGAAACAAAACACGAAGAAGAAGTTACTAAAGGTCTTAGCGACGCGATAGATAAAATAAAAAAACAAGGTATTTCAGACGACGATTTTGTTGCAGTTAAAAAAAGTTTCTATGGAAGACATATTATGGAACAAGATGACCCAGAGATCGTAGCAGAAAACTATATGGAAGCTAGTTTATATGACTATAATTTTGATGATTTACAAGATCTTGTTTTAAATATAGACAAAACAGAAATAGAAAATCTTATTAAAGAAACTTATTACGATCAAAGTTCTTGTGTTTCGGTTATAAATCCTAATATAGAAACTTATTAATAATTAAATAATATTTATGTTTTATATAGAATTTATATAAAAAATTGGAGATAATTTTTAGATGAAAGAAATTTTAAGTTTTCCGAAGCCAGGTCTAGCTTTTAATTTGTCTAGAGTTGCTTTTTCAATAGGTTCTTTTAATATATACTGGTACGGCGTAATAATCGCTGTTGGATTTATATTAGGTTTTTTTTATGTATCTTGTGTATCAAAAAAATTTGGTTTAGAAACGAGCGATATTATTGACGTTATTGCCTATAGTTTTTTTGGCGGAATTATCGGAGCAAGAGCCTATTATATAATCTTTAATTTTGATTTATATAAAAAAAATATTTTAGATGTTTTTAAGATTTGGGAAGGCGGTATAGCGATATACGGCGGTATAATAGGTTCTTTTTTAGTTGGAATTATATTTCTTAAAAAAAGAAAGATAAAAATATTACCGGTAACTGACGCTATCGTTGGAGGCCTTATATTAGGTCAGGCCATAGGGCGTTGGGGGAACTTTGTTAATATCGAAGCTTTTGGTAGCAATACTGATAATATATTTGGAATGACTAGTGTTTCGATCCAAAGTTATTTATTAAAAATAGCTCCGAAGCTTTTGAAACAAAATATAGTTATTGATCCAACTGGGAATGTCCATCCTTGTTTTTTTTATGAATCTGTTTGGTGTTTACTTGGGTTTATTATTATAGCTCTTATTACTTTTAATAGCGATTATAATAATTTAAAAAAATCTAAAAAAATAAATTTATGTCCTGGAATATTAACGTTAATATATTTTATTTGGTATTCTTGCGCTAGATTTGTAATAGAAGGACTTAGAGTCGATAGCTTGATGTTAGGAAATATTAGGATATCTCAGCTATTATCGCTAGTAATATTAGTTGCTTGTTTGATATTACTTGTTTTGATATATATAAAAAAATATTTATATAAAAATAATCTCGAGGAGGGGAAGTAGATGTCGGCTAAGATTCTTGATGGAAAAAAATTGTCTAGTCAAATAAAATTAAAAATTTTTGAAGAAATAAAAGAACTTAAATTAAAAAATATTACGCCAGGGCTTGCCGTTATAATCGTAGGCGAAGATAAAGCCTCGAAAATATATGTCAGAAATAAAGAAAAAGCTTGTCAAGAAGTCGGAATTGTTTCCCAAAAGTTTGAGTTGCCAGAAACAACGTCAGAAAACGAAATTTTAGAGCTAATAAAAAAATTAAATACTAAAGAAGACATACACGGTATTCTGGTTCAGTTGCCGTTACCGAAACATATAGACGAAAATAAAATAATAAATCTTATATCTAAAAATAAAGACGTTGATGGTTTTCATCCGTATAATTTAGGGAATATTATGATTGGTCGAGAGAGCTTTGTCTCTTGTACTCCTCAAGGGATTTTAGAATTAATAAAAAGCGAAAATATAGCAATAGCCGGAAAAGAGTGTGTAATAGTAGGTAGTAGTAATATAGTCGGAAAGCCAATGGCGATGATGATGATAAATAATAATGCAACAGTAACTGTATGTAATATATTTACTAAAGATTTAGAGTCGCATTGCAGAAGAGCCGATATATTAATCGTCGCTGTCGGGAAAGAAAAGTTAATTACAGCTTCGATGGTCAAAAAAGGAGCTGTTGTTATAGACGTCGGAATTAATAAAAATAAAGACGGACATATTTGTAGAGATGTAGATTTTGAATCAGTATCAAAAATAGCTGGTTATATAACGCCTGTTCCTGGAGGAGTGGGTCCAATGACGATAGCAATTTTACTTCAAAATACGGTTTTAAGCGCTAAAGAATTTTATAAATTTTAAATTAATTAAAATTTAATTTAAGCGCTATTCAGTTTTTTACATAGGGAACCAGACGGAAAAAAACAGAAACAATCGGCTATAAGAGCTGGATATATAAAAAAATTAAAAAGCTAAGAAAATATTTAGGAGTGGTTTTTTGGATCTTTGGGATATAAAAACTATAAGATATTTATCAAAAAAATATAAATTTGATTTTTCAAAGTCTTTAGGACAAAATTTTTTGGTTGATAAAAATATTTGTCCGAAAATAGTTTTTGAGTCTAATATATCTGATAATATAGGAGTAATTGAAATCGGTCCAGGAGTTGGAGTTTTAACAGTTGAACTCGCTAAAAAGGCTAAAAAAGTAGTAGCTGTCGAGATAGATAAAAGATTAGTTCCAGTACTTATCGTACATTTTGTTTACCTCCGTTTGTGTTTTGTTTTGTCCTTGTGGCTATATCATAATTCATGTACACATGAATGTAAAGACGGAATGTTGCACAAACATGTGAACATGAATTTGTGCAGTTTGT
>JAGAUG010000066.1 GCA_017828935.1 Oscillospiraceae bacterium | reverse complement strand
CTTAACACTATTTGGTATTGTTATCTCCTCTAAATTTTCACATCCATAAAATGCCAAATTTCCTATCGTCTTAACACTATTTGGTATTGTTATTTCTTTTAGCTCTGTACAATAAGCAAATACCCAACTTCCTATCGTCTTAACACTATTTGGTATTGTTATTTCTTTTAGCTCTGTACAACAAGCAAATGCCCAACTTCCTATCGTCTCAACACTATTTGGTATTGTTATCTCCTCTAAATTTTCACATCCAGAAAATACATGACTTCCTATCGTCTCAATACCATCTTTCATTATTACTTCTTTTAGCTTTTCACATCCACAAAATGCCAAATCTCCTATCGCCTCAACACTATCTGATATTTCTACTTTCTTTAAATTTTTACACCTCCCAAAAGCACATTCCCCTATCTCTGTTATTTTATATTCTTGATTATAAAATTTTATTGTATCTATTTTAAAATCATTTACTGCTGTATATTCATCTACATAAATAATTTTCGCTGTTTTATCTTTGTGATTTAACTCACATGTTATTCCATCACAATAATAATATTCTAACGAATTTCCTGAAAAAATCACTCCTTTTCCTTCTTTTTTATCACTAACTTTTTTTATTATTTCTCTATCACCATCAGATAACCTATTTACTTTTACTTCTATTTCCATTTCCATTATTCTACCATAATCAAATAACTTATTTGATTTTATGCTCTTATTTTCTGCTACTAAATTTACATTCGAAAGCTCTATTGTTTTTAATTTATCACACCCCAAAAACAAATCAAAACATAAACTTTCACAACGTTTTTTTTGGGGTGATTCTTCCTCTGATGATTCTTTCTCTGATGATTCTTTCTCTATTAATTTTTCATTTATTAATTTATGAGATTCTTGCATTTTTTTTTCATATAATCTTGGTAACCTCACTGTTTCTAACTCTTTACACTCAGCAAACACTACTGATCCAGCTTCTATTACATTCGGTAAGTTTACTGTTTCCAAGTTCTCACACTTATAAAATGCTCCTCTTCGCACCTTTGTTACTGGATATATTTTGTTATCATATTTTATTTCTGATACATCTACTTCTGTCAGATCCGTATTATATTCACCTTTTTCAAAACTAGTTGGTCCAATTATTTTAGCTTCGTTCGTTCCTTTTGGTATTTCAAATCTCAATCCTGCTCCTTCACAATATCTTGATTCTTTGTTATAAACAACTTTTATTTTAAAACTGTCTGACATTTGTCTTTTACTCTGATACTCCTCTTCTTTTTCTTCTGCTCCATCAAGCTCTCCAAATCCTCGCTTTAAGTTTTTTCGTTCTTCTAATTCTTCTGATTCTTCTGTACTCTCTTCTTCCATTGCTTCTAAATTATTTTCTTTCATCTTTTTTCCAGGGCTAGCGAAAATATTTGCCGGTAAACTCGAGATAACTAATCCTCCAATTACAACAGTTGGAATAAATCTTTTAATCAATTTTTTATTTTTCATAGCACTAAAACCTCTTTTTTTATTTTAAAATTTATTTTTTATAATTAATAATTTATTATATATTACTAAAAAATACTCTTGATCTAGATTTTTATCTCTAAATCAAAAGTGTTTTTTAATACAACCTAAAATATCTCATTTTTTTATAGCTACATTTCTAAATCAATCTTACATGACTTGCTTTATATCTCTTCCGACTCGGTAGTTTGGGATACAACTGTTTGTTTTCCTTTAACAACAAGTATTTTCTTTGTTTTACCATCCTCTCCTCTTATTTCTGTATCTATATCATAGCGTTCGCCAAAACTTAATATTTCCACATTATCTAAATTTGAACCTATTTCTATCTCTACTCCTAATCTGTGTCTTAACTTTATTGTTCCAAACAATAATATATTATCACCTATTTTCTTTACACTCTCTGGCAATACAATCTCCATATCTTTCGTCTTTTTTAAAAATTGCGTAAAAGCCCTGTCTCCTATTTTTGTTATTGCATATGGTATATCTTCATGTTTTATCGTTGCTGGTACTTCTATCGTCGTGCTTCCAGCATCATAACAGTCTATAACTTCTGCTGTTCCGTCGTCATTTAATCTATATATCAAACCATTTCCTTCGTCGTAGTAAATATTACTTTTTACTACTTCTTCCATTTCTTCTTCTTCCATTTCTTCTACTTCTATTTCAGACATATTTGCTACTGTGATTGTTAAATTACGACAATTAACAAATGCTGTAGAACTTATTTTTTTTATTCCTCTTCCTACTTCTTCCATTCCTTCTACTTCTACTTCTATTTCAGACATATTTGCTACTGTGATTGTTAAATTACGACAATTAACAAATGCTGTAGAACTTATTTTTTTTATTCCTCCCATTACTACCTTTTTTAGCCATATACAATCTTTAAACGCGTTACTCTCTATTGTTTCTACACTATCAGGTATAATTATTTCTTTTAAGGCCACACAACCATTAAAAGCATTTGCTTTTATACATTTTACTCCATCCCCTATTATCACTCTTTTTAAGTTTTCACAATGGTAAAACGCACGAGCTCCTATCTCTTTTACGCTACCTGATATTACTACTTCTTCTATGTCTTCGTATTTAAAAGCATCAGGTGCTATCTTTTCCACTTTGTCGCTTAATACAATTTTATTTATTTTTCTTATTTTGTCGCTCTTTACAACATCCTTACCTTCAGGTGTTTTAGTAATATCGTAATTTAAAAACGAAGTATGCTGTATACCGTTTGCTATTTTTGAATCTATTATTTTTTTAATATACTCAATATTATCTTTTTTTATTCCCGTTTGATTGATTTCCATTCGAGGATCTTTTTTAGGTTTCCTTTCTATAGGTGATAGACCTGATGTTAGCATCATCCTCGATTGTGGCGCTGACGCTGAAATAAAACTTGGATTTCGTTTTTCTTCATAGCTCTCTTCTAAATTTACTTCATCTGATCCACGTTTTCGTTCTTCTTCGACATAACTATCATCATTCTCATTGTATTCGATATCTCCAAAATAATCTTTATTACCTCCTTCCATCTTTTCTCCAGCGCTAGCGAAAACATATACTGGCAGACTCGAGATAACTAATCCTCCAATTACAACAGTTGGAATAAATTTTTTAATTAATTTTTTGTTTTTCATAAAACAAAACAACTCCTTTGATTTTAAAATTTAAAATTTGATTTTTATAAATAATAAAAAAATATTATTACTATTATAGTATAAAACAAAATTCAATTTATAGCAATATTGTTTTTTTAAAAAAATAATATTATTGACTTTTTTTATCACTATCTGTGTTAAAAAAAATATATTTATTTTATAATAATTAAAAATAAATTTTGTTTTTATTTTATAGTTTCAAAATATCTATAGATCTAAAAAACAAAAATAACTTGAAAGAATTTTTAATATATATTATAATTTAATTGGTGATTAAAATTATGTCAGATATAAATTTATTTTCCGACGTTTCGCCTTTAATAAAAAAATTTTTATTTTATATGTTAACTATTAAAGGCCGATCTAAAAATACTGTTAAGTCATATTATTTTGATTTAAAACTTTTTTTTAGATTTTTAAAAATATTTTATAAACAAGAATCTCTTGAAAATTTTGACGAAATAAATATTAAAGATATAGACTTGAATTTTATAAAAAAAATAAAGACAGCTGATATCTTTGAATTTTTATTTTTTTTAGCAAACTCCAGAAAAAACGAAAATAAAACACGGGCTAGAAAAGTCTCTTGTCTAAAAAGCTTTTTTAAATATTTTTATAATAACGAAAAAGTCTTAGATGAAAATCCCGTTGATGGATTAGATTCCCCAAAAATCAAAAAAAGCCTACCAAAATATTTAGATTTAGACCAAAGCCAGTTGCTTCTTTCGAACGTCGACGGAGCCCACAAAGAACGAGATTATTTAATCTTGACTTTGTTTTTAAATTGTGGCCTTAGATTATCTGAATTAATTTCTTTGAATCTTGAAGATATAAAAAATAATCCTATAAAAATTACCGGTAAGGGCAACAAAGAACGCCAAATATATCTTAATCAAATAACTGTTAGGGCCCTAGACGAATATCTTAAAATAAGAACTAAAATAAAAACTGATTCCCCAGCTCTTTTTTTATCTCAAAATAAAACAAGAATCAGTAACAGACGAGTCCAAAAAATAGTCGAAGAAAATTTAGAAAAAAATAATCTAATCGGATTTTCAGTCCACAAATTAAGACACACAGCCGCAACTTTAATGTTTCAATACGGCGAAGTAGACGTTCGAACCCTTCAAGAAATATTAGGCCACGAAAGCTTATCTACAACCCAAATATATACACACGTTTCTAATTCCCAAATTCAAGAAGCTTTCGAATCTAACCCTCTTAATAAAATTAATAAAAAATTAAAAAATTAAAAAAATTCGACAATCTTCTTATTTATTTTTTATTTTGTGAGTGTATAATCAAATTAAAAGTGGTTATATAAAAAATTAAAAATAAGAAAGGTTGTGAAAAATTTATGGCCGTTAAAGTTGATATTAATAATAATATTTTAACTCTGTATCTTGTCGGAGATATAGATCATCATACAGCTAAAGAAATTCGAGAAATAGCAGATCTTAATATTGATACTTACAGCCCTAAAATATTAATAATAGATTTTAAAGAAGTCGCTTTTATGGATACTTCCGGAATCGGATTAGTGATGGGACGATATAAACTTATAAAAAGTCTTGGTGGTGAAGTTAAAATAATTAATCTGTCGCCTTATCTTAAAAGAATTATGAGTTTATCAGGACTCAGTAAATTAGTTAAAATAAATTAAAATAAAATAAAATATGAGATTCAGGAGGTAAAAAAATTGAAAGTTGTTAACGAAATTAAAATACAGTTTCCTAGTAAGTCTTGTAACGAATCGTTCGCTAGAGTTTCTATTTCGGCGTTTATTTCTATGTTGGACCCGACTTTAGACGAAATCGCAGATATTAAAACTGCTGTTTCGGAAGCAGTAACTAATAGCATCGTTCACGGTTATAAAGACAAATTAGGAATTGTTTATATAAACGCAAAAATATATGACCAAAATAAAATTATGATTAAAATTAGAGACAAGGGTTGCGGGATCGAAGATATTAATAAAGCTATGGAACCGATGTTTACGACGTGTACAACTGGCGAGCGATCTGGCCTCGGGTTCGCTGTTATGGAATCTTTTATGGACAAAATTAAAGTGTCTTCGAAGCTCGGTAAGGGTACTACTGTAACGCTTCAAAAGACACTAAGATCTAGAAGATTTTAAAAAATATTTTTTGTTATTTTTAAAAAAGCTTATTAGAATTAATTTTAATTTTTCTAATAGGCTTTTTTTATTTTTATTCTCTACCCCAAACGCCGTAGTCTATAAACAATTTCTTTCCGCCGCCGACATCTTGTTTTAAATAAGTATTAACCGGATATTTTTTATTAAATCCGAATTGATAATCTTTTTCGTTACTATCTTTAGCGTAATAAATATAATAATTAAATATAAAATCTTGGGTTTTAGAACCGTCGGGATTTATTTTTATAGAATTTTCGACCGGCGAAACAGTATAAACATAATGTATATTTTGAAACATCTCTTCCCAATTAGACCCATCAGTCTTTTTTCTAAAAAATTCGTGTTTAAAATTTTTAGAAACTAAGCTCTCTAAATTATTACTTGGAT
>JAGAUG010000065.1 GCA_017828935.1 Oscillospiraceae bacterium | reverse complement strand
TTATTATTATAACTTAATTTTATTTTTTAACCCCAAGCTTCTTTGACTAAATATTTGTTATATTATATAACAAATATTTTTATATTTTAGCTTAAGATTTTATCTCAAAAACCGCTAGTTTATAAGTTACAAGCTATAACACTCGTCTACTCCATCGAAAAAATTGATGGGACTACATATGTGTATTTAGAAATGCCTATTAAAGAACATACTTGTCCTAATTGTGGTCAAAAAACAAAGTATGTTCATAATTATAGACCTAGAAAAATAAAAGATTTACCTGCTTTTGATCAAAACATAATTCTTGTCTATCGCCAAAAGCGATGGAGTTAAGAACAGCGTATAATTTGAAAGAAGAGTTTTATAAATTACTAAATTGCAAAGACAAACAATCAGCAAAAAAAATGATGAGCAATTTGATATATGCAGCACAAGATAGTGGAATATCAGAATATAATAAGTGCAGCAACACACTAATAAATTGGCAAACAGGAATATTAAATACATTCGAGTATCCATATAGCAATGGATTTACAGATATTTTCGTATCAAAAATTGAAAAATACAGACAACAAAAAAGAGGTAGCATAACATAATACTACCTCACAAAAAACTATTTACAGGATTTTCTACCATAACTCTTGACATAGAACCAAAATATTAAAATATTAATATTTTATCTATGAATCTATTTCAACAGCAATTCTAATACCATTCTTGCTAGCAGCTGCTCTCATAACTGTTCTGATCGCATGAATAATCTTACCGTTTTTGCCGATTATTCTACCAACATCTTCTTTAGCTGTGTGTATATTATAAACTGTAATGTCTTCTGGCGACTTAGAAACAGTAACACTAGCCTCTTCTTTTTTTTCAACTAAACCGTTTACAATAGCAATTAACAATTTTTCCATTATTGATACATCTCCTAATTTAGCAATTTATATTAATATATTTAAAATTTATATAATAGACTTCGCTTTTAAAAGATCTCTAACCGTATCCGTTGGTTGAGCCCCGTTTGAAAGCCATTTTTTTGCTTTTTCAGCGTCGATATCTATCACGTGAGGCGATTTAGTTGGATCGTATATTCCAATTTCTTCAATACATCTTCCGTCACGAGGAGATCTCGAATCAGCAACAACAACACGATAAAAAGGAGCTTTTTTAGCACCCATTCTACGTAATCTTATTTTTACAGCCATTTACTCTTCACCTCCTTCTAAAAATATAATTTTTTGATTAAAATAGACCCTTGCCCCGTTTGAATTTTCCACCAAATTGTTTTATTAGTTTTTGTGTTTGTTCAAACTGTCGAAGTAATCTATTTATATCCTGAACACTTGTTCCGCTACCGTTAGAAATTCTTTTTTTTCTGCTCGCGTTAATTATAGACGGTTTCTCTCGTTCTTTTTTTGTCATAGACGAAATAATAACTTCTATTTTTTTAAGTTCAACTTCTCCCTTATCGATATCGGCATCTTTTAATTTACCACCAACTCCGGGAATCATAGAAATAATTTGTTGAAGAGAACCAATTTTTTTTATACTTCTCATTTGATCAAGTAAATCGTCTAAATTAAACTCTTTTATTTTTTTATTTTTTTTGTTAGATAAAATAGATTCATCAATTTTTAGTTGAGCTTCAGCCTTTTCGATTAAAGTCAACATATCGCCCATTCCTAGTATCCTAGACGCCATCCGATCCGGGTGAAACGGCTCAAGAGCATCAAGCTTTTCACCTAAACCAACAAATTTTATTGGTTTACCAGTTATTGCTTTAACAGATAAAGCCGCTCCGCCCCTAGTATCGCCGTCTAATTTTGTTAAAATTACACCGTCGATATCTAAAAGCTCGTTAAACGTCTTAGCTATATTAACAGCGTCTTGACCCGTCATCGAGTCTATTACTAAAAGAGTTTCGTTAACAAGAACTTTTTGTTTTATATCTTTGAGTTCGTCCATCAGTTTCTCGTCGATGTGAAGCCGACCAGCCGTATCAATAATTACTATATCGTATCCATGGTCTTTAGCAACAGATACAGCATTCGACGAAATTTCAACAGGATCATTACTAGACTCACTAAAAACTGGAATATTTATTTTTTCGCCGAGTAACTTAAGCTGATCTATTGCTGCTGGTCTGTATATATCACAAGCTACCAACAACGGACGATTACCTCGGTTTTTAAAATAATTAGCTAACTTCGCGCAATGAGTTGTCTTTCCGCTTCCTTGGAGACCACACATCATAATAATACATGGCGACTTACTCGGAATATTAATTCGCTCTTGGGTTGACCCCATTAGTTTAGTAAGTTCATCATTTACTATTTTTATAACATGTTGAGCAGGAGTTAAGCTTTTTAAAATTTCGTCACCAATACATATTTCTGACACACTAGCTATAAAATCCTTGACAATCTTATAACTTACATCTGCTTCTAAAAGAGCTAATTTTATCTCTTTCATCGCCTCTTTAACGTCCGACTCAGAAAGCTTACCCTTTGATTTCAATTTTTTAAAAGCGTTAGATAATTTTTCCGAAAGATTTTCAAAAGCCATAACAAACATCCTTAACTATATATAAATAATTATTTAATTAATCATCATAAATTTTTGTTATTATCTCACAAATCAAATCAACATAATCTAATACTCGTTTTGAATTATTATTTTTTTTTAATAACCTAGATATATTTATTATTTTAGAAAGATCTTTTTGGCGATTTTTTTGTTTCTCAAGAACCTTGATTTTATTTTCTAAATCCAAAAGACAACTTGCACCTTTTTTAATAAAATCTCTAGCTCCTTGCCGAGTAATATTATAATACTCAGCGATTTCAGTCAAAGAAAAGTCTTTATTATAATATAAATCTAAACACTCTTTTTGTTTATTTGTTAAGACATCGCCGTATATATCCAAAAGAACAGAAATATCTGGATCACTCGCCATTAATATTCTCCTTGAATAATAAAATATATTCTAATAAAATTAAGCGCTGTAAAGATAATTAACTTTACACTGTTAATATAATACACGATTTAAACCCAAATGTCAATAATAAAAAACAAAAAATTTTTTTATTTAGGGCCCATAAAAAGATTTGAGGGATCTATTTTATTAAAAAAACAAAAAAATATTAATATAATCTTAATTTAAAATACAAGATCATATTAATATTATATAATATTTGAATTTTTTAGTTTTTAAAGCTATATTAAAAAATTTTATAAAATATATTTTATCGTATGAGTTAATATTAATTTTTTATAAAATTATAAAATTATACAAATAAGTCCGCCACAACCTTCGTTTATTATACGCTCAATAGTTTCTTGAAGCTTCATCCTAGCGTCTGTCGGCATCTTATAAAGTTTGTTGTGTAAACCTTCGTTAACTAAATCATGTAAAGACTTCCCAAAAATATTTGACGACCAAATTTTTTGTGGACTTTCTTGAAACTCTTGAAGAAGATACATAATAAGCTCTTCTGATTGTTTTTCGCTACCAACAATAGGCGCTACTTCTGTTGTAATATTAGCTTTCATCATGTGTATCGAAGGCGCTGAAGCTTTTAATCTAACTCCATATCTTCCGCCCTGTTTTACTATCTCAGGCTCTTCTAAGCTTAGCTCATTAATAGACGGCATCACTATTCCGTAACCTGTAGACTCAACTTCGTCTAGAGCAGACTTGATTTTTTCATATTCTTTTTTTATTCTAGCTAATTCAGCTATATAGGTCATCACACCAACATCCGGGTCAATCTTAACACCTGTTATTTCTTCTAAAACTCTATAAAACAAACTTTCGTTTATATCTAAATTAATATAAACCTTGCCTTTTCCGAGATCTATTTTTGAAATATTTGCGTCTCTTATATATTCGTTGTCTTTTATATTATTATAAGACTTTTTTATATCGCTTATTTTAGATAAATCAACAGCGCTTTCTCTAATCGAATCATAAATATTTTTTTTAAGCCAATGGTCTTTATCCAAAGAAAGCAACCACCCTGGCATCTTGTAAGAAATTTCTCTAATCGGAAACTGAAATAAAATCATTTCTAATATTTTATTAATATCCGTCTCGTCAAGACTTAGACAATCAATAATTAAAACCGGAACGTTATATTTTTTTTCTAGTTCTTCGCTCATATTTTTTGTTTCTTGAGAGTCAGGTGTATTAGAATTTAATAAAACTACAAACGGCTTGTTAATTTCTTTTAGCTCAGAAATTACTCTTTCTTCAGCTTCTTCATATTCGACTCTCGGAATATCACTAATTGAACCATCACAAGTAATTACTAAGCCTATTGTTGAGTGTTCTGTAATTACTTTCTTTGTTCCTATTTCGGCCGCCATATTAAACGGAATTTCTTGATCAAACCAAGGCGTTACTACCATCCTGGGCTGTTCGTTTTCAACGTAACCTAAAGAACTCGGAACTATATAACCAACACAATCTATCATTCTTACGTTGAACGTCGAAGAATCGTCTATATTAACTGGAACAGCCTCTTCTGGAATAAATTTAGGTTCAGTCGTCATAATAGTTTTTCCTGCTGCCGACTGAGGTAGCTCATCTAAAGCTCTTTCTCGTTGATAATCACTTTCGATATTAGGCAAGACCAAAGTTTCCATAAATTTTTTTATAAACGTAGATTTTCCAGTTCTAACCGGTCCAACAACTCCGATATAAATATCTCCGTTAGTTCTAGTCGAGATGTCGTTATATATACTTCTACTCATTATTTTTTTCCCCTTTTTATAAATAAACTTAAATATTTTAGCTTATAATCGGAATCAATAATATTCTTTTTTCTGTAATAATATTATTTTCTAAATTTTCGTTTTCGTCTAAAATAGCCGAAATGCTAGTATTATATTTTTTGGCTAGATCCCAAACACTTTCTCCGGGACTTGCGTAATAAACTATAAGAGAATCATCTTCAGATTTTATTTTTGGTTTAGCTTCTTCATCTATTTCAATATTTTTCAAAATATTTTTCAAAATATTTTGATATACACAACCAGTTAATAAAAATTCGATTTTTATATCTAAATTATCAAAATTAAGATTATAAGATATATCTTTTGTTTTAATATCTAAATCATATTTAAAATTAATATCTAAATCTTTAATCGGTATCGATGTTTGAAAATCAATAAATTTTTCTATATAAACAGGAACGTTATTTTCAAAGCCCAATATCGAAAGTTCTGTCTTACCTTCGATTTCAAGACCGCCGTCTGTTATTTTTACAAAACTAATTTTAGGCGATTCCCAAACATCTAAAATAACAAGCTCGTTAGCGCTAGGAAGCGCTATATTAGCTTCAACAGTTATTTTTTCGTCTATCTTATTTAAAACATGATAACAGTTAACTGTTTTATTCTCGCTTTTAATTTCTTTTAGAGTCGAATAGCTATCTACTATAACGCTCGATAAAACTTCTTTGTGGCATTTAATATTAATATTAAAACCTAGATCAACTAATATTAATCTGTTGCGACCGTCGCTGTCTGATTTCGGCGTTATCTCGGACCAAATTAAATTAAAATCCAAACAACAATCGTCGTTTGGGCTAAGACCCGGCAAGTCAATAATTTGGTTAAACGGCAATATAAACTCAACACTTACAGGTAAATTATTTTCTATATTAATATTATTATTATCATTATTTTCATCAAAAATATTATATAAAACTTTGAGTTTAACTTCGCCTTTTAAAATAACTTTATCGTCAATTATTTTTTTATCTAAAGAAATTATATTAATATTATATTTAATTATATTACTAATATCTGGATTAGAACTTTCTAAAGCTAAATCTTGTTTAATAACAAATTGATTATTATTATTACCTAAAACTATCATGTTTTTTATATTATCGTTTTTAACTTGAAGACCCGACCCTCTAGCGTTAGTTAAAACACTTTCTTTTAGATTATAATAAATTTTTAATTTAATAGACAAAGCGCCCTTTATATCTATCTTTCGTTCGTTTATCGCGCGACAATTTATATAATCAAGATAAATTTTAGGACTTATATATATATTATCGATATCGTCTTTTATATCAAACGTTTTTGAAAAATTTATTTTAGAAAAAATCGTTCTTATTTGAGAATCTGTTGTTTGGTAATAAACTCTAATAAAAACAACACCGTCGACAATAATTTTATTATTTATTAAATTTGTTTTTAAGACAACGGGCTTTGCAAAGCACTTTAAGACTTTCATAACGTCTTGATAATAATCTGGCAATAAAATTTCGTTTTCGAACGACTGTTCACCTGATATTAGCTCTATATCACACATCGATACTTCGTCTTTTGTTAATTTTATATCCATCGGAAATCACCTTTCTGAATTTTTATTTTAACACTATTATTTTTTTTATTTTGTTTTGTTTCTATAGCAAATATATTCTTTATATTTCAAAATTATTCTAGCTAAAAAATATTTTTAATTTAATATCAAAAAATCTAGCTTACTAGAAATTAATTTTAATTTCTCTAGTAAGCTAGATTTATTATTTTAGTATTTAATTCTATGTTTTTTATATAATTTAAATACTGCTATTCCAACTCCTGTTGACACCAAAATTATTAACATAATCGAAATATTAGATATTCCTGT
>JAGAUG010000064.1 GCA_017828935.1 Oscillospiraceae bacterium | reverse complement strand
TCTAATCTCGCTCTTGTCTACCCAATTTTTCATTTCTTCTTCAAATTCTTCGTCTTTCATCTCGCTAATTAACGTTTCTTTATTTTCTTCGATATATTTCGGACTATCTGACGGATCTTGTTTTATAAATACAACTAGCTCATCCTTACCTTCAACACCGGTAACTTGGTTTAAGCTGGCTTTTTCGATCGCTTCAGCAACATCTGAAGAAAACTCTCCCGAAGCTTTTTCTTTTTTAAATATAGAAACCGTATCGTCTTCTTCGTCAGTTTCGTGATCATATCCGCTCTCTTCGCTCGAAGAGCTCTCAACGTCATATCTTTCGTTCTCAGACGACATATTATCTTCGCTTTCGTCTATTTCGTTTTCTTCTTCTTCCTCTTCGTTATATTCTTTTTTATCGAACTCTTTAATTAAGTCGTCAATATTCTCGCCAGCTTGAGCTCTACTTAAAAATTCTTTATATAACTCTGTTTTTGTTTCTTTTTCTTCTTCGCTAAGACCATGTAGCTCAAAAGAAAAATATTTAACTTTATTATAATTGTCTCTCAGATACGACTTTATTTGGTCTTCAGTAACTTCTTTTTCGCCACCTTCACCGTAATAAGCGTTAAAAATTTCTTTTTTCTTGAGCTGAGTTAATAAAGTCTCTAAAACAGATTCTTTTGAAACACCTTTTTTTTCAAAGTTTTCTTGTTCGTTTAAAGCGTCCCACTGGTTTGTCAAATTACGCTCAAGAAAACTCGACTTTTCTTCGTCTAGTTTTAAATTCATATCTTTAAATTTATTATTAACTAAAATATCTGTTAAAACTTTTTCTTTAGCTTCGTCGATCATCCATTGCTCGCCTGTTTTTTTATCAATTATTTTTTTTAAGATACTAATTTTTTTATCTTTTGTATTTATTGTTTTCGTTATAGTCTGATCTTCTGAACTTCCTATCTTATTTTTTTTATTTTTATCGTCTGTCTCGCTAGATTTTTCTTCTTTTGCTTTGACTTCTTCAGGATCTTTTAACTCACCTGTTAGATCTTTAATATAAAGATTATTATATTCGTCAATAAGATATCTTATGTAAACACCAACACTAACTTTTTGATCTTTATAGCTCGCTACCCAATCGCTACCGTCGTTCCCGCAACCGGTAAAACTTAATAATAAACCTAAACACAAACTTAAAACTAATACTATTTTTATTTTTCTTTTCATAAAATAACTATCCTCTCTAAATTTAAAATTAAAAACTAAGATTATTAATCATCTCAAAAACTATTTTTTTTAGTTCCTGATGTTCTTTTTTTTTCTAAATACAAATCTTTTTCTAATATTTCAGAAACAATATCTTGAGATAATTTTAATAATTTTACGTCTTTTATCATATCAGAATTCTTAAACTGCGGAAGCCCATGTTGCCTACTTCCAAAAAAGTCACCTGGTCCTCTGATTTGAAGATCATACTCCGAAATTTTAAAACCATCGTTGGTCTTTGTCATCGTTTTTAATTTATTAATCGAATCCAAAGATCTTGTTTCGGATATTAATAAACAATAAGATTGATGCTTACCTCTTCCAACTCGCCCCCGGAGCTGATGAAGCTGAGACAACCCAAATCTCTCAGCGTCCTCGATTACGATTACAGCCGCGTTAGGAACGTCTATTCCAACTTCTATAACTGTTGTTGAAATTAACAAATCTATTTTTTTGTCTTTAAAGTCTTGCATAATCATATCTTTGTCATACGCTCTTGTTTTACCATGTATAATTTCGACTTTATAGTCTTTAAACTCGTTATTTTTTAGATCTTCTCCAAATTTCAAAACGGCTTTTAAATCCGAAGTTTCGTTATCTTCAATTGCTGGACAAACAATATATGCCTGCCTACCTTCGTCGATTAATTTTTTTACGAAATTATACGCTCTTTGGCGCTTAGATTCGTTTATGTAATAAGTTAAAACCGGTTTTCGATTAGAAGGACTCTTATCAATAATCGAAATATCTAAGTCCCCATACATTATCATCGACAAAGTTCTAGGAATAGGCGTCGCCGACATAATTAACTTGTGAGGTTCCTTACCTTTTTCGCTGAGCTTCGCTCTTTGTTTAACCCCGAAACGATGTTGTTCGTCTGTAATAACGAGCCCAAGATTTTTAAAAACAACGTCGTCTTGTAAGATAGCGTGAGTTCCAACAACAACGTCTATCAGCCCCATCATCAGCTTTTCTTTTACTATATTTTTTTTCTTTTGAGACATCGATCCAGCTAAAAGCCCAACTCTAAGACCTACGCTGGACATAAGCTCTTTAATAGAATCAAAGTGTTGCCAAGCTAAGATTTCTGTCGGAGCCATAAACGCCGATTGGATCCCGTTTTTATAAGCTAAATAAATACTCGCCATCGCTACCGCTGTCTTTCCAGATCCCACATCACCTTGTAACAACCTACTCATTGGCACTTCTCGTTGCATATCTTTTTTAATTTCGTCGATAACTTTATTTTGAGCTGTCGTTAGCTCAAACGGCAATATATTATAAAAATCACTCAAGTCCGTATCTTTTATAACAAAAGACGTGGATTTTAAATTATTTTTTTTGATTAAGATCAAACACAAACTAAAAATAAAAAGTTCATCAAACGCTATTCTTTTTTTTGATTCTTCGATTTCTTTTAAGCTTCTCGGAAAATGAATATTTTTTATCGCCTGATTTAAATTAACTAATTTAGCTTTTTTTAAAATCCAATCTGGCAAGTATTCTTTAATTATTCCCGGGAGTTTTAAAGCATCGCAAACATTTCTTGAAATTATTTTTGAAGTTAAACCCGCTGTCAGCTGATATATCGCTACAAACTTTGGCGTTTCGCTCGCTTTATAAATTAAAGGCGAGGAGATCTCTAAATAAACTTTTTGATTATAAAAATTTCTAGTTATCTTACCAAAAACAAAATATTGCTCGTTAATTTCTAGTTTATTAAAACTATACGGCTCATTAAATAAAGTAATTACGATCTCTGAAGTACTATCTCTAGCAAAGATTTTATAAATAACAAGACCTTTTCTTGAAGTCGGCATCGGCGCTTGTTTTCTTGTTATTAAGACTTTTAAAACAACGTTTTGATCAGCCGGCGCGTTTACTATATCAACGCTTTCAGTTAAATTTATATAAGTTCTCGGACAGTAATAAAGCAAGTCTTTGATTTTAAAAACAAATAATTTGTGATATAACTTCGCTCTTTTTTCGCCAACATATTTTAATTTTTCTATATCTATATCATAATTATTATCACAATTATTATTGCTGTCTTCACTCATATAATTTAACCCTCCTGTTTTTTTACTCAACTGAAATTATATAATAATAAACCGGCTGACCTCCATAAACGATATTAAGCTCGATATCGTCGCTTATTTTTGATTTTATAAATTTCTTTAGTTCTTCTACCTGAGCTTCTGTAACATCTTGGCCGTAAATCAACGTAATAAATATCGAGTCTTTTTTTAATAGATTTTTAATTAACTTAACACACGCTTTATTTATATCTCGCTCTGTAAATAATAATTTCGAGTTAGCTAAAGCTAGTATATCTCCGTTTTTTATTTTATGGCCGTTAAAGTCTGAATCTCGCGCTGCGAACGTAATTTGGCCTGTCGATACGTTATCTATCGCCTGAGTCATCGCTAATCTATTTTCTTCAAACGACATTTCAAAATCAAAAGCTAGCATCGCTGACAGACCCTGTGGAATCGTTCTAGATTGAAGCACACACACATTTCTGTCTGCTAAGTTCGCCGCTTGTTCGGCGGCCATAATAATATTTTTATTATTAGGCAACACAAAAACTGTTTTTGCTGGCGTCGAGTGAATCGCTTTTAATATATCGTCTGTACTTGGATTCATCGTCTGGCCACCACTTACTATATTGTTTACACCTAAATCTTTAAATAAACTGTGCAATCCGTCTCCAGCTGCAACAGACACAAAACCGTATTCTATATTTTCGTCAACTGGCAAGTAAACTTGCTCTTTAGAATCATCACAATTTTTTAAATTTTGACACTCTCGGACTTGATTTTTATTTTGATTTGGGTCGCCACATTGCTGACGCTCGTTGTCTATTTTTATATCAACTAATTGGCCGTATTCTATTGCTTTTGTAATCGCAAGCCCTGGGTCGTTAGTGTGAACATGGATTTTTATTATATTATCGTCGTCAATAACTAAAACGCTATCTCCTATTGATTCTAAATAGGCTCTAAGTAATTTTACGTCTCTTTCGTTATTTTCTTTATATATTATAAATTCTGTACAGTATCCGTATTTAACACTATAATCAAATATCATATTATTAGAAACATATCTAACAGATACATCTTTTTTTATTTCTGTCTCTTCGCCATCGATATCAATAATAATATTATCTTCAAAAACGCTTTTCATACCCTCAAGAATAACTAAAAGGCCTTTTCCTCCAGAATCAACTACACCTGCTTTTTTTAAAACTGGTAACATATCCGGAGTTTGATCTAGCGTCTGGCTTGCTATCTCACAAACTCGCGACCAAAACTCTGTTATATCGTCGACTTCTGATGCTATTTCTTTTGCGCCCTCAGCAGTCTTTCTTATTACTGTCAAGATAGTTCCTTCGGTTGGTTTCATAACAACGTCATAAGCTGTTTTAGAACCAGACTCTAGCGCAAAAGCTAAATCTTTTGTCGTAGCCGTCGTTTTATCTGTTAGCGACTTAGAAATACCTCTAAATATTAGCGATAATATTACACCTGAATTTCCTCTAGCGTTTCTAAGAAGCGCATCTGAAAATATTTTTGATATCTCAAATACCCCAAGATTATCGTCAGCAAATCTTATTTCTTTAGCTGCCATACTTATCGTCATATGCATATTAGTTCCAGTATCGCCGTCAGGAACCGGAAAAACATTTAATTCGTCAATCGACTGTTTATATTTTTTGATATTATTAGCACCAGAAATAAGCGCATTTTTTAAAATTTCACCTGTTATCAATTTTTTCACCATCACTCATTATTTCCAAAATAAAATTAAACACTTATACTGTCAACATAAACATTAACTTTACTAACAATCAGACCTGTCGACTCCTCAACAGCATACCTAACTTTACTTATAATACTTTTAACAATAGCAGATATATTAACTCCATAAGAAACTTCTATGTGAATGTCAACTATAAGTTTTTCGTCAACGCTCTTAACAACAACTCCCTTGTCTTTTGAATCAGACTTAGAAATAAAACTTCTTAATTTTTGAGTCGTCGAACCGTTTACCATCCCCTTGACTCCAAAGCATTCTGAAACGTTTTTAGCTATCAAATTAGAAAAGTATTCGTTATGAATCTCTATATAACCCAAATAATTATTTATCTTTATCACAAAAACACCGCCTTTTTATATTTATTTTTTAAACTAAACCCAAATGATGATAACTCAATATATTTACGATATGATATTGATATAAATCATCTAAATCTTTATTTTTAATAACAGACTCTGCGTAAGCTTTTTGAGCCTTAAAAAAACTTTCACTTCTAGAATTATTATTACTCAAACTCTTAAAAAATTCGTAATAAAACAAATAAAAATTATTATCTTGTTTTTTTTCGAAGTCCACTCTATTGTTAGTCCCGTTGTTTGAAATTATTGTTGTCGCTACAATCGCGTCAACACATTTATATCTTAAAATATCATATATAATATTTTGGTCATCAAGACCTTGAGCCACCAAACAACTCCAAGCTGCCAAAGTATAGTAATTGTGTTTAAGAATACTATTAATATTACTCCTGTCTATAAAAGATGTCATCTCTCGATCACCCAAGCTGTCACTTTTAAAAACTAATTTTATAAATTTATCTTTTTCGCCGTGACAATTTATAAATAAATCCATTATTTGTTTTTTATTCTCTTTTTCTAGATTTTCTTTTATAAAATCCCCATCAACTGGCTTCGAAACTTTATTATAGCCCTCTAAAAGCCCGTAAAGTCTATAAGTCCTGTTATTTAAATATTTATATTGTTTATCTATTTTTTCTCTAATAAAATAGCCCATATCGTCAACCACAGGCGATTCTAACAAAATCGGATTAGAAAAACTAACAACTGGAATTTTATTTGTATTTCCTAAAGCTTTAATTTGGTCTTTATAAACAAAATACTTTTTTATAAATTTTGATATTTCGTCTTTTTTGAGTGGTAATCTTGAGACTTGCCACCTGGGTACAAACGAAACGTCTAATTTATTAGCAAAGATCGTATTAATCGCAGTTCTTGATTTTAATCTATAAAAATCCGAGTCAAAGCTCGAATAAAAAAAATCTGATACAAAATCTTCGTAGGCTCTGTCGATCTTGTCTTCTCCCATCTTAACTTCAAAGCCTATCTCAAACGCCGGAACATCATCTTTAGTCCCAAAAATTTGAATCGCTTTTATTTTATCAGAAATATTATTAAAAGAATTTTTAAGACACTGACACATCATCGCCGCGTCTTTAATATCTTTAGCGTCAATTATTTTAACTTGACCGTCTAGAGTATCTCCATATTTTTTTATATAAATTTTATCTTCTTCTGAGATAGCGTCAGAATTACAAATTAATAAATAATAATTATTATAATTATTTCCTAAAAATAAAATCAAAAAAGAAATTAACGCCATCGTCGAAAATAAAATTTTAAATATTATATTTTTTTTATTTCTTTTATTCATCTTGTTTTTTACACCTATTTGAAGCTCTAAATAAATTAGTCTAAAAATAAAAATTTTCTATCCCAATTGATATTATATAACCTGGCTTTTATAGCTACAAAAGCAGGAAATTTGTAATCAAATCACCTGCTCATTAACGCCACTTAATAAATAACTTATTTTTTTATAACACTTAAAATATTAATCAAGATAGTTAAGACAAAAAATAATACTGCTCCAACTTTTGTAAGTCTAGCTAACATCGCCTCAAAAGTTCTGTTTTTGTTATTTTCTAAATACGAGTCTCCTGAGGACGGCGCCATTCCTCCCATTCCTCTGGAGTTTCCTTCTTGAAGCATTATCACTCCTATCAAAAACAAACTAATCAATATTATTATTACCCCAATAGTAATTTCCCATCCACTCATTTTTTTGCTCCTTAATATTAATTACTAGAAAATATGTATTATAAATTTTTGTTTTTTAAATAAATAATTTTTATAATTAAAAATATAAATTTTTAATATGGCGGGAAGGGAGGGATTCGAACCCCCGGTATGTTTGAGCATACAATTGATTTCGAATCAATCACATTCGACCACTCTGACACCTCCCCATATTATATTAAAAATCTATATTTTATTTCGGGCTAATTTTAACTCTACTAATAATTATACTTATTTTTTTTTTAATTTCAAGTGTTTTTTAATATTAACTTAATATTTTTTTTGCACACTTATAAATATCACCACACCCCATCGTTAAAACCAAGTCTTTTTCGCCAACATTTTGTTTAATATACTCAGAAATCAAATCAAAATTTCTAAAAACATTGCATTTTTTTGTTTTTATTTTTTGAGCTAAATCTTCTGAAAATATATTATATGTGTTAATTTCTCTTGACCCCATAATAGGAGCAAGTAAAATTTCATCAGCAATCGAAAGCGCCCGAGCGAAGTCATCTAATAATAAAAAAGTCCTCGAAAAAGTGAACGGCTGAAAAATAGCCCAAATTTTATTAAAACCTAAATTTTTAGCTGATTTTAAAGTTGCTTCTAGCTCTTTTGGGTGGTGAGCGTAATCGTCAACAACAACAGCTCCGTTAAACTTGCCTAATATTTCGAACCTACGACAAACGCCTTTAAAAGTCCCAATAGCTCTCGCTATCTCTTTCGGCTCACATCCCAACTCTAAACAAGTTACAAACGCCGCTAAACTATTTAAAATATTGTGTTTCCCAGGAATATTTAATACAACCGACGCAATTTTTTTATTTTTAAAATAAATATTAAATTTATTATTTTCGCAACCATTAAAATTTATATCGTCAACGTAATAATCATTTTTTTTATCTAACCCAAAACTCAAAAATTTTTTATTAGAATTTTGGGTTGATTTTTTAATTAATTTTTTAGAATTTATATCATCGCCATTATAAATTATAATACTAGAAGTATTATCACAAAATTTATTATATGAATCTATAACGTTATCGATAGTTTTAAAATATTCCATATGGTCTTCATCGATATTTAAAATCGTCGCTATTTTCGGGTAAATATTTAAAAAAGTATCGACATACTCACACGCTTCACAAATCATTATATCTGACTCTCCGACCCTACCGTTACCTCCGATTTCGCTGAGCTTTCCGCCGATTATCGCCGAAGGGTCTTTTTGAAGCTCTATTAAAATATGTGTTATCAAAGCTGTTGTTGTAGTCTTCCCGTGAGTTCCACAAACTCCAACGCTTTGAGATTTTTCGCTCGCTAAAAGTCCTAAAAGCTTCGCTCGCTCTAAAACTTTAATTCCCAACTTTTGCGCCGCCAAAAGTTCAACGTTATCTTTTTTTATTGCTGCGCTATAAACTATTAAATCCGACCCTAAAATATTTTTCTCGTTGTGGCCTATATATATTTTCATTCCTAAATTTTTTTCTAGCTCAGTTATATAAGACTCGCTAACGTCTGAACCAGAAATATTAAAATTTTTCGACTTTAATATTTGAGCCAACGGAAACATCACAGAGCCACCTATTCCAATAAAAAATATATTTTTTATATTATCTAATATATTTTTATTAACCAAAATTTACACAGCCTTTCTAAAATTATAAAATTATTTGGTTCTATAATAAATCTTGGGGTGGCTTTGAAAGTTCATGTTAATCTACTCTCAGTATAGCTGCGCGCCTAAAATTAAATACCGGCGTAATGTACTCCCTTAAGAGGCTCGCAAGAACCAGAGAGATTGATATTTTAGCTAAAATATTCTATAAAATTATAAAAATCTTAGAAGAATAAACCCTCAGTCAGCTACGCTGACAGCTCCCTTAAGAAGGGAGCCATTTAAAAAATTCCCAGTGTCGTTCTTTTAAGCTGGAAATACCAAATAAATTAGTCTAAAAACAAAAAATTTACACCCCAACTCTTGACATAGAACCAATTATTTAAATAAAAAATTTTTAAACAAAAAATCTTTCATAAAGTCCGATCAAAATAACTGCTACTCCCAAAATAACTGTATAAATCTCGAATATTTTAAACTTATCTGTTTTTACGATCCAATTAACAAGCTTCATCGATAAATATCCAACTAAGGCCGAAACAAAAAATCCAATAATAATAGGCGCTAAATTCGTTGTTTTTAGCTCATCAATAGCTGCGCTAATTTCAAAAACACAGCCCCCTAAGATAGTCGGGATCCCTAAAATAAACGAAAACTTAACAGCGAATTCCTTTGAGAAACCCGATAATAACCCCGTCGAAATCGTCGAGCCTGATCTCGAAACACCCGGCAAGGGCGCTAAAACAGCTTGAACTAAACCAACCGCAATCGAATCTTTATATTTCATATTGGATTCGTTTTTTTTACCCTTGACACACCGATCCGCCAAAAATAATAATAAAGCCGTCAACAAAAAACAAAATCCTTCGAAAATTAAATTTGGGTTGCCCGCTAAACTTTCATAGAAATCCCTAAATATGTATATAAAAAATAACGGCAAACAAGCTATAAACAGCATTACTAAAAGTCGTCTAGAAGGTTTTTCCAAATTTTTTTTAAAATTTCC
The DNA here is from genome assembly GCA_017828935.1 of Oscillospiraceae bacterium. Taxonomy (GTDB): domain Bacteria; phylum Bacillota; class Clostridia; order Oscillospirales; family Ruminococcaceae; genus RGIG8779. Next base: position 7,201 of record JAGAUG010000064.1, on the reverse strand, counting down.
AGTAAAGATATCTCCAATAGCTTTAAAAAATTCAATAAAAAGCTCCGATATTGTCTTTCTAAAAACAACAAATATAGCTGCCAAAGTTCCCAGGTGAAGAATTACAGAAAATAGCAATCCGTTATCTATATTTTTATTAGTAAAATGTTGATATAAAGCCAAGTGACCAGAGCTAGAAATCGGCAAGAACTCCGTTAAACCTTGTATAATCCCTTGTATTATTGCGCTACTTATCGTCATAAAATATTTTGTCCCTTCGATTTTTAATTTTAATTTTAATTAAATTATTTTTTTATTAAGATTCTTGATCGTCAATCAGGCTATATAGTTCACTAAGGGCGTCAGAAAGACTTCCTAACTTATCTATCAATCCTCGTTTTACCGCCATTTGACCATCTAAAACCGTCCCCACGTCGTTTACCATCTCACTCGTATTCATCAAAAGCTCTCTAAACTCTCCAGTTGATATATTAGAATTATCAACAACAAATTTAATAATTCTATCTTGCATTCTATCAAAATAAGAAAACGCCTGTGGAATCCCAACTATAAGTCCATTCATCCTAACCGGATGTATCGTCATTGTCGCCGACGGAACAATAAAAGACTTTTTAGCGCTAACAGCCAGTGGTACTCCTATCGAATGTCCTCCACCTAATACCAAAGATACTGTTGGTTTTTTCATCCCAGCAATCAGCTCAGCAATCGCAAGCCCTGCTTCAACGTCGCCACCAACAGTATTAAGTATTATTAATAAGCCTTTTATTTCCGGAGTTTCTTCTATCGCTATCAACTGAGGAATAACGTATTCATATTTTGTTGTTTTGTTTTGAGATGGTAATATATAATGGCCTTCTATTTGACCAATTATAGTTAAACAATGTATCATATGATGACCTTTTGTCGAAGTAATCATCCCAGTTTTTTCGATTTGTTCCATCTGTTTTAGTTGCTCAGATTGAATATCTTGACCTTCGTCTTTTGAGTCATCTTGATCTTCGTTATTTTTTATATACTGATAATCAGGTATTTGATGACAATATTTTAAATATTTTTTTTTAGATTTTTTTTTATTTTCTAAATTATTTTCTAAATTATTACTACACATAACAAACATCCTTCTTATAAAATAATATAAAATTAAAAATTAAATATTTTATATTATTATCACCTAAAAAAAATATTTTATGTGTTTATTAAAAACGCTAATTTAGAATCAAAATTAAAAACTAAAAACTCTTATTTTTTATTTCTTCTGATATTTTATTTATGAAATCTTCAAGAGAAATAGAACCTAAATCACCTAATTTTTTAGATCTAACAGAAATTTTATTCTCTGTTATTTCTTTGTCGCCAATTATTATCATATATGGAATCTTTTGGAGTTGCGCTTCTCTTATTTTATAACCTATCTTTTCGTTTCTCTCGTCAAGTTCAGCTCTTAACCCCGCTAGCTCTAGATTTTTAAATATTTTATGAGCTGCTTCGTGATGAGCTTGGCTAATTGGTAATATCTTACATTGTAAAGGCGCTATCCAAAGCGGAAAATCGCCAGCAAAATGCTCTGTTAAAATTCCAATAAATCTTTCTATACTTCCAAAAACAACTCTGTGTATCATAACTGGTCTTTGTTTCTCGCCCGTTTCGCTAATATAAGATAAATCAAATTTTTCCGGCATCTGGAAATCTAGTTGCACAGTTCCGCATTGCCAAGTTCTTCCAATACTATCTTCTAAATGAAAGTCGATCTTCGGCCCATAAAAAGCACCATCTCCTTCATTTATTTTATATTTTTTATTAGTCTTGTCTAGCGCGTTCTTAAGAGCCGTTGTTGCTGCTTCCCACTGTTCATCAGAACCCATCGAATCACTTGGCCTTGTTGAGAGCTCTATATAATATTTAAATCCAAACGTCGAATAAAAATTATCTATTAGATTCATAACTCCAATAATTTCTGATTCAATTTGAGATTCTGTCATAAAAATATGAGCATCGTCTTGAGTAAAGCACCTAACTCTCATGAGACCGTGAAGCGCTCCAGAAAGCTCGTGTCTGTGTACTAACCCAAGCTCAGCCATTCTAATTGGCAAATCACGATAAGAATGAAGCTTTGTTTTAAAAACAAGCATCCCACCTGGACAGTTCATCGGCTTTATAGCATGTTCTTGTTCATCTATCTTTGTTGTATACATATTGTCTTTATAGTGAGCCCAATGTCCAGATCTTTTCCACAAGTCTTCGTTTAATATAACCGGCGTTTTTATCTCAACATAACCAGCTTTTTTATGTTCTTCTCTCCAAAAGTCTTCTAAAATATTTCTGATTACCATCCCCTTTGGTAAAAAAAACGGGAATCCCTTACCTTCGTCTAACAAAGCAAATAACTCTAAGTCTTTTCCTATTTTTCTGTGATCACGTCTTTTGGCTTCTTCTAATTTATCTAAATAATCTTTTAACATCGAATTCTTTGGAAAAGAAATTCCGTAAATTCTAGTAAGCATCTTATTTTTTGCGTCTCCGTGCCAGTACGCTCCTGTCGACTGTAATAATTTTATAGACTTTACATAAGAAGTATTTGGCAAGTGTGGTCCAGCACAAAGATCAATAAATTCGCCTTGAGAATATAAACTTATATTCTCGCCTTTTGACTCCAGCGCTTCTATTAGCTCTATTTTATATATTTCTTGTTTTTCTTCCATCAATTTTTTAGCTTCTTGAGAACTCATCTCGACTCTTTTTATTTCTAGTCTCTCGTCGACTATCTTATTCATCTCTTTTTCGATTTTTTCAATATCTTCAGGCGAAAACGGAGTATCTATATCAAAGTCATAATAAAAACCGTTTTCAATAGCTGGCCCAATAGCGAGCTGCACCTCTGGGAAAAGTCTTTTTACGGCTTGAGCTAAAATATGCGAAGAGGTGTGCCAAAAAATTTCTTTAAAATCTTTATTCTCAAATAATTTTAGTTCTTCTTTTAAATTTTTTATCTCAAAATTTTCTATCATAATTTTCAAATCCTTTCATATCATATCATAAAATCATAATATTATATTATAAATATTTTTTATTAATTATTTAATTTATTATTTTTATATATCGGAATCTGTATAACTATTGTCGTTCCCTTATCTTCAACGCTATAAACATCTAAAGATCCTTTATGTAATTTTATTATTTCGTCAGCAACGGCTAAACCGATCCCTGAGCCTCTTTTTGAATAATTCGCTTTATAAAACTTTTCTTTTATTTTTGGTAAGTCTCTCGGATCGATCCCGCAACCGTTATCGATAATTTTAACAACCGCGAAATTTAAATTTTTTTCCGCTGTTATTATTACTTTTTTGTCTTTATCAGAATATTTAAACGCGTTGTCAATAACGTTAGTAAAAACTTGTTTTAAACGATTTTTATCTCCAAAAATAGGCAAGCACTCATCTGTAAAATCAGACTCTATTAAAACACTTTCTTTTTTGGCTCGCTCTTGAAAAATAATTAAAATATCTTCGAGCTCTGCAACCAAATCTAATTTTGATAATATTAGAGTCATCTTGCCTCTTTGTATTCTTGAAAAATCTAAAAGCTCTTCGACCATCGAAGACAGACGCTGTGTCTCATCAGAAATAACTTTCAGGCCTTTTTTTATTATGTCTTGATCGCTTGGGCTACAACTACTTACTGTTTCCGCCCAACCTCTTATAGCCGTCAATGGCGTTCTTAGTTCGTGAGAAACCGACGATATAAATTCGTTTTTAATTTTTTCTGTTACCGAAAGCTCTTCGGCCATATGATTAATCGTATCACAAAGATCTCCTATCTCGTCGTCTGTTTGTCTTTCTAATCTTATATTAAAATCTCCATGAGCGATTCTCTTAGCGGTCTTACTAATCTCATCAACCGGAACAACAATAGATTGAATAAAATATGAACTCGAAATAACAACAAAAAATATTATAAAAACCGCTATCAAAGCTGTAATAGCAATAATTATAACGATTTGTCTATCTACGTTTGTTATGGACGAAACAAATCTTATATAGCCTATATCTTTTATTTTTGTCTCAACAGGATAAATTACAGCCATAACATTTTCGTTATTAAGTTCATAAACAGCTTGAGCGTACCCAGGAGAATATAATTTAGATTCCATCTCTTTTATTATATCGTAGTCCGGCGTTTCTTTTTGGTTTTCAACGTCAAAGCCGTTAGATGTAAGTAAGACCTTTCCGTTTTCGTTAAGAACCATTACTTCCATTTTGTCTTTTTGTTCAAAGCTTTCGATCATCGACCTGAGCTCAAATTCAAAATCGTCTAAACTACTCTTATAGCTCTTATCTATTAGATTTAACATCGCTAGCCCTTGAGACTTTATAAACTCTTCGACGTTATTATAATAAAAGCTTCTTATCCCCAGCGAAACAAGAATTTCTATGATGATAAGTATTACTAAAATAACAATAAAATTATTAACAAACCATCTTTTGGTAATCTTGTTCATTGACAAATTTAAAACTCCCCTAACTAAAACTAAAAACAAAAATATTTATTTTAATTTTTAACTCCCCAACGATAGCCGTAGCCCCAAACAGTTAAAATATATTTCGGATCAGAAGGATCATCTTCTATCTTAACTCTAAGACGTCTTATATTTACGTCAACTACTTTGATATCGCCTTCAGAGTCTCCCCAAATAGATTCTAATATATCCTGTCTACTCTTAGCTATATCAGGGTTACTCATAAAAAATTTCATCAACTGAAATTCTATCTGTGTTAAATCAATCTCTTCGTCGAGCTTGTATAGCGTCTTACTTAAAAAATCTAAAACAAACGGTCCCGAAATCAACTTATCTTTGTTTTCTTTTTCGACGACCATCGAAACCCTTCTCGTAACAGCGTCAACTCTAGCAACAAGCTCTGAAGGGCTGAACGGTTTTGTCATATAATCGTCAGCGCCCATCATAAGTCCACTAACTTTATCAATTTCTTGAGATCGAGCTGATAACATAATAATACCCATCTTGTCGTTTTGTTTTCTAATAGTCTTACAAACTTCAAACCCGTCTATTCCCGGCATCATTATATCTAAAACGGCTATTAAAAATTTATTCTTGTCTTGAGAAAATATTTCTAAAGCTTTCTCTCCGCTTGAAACATCAGTAACTGTATAGCCCGCTCTTTTTAAATTTATTACTATAAATTCTCTAATAACATCTTCGTCTTCAACGACTAAAATATTTTTTTCCAAAACTCTAACCCTCCTAACTTAATAAAACTTAAAACTTAATAAATAACTTATAAAATATAATTTTTTTAAATTATTTGCTTCTCGACTATTCTTATCATAATCGCACACTCAAGTCTCTTTTTCATCATTTCACAACTTATTTTATACGGCTTTTTTAAAGAACCAGCATAGAATAAATTATTAGCACTACAGCCTCCACTACAATAAAACTTCGCCCAACAGTCTTGACAATCCGGCTTTGTATATATATTAGTATCAGCAAACGTTTTTTTGATTTCAGTATTAAAACTCGAGTCTATAACGCTTCCCATCTTCCATTCTTGCTTTCCAACAAACTGATGGCAAGGATAAATATCTCCTTCTGGAGTAACAGCTATATATTCGTTTCCGCTACCGCAACCACGAAGTCTTTTAAGAACACATGGACCTTGGTCTAAATCTATCATAAAATGAAAGAAATTAAATGGCCTGTCTTTGTTTTTTATTTTATTAACGTCCTTACCTTCGCTTAAAACCTGTTTTTTATTTTTATATCTTCTTATCATCTCGTTCGCTAAATTTTCGTATTCATCAAAAATTCTCGAAAGATCAGACTCTGTTATCGCGTAATCTTTACTAGAATCAGTTACAACAGGTTCTATCGAAATTTGATCAAAACCTAAATCACTAAAATGAACGATGTCTTCTAAAAAATCTAAATTATTTTTTGTAAAAGTTCCTCTGATATAATAATTTTCGTAGTTTCGTTTCTTAGCTAAATTTTTAAACTTATCGACTATAATATCATAAGAACCCGCTCCATTACAAGTTTTTCTCATCTTGTCGTTTATTTCTTTTCGGCCGTCTAGAGATAAAACAACGTTAGACATCTCTTTATTTATAAAATCTATCTTATTGTCGTCTAATAAAACTCCGTTAGTCGTTATCGTAAACCTAAAATTCTTATCATAAATTTTTTCTTGTTCTCTAGCGTACTTAACAATTTCTTTAACAACGTCGAAATTCATCAGCGGCTCTCCGCCAAAAAAATCAATTTCTAAATTTTTTCTAGCCTCAGAATTTTTTATTAAAAAATCAATAGCCTTTTTTCCGACTTCAAGCGACATCAAACTCCTAGAAGTTCCAAAGTCTCCAGTAGACGCAAAGCAATACTTGCATCTCAGATTACAATCGTGAGCAATATGTAAACACATCGCCTTGAGAGGCATCTTAAATTGATCCGAAACAAAATTTTTATAACTGTCTTCGCTAAATAGCTGACCGTTTTTGTATAAATAAAAAATCTCGCTATATCCTTCGATAACATCTTGTTTATTATATTTTTTTAAATCCTGATTGTTTAAAATTTCTTCTGGGATATTTTCGCTCATCGGTAACGAAATCAAATCTAAGATATCAAAAATCATTTCATCAACAAGATGTACAGCCCCGCTGTTTGTGTCTAATAATATATAAAATCCATTTAAACAATATTTATGTATCAAATTTTTTGATTTTTTTAACTCTTTCAATTTTATTATTTCTCCTGTTCTTAATTAAATTTAAATTTCAATTTATATTTGTATTTATCATAAACCAAAAATTGTGTTAGAAAAATCCAAAGCTCCTCCAAACTTTTCTAACACAATTTTTTGTTTCGAAATCAAAAAAATTATTAAAAACAATCACCAGCCGCCTATTTTAAGACGGCTAACAATTATTTTTTTTCACATTTTTGATTGGCTGTTGTGCAAGATGATTTACAAGCTGATTGACAAGAAGCTTGACATTCACCACATCCACCTTTCAAAGCAGACTTCTTTAATGTTTCACAATTCACTGTCTTTACAAATCTCATTTTTTTATTATCTTCTCCTTTCATATCATAATAAATAAATCATAAGTTTTTTAATTAAACTAAAACTTACTTGGTATTGTAATATATATAAACTTCTCCAAACTCTGGAATATTATATAT
>JAGAUG010000063.1 GCA_017828935.1 Oscillospiraceae bacterium | reverse complement strand
TTATTGTGCAGGAGGAAGTGTGACGAGTTGTTATAGTAGCGGATGTGAAGTAGCAGGCTATGGCTCTGGCGATGGCGATGGCGATGGCTATGGCTATGGAGGAGGGCTGATAGGTTGGTGTAATGGAGGAAGTGTGACGAGTTGTTATAGTAGCGGATGTGAAGTAGCAGGCTCTGGCTCTGGAGGAGGGCTGATAGGTTGGTGTGATAGAGGAAGTGTGACGAGTTGTTATAGTAGTGAGTGTACAGTAGTAGGCTCTGGCTCTGGCTCTGGCCCTGGCTCTGGCTATAGCTATAGCAATGGCAATGGCAATGGCAATGGAGGAGGGCTGATAGGTTATTGTGAAGGAGGAAGTGTGACGAGTTGTTATAGTAGCGGATGTGAAGTAGCAGGCGATGGCATTGGTGGTATCTTTGGCAGTAACTATAAATCTGGCTATGGCTTTGGCTATGAAGGAGGGCTGATAGGTATGTGTAGGAATGGAGGAAGTGTGACGAGTTGTTATAGTACGAACACAGAGATAGAAGCGTTAGCAGAAGCAGAAAATTATAAAGGTGGAATTTGTGGATTAAGTTCAGGAACAATAAGTAATTGTTATTATTTAAAAGATGGTGATTTAAATAAAGATTTATTTGGAATTGGAGGTACTAGTTCAGATACAGAAAGTGAAACTAAATCAGCGACAGACGCTGAGTTTAAAGGTAATGCTATTTCAGATGGAACTTATAAAGGTCAAAAAGTGTTAGATGTTTTAAACGAAGGAGTACTAGAAGCGAGAGCTGAAAAAATAAAGAGAGATTATGGTGATGGTAGTGATGAAGATAAAGTAGCGGCTCTTGTTGACGATATAAACAGTAAGTTAGGGTCAGAATATACAGATAAAAATACATTGGGAGAAATAATTAACGATACGGATGATACTAGATTAAATAATTTAGCTGGGGAATTATTAGAAGAAGAAAAAACTAATTTTAAACAAGATTCCGGCGAATTTGGAACTAACTATCCAATCTTAGCTTGGTCTCACAGAGTCGCTTATGTTGCTGGCTCGGAAGTTTTAAAACGAGAATATATTCATGAACACTCAGAAGATTCAAAATATAAATTAAGCGATACAGATAAGATATTCGGAACAGGTTGTAATGTCAGTTGGAAAGAGAGTGAAGACGCGACTTTTATTATTACAGAAATTTGGGTGCCGACGACGAATAAAGCTCAGGCTGTGACGGTGTATGCTAACGTAATTACTGTAAATCAAGATCTCAAGATTCCGGTTAGAGTTAAAATAAACTATGATCCAAGTAATAATTTAGAAACTTGGGTTAGGGCTCATGTAAGACATAAGTTTTTTAGAAAGATAGGTGAGAATTCTTGGACTGAAATAGAAAAAAATTCTCAGCCTACGCCGAGTATTGAGTTAGTGTCGACAAAGATCGGCGTCGACGGAACTAAAACCCAAGATTTTATATTTAGTTATACAGTTTCAAATATACAAGATAACACAGGAAAGAGTTTATATAAATTCGGGTTCGATAAAGAATATATAAACGTTAAAGACGACAGTTCTAACTACGGAATGAAAGCCGGGAACGCATTTATGACTTACATGAAACAAGACGTCGGCGGCGGAAAAAAATTGTTTGTAGATTACGATATAGATCCGAAACAAATACTAGAAAACTACGAAAATTATAATTCTGGGTCTTAATAAAATAAAAATAAAAAAAGCTTATTAGAAATTAATTTCTAGTAAGCTTTTTTTTAGATTTAAGAAGAGACGAAAAAATATTTTAATTAATACAAGCTTTTATAAAACCTAAAAATACAGGATGAGGTTTGTTGGGTCGGGATTTAAACTCTGGATGATATTGAACTCCGACAAACCATTTGTGATTTGGAATTTCGACACATTCAACAAGCTTAGAATCAGGTGAGAGACCAGAAATTAACAGACCATTGTCAATAAAAGCTTGTCTATATTTATTATTAAATTCGTATCTGTGTCGATGTCTTTCGTAAATCAAATCTTGATTATAAGCTGATCTTAACTTTGAATTTTCTAATAACTTACAAGGGTAAGCTCCGAGCCTCATCGTTCCACCTTTTTTTGTAATTTCTTTTTGTTCGGACATTATATCAATAACGTTTTGATCATTAATTTCAAATTCACTTGAGTTGGCGTATTTTAATTTTAGTATGTTTCTAGCAAATTCAATTACAGCAATTTGCATCCCGAGACAAATTCCTAAATATGGGATATTATTAACACGGGCGTATGTAACAGTTTTTATCATCCCTTCGATACCTCGATCACCAAATCCACCAGGGATCAAAATTCCGTCACAATCATTTAAAAATTTTTCAGCACTCTCGTTATCAGTAATTTTCTCAGAGCTGATCCATTTGATATCAATTTGAGTTTCGTGTTCAGAACCTGCATGAGTTAGAGATTCAATAATTGACAAATAAGAGTCTGGTAATTCGACATACTTTCCAACGATAGCGATTTTAACAGCTTTTGTATGTGTCTTTAATTTTTTAACTATTTCTTCCCATCTTGTTAAATTAGGTTTTATATTTTCGAGTCCAAGATGAAAACAAACAGAGCTAGCGAGCCCTTCGTTTTCGAGCATAATTGGCACTTCATATAGAGTTGGAGCTGTTAGATTTTGTATCACATCTTCTTTTCTTACGTTACAAAACAAAGAAATTTTATTTTTCATCTCTTCTGGGATTTCCATTTCGCTACGACAAACTATTATATTGGGGTGGATTCCGAGAGAAAGAAGTTCTTTAACGCTGTGTTGAGTTGGTTTTGATTTAAGCTCTTTTGAGCCCGAAATAAACGGAATCAAAGTTACGTGCAAGAATATAGCATTTTCGCGACCAACTTCTATCGAAAATTGTCTAATAGCTTCTAAAAATGGCAAGCTTTCGATATCGCCAACTGTTCCTCCTATTTCAGTTATAATAATATCGGCGTCAGAGTCTTTTGATAAATCATATATTTTAGATTTGATTTCGTTAGTTATATGAGGAATAACCTGAACGGTTGCTCCTAAATATTCTCCTCTGCGCTCTTTATTAAGAACGTTCCAATAGATCTTTCCAGTTGTTATATTAGAGTTAACTGATAAATTTTCGTCGATAAATCTTTCGTAATGGCCTAGATCTAAATCAGTCTCGGCGCCGTCGTCGGTAACAAAAACTTCGCCGTGTTGATAGGGACTCATTGTTCCGGGGTCTATATTTATATACGGATCAAATTTTTGAATTGTTATTTTATATCCACGCTCTTTTAAAAGCCTTCCTAACGAAGCAGCAGTGATACCCTTTCCAAGCCCAGAAACAACTCCGCCGGTTACGAAAACATATTTTTTGTTCATAATAATTTTATACATCCTCCAAATTTATATTATATATTATATTCTTAATTTTTCTTTTGGATAAGCTAAAAAATATAATATATATTAAAATTCCAATTTTAATTATATTTTTATTATTTTCTCTTTCAGATAAATAAGCAAAGTACTTACCAAAGTCTTTTAGACCACGGCCTGGTCTATTACAAAGAGCAAAAAAAGACGTAGCGAGAGATTGTCTAATAATATTATAAAATCTTAAATTATTTAATTTTAGTGTTTGAGAAAGAGACGCTTTAGCTGCAGATAAGACATATTCGTTTTTTATTGTTTTTTCGAGAGCAGCGGTCGAAGCAAACCAAAGCAAAATTTTTTTATTATTTTCAAAATTTTTATTTTTATAAATTCTTTTATCTAAAAATAAAATATAGTTACACAAATCAACGCCTACTTGTTTCGCCTTTTTTAAGTTACCTTCGGATTTTTGAATTAAAAAATCCGAAGGATTTTCGCTAGATTCTAGACTCTCGTCTGATTTTTTTGAGCCGATATTATATCGTTTAATATCAGAGTCAAAATCAAAATTATTACTTAAAATCATAATTTATTTAAATATTCTTTTAAGGCTTGAGCTAGTTGATCTGGACAAGATGTTGATTTGTTGTTACAAGTGATTCCTTCAAGTTTTTCGATTACATCAGGGATTTCAAGATTTTTTATTAATTTACAGATGCCTTTTAAGTTTCCGTTACAACCACCTATAAATTCACAGTCTTTAATTTTATTATCTTCGATATCTAATATTATTTGTCTTGAACAAACACCTCTTGGTGAAAAAACATATTTCATGATAATTATATTCTCCTTAAAATTTTAAAAAAATATTTTAATTAAATAAATTTATAATAGCTTGAGCTATATTTTTAGCGACTTGTTTATTTAAAGACCTCGGTAATATATTATCTTCTGAAAGATCGCTATCGCTAATCATATTAGCAATTGTCTTCGCAGTAGTTATTTTTATTTCGTCAGTAATATTTTTTTGATTAGCTTCTAATACGCCTTTAAAAAGTCCTGGGAACGCTAAGACGTTATTAATTTGGTTAGGGAAGTCGCTTCTACCTGTTCCAACGATCCTAGCGCCCGCTTTTTTAGCAAGATCCGGCATAATTTCAGGAGTTGGATTAGCTAGCGCCAAGACAATAGCGTCTTTATTCATCGATTTAATCATATTTTCGCTCACGATATTTGGAGCAGAGACACCAATAAAAATATCTGCATTTTTTAGAGCGTCGCTTAAATTACCAGTTATATTATTTTTGTTAGTTATTTGAGCGAGCTCTTGTTTGGACTTATCTAAAAAATTAGAGTCTTTTGATATTATTCCATTTCTGTCACATAATATTATATCTTCAAATCCAGTTTTAATCAAGAGGTGAGCGATTGCCGTTCCAGCCGCTCCGGCGCCGCTTATAACAGTCTTAACAGAACTCTTGTTTTTATTAACGATTTTAAGAGCGTTGATTAAAGCTGCTAGCGTTACGATAGCTGTTCCGTGTTGATCATCGTGAAAAATAGGAATATCACAAATTTGTTTTAATTTTTTTTCGATTTCGAAACACCTAGGAGCGCTTATATCTTCGAGATTGATCCCGCCGAAACTTTTAGAAATTAAATAAATAGTTCTAACAATTTCGTCGACGTCTTTTGAATTAATACAAATCGGGAATGCGTCAACACCGGCGAGTTCTTTAAATAAAATACACTTACCTTCCATTACTGGCATCGCAGCACTAGGACCAATATCGCCTAGACCTAAAACTGCTGAGCCGTCTGTTATAACAGCGACCATCTTAGACTTTCTCGTTAGTTTATAAGCTAGATTTTCGTCTTCGGCGATTTTTTCGCAAGCTCTCGCGACGCCAGGAGTATAAGCGATCGATAAATCTTCAGGTGTATCGATAGAGATCCTAGATTTTATCTCTAGCTTTCCATTTAAATCAAAGTGTTTTTGTAATGACTTAGAAAAAATATCCAATTTTATTTACCTCGTTTTATTTTTTAATATTTTTTATTTTTTTCATTTCGTTAACAGAGTTATATAAAATTTCTTTATAAATTCTATCTATTGCTGAATTTTTTAAATAATATTTTTTAATATTATAAAGTCTTTTTATAATATTAATTTCTCTGTATTTATCATAAATATTTATATTATTCTTTTGTTTTTCTTCGGCGATATATAAAGCGATTTTTAGTCTTTTGTCTAGTAATTTTATTATTTTATTATCTATAACATCTATTTTTTTTCTTAATAAAAAAATTTTTTTATTATTCAAGATTCTCACTCTTTTTGTTTTTATAAAACTGACAATAATTTTTAATATGACACTCAGGGCAATCAGGTTTTCTAGCTTTACAAATTTTTCGGCCGTGATAAACTATCATATGACAAAACAAACAAGATTCTTTTTCGGGCAAAACAAGACGAAGCTCTTTCTCAACTTTAACCGGATCTTTAGAAAAAGATAGACCTAACAAATTTGTTATCCTGATACAGTGTGTATCGCAAATAATAGCGGGCTTTTTAAAAATTTCTCCGACAACTAGATTAGCTGTCTTTCGACCAATTCCAGGAAGCTTTATAAGTTCGTCAATATTATCAGGAATTTGGTTATTAAAATCTTTTATTATTGTTTTAGAGAGATTAATTATATTTTCAGCTTTTTTATTAAAAAGTCCGCAAGGCTTAATTATTTGTTTTATATCTTCTAAATTTGCGTCAGCAAAATCTTCTAGAGTTTTATATTTGTTAAAAAGCGTCTTAGTTACTATATTTACTCGGTTATCTGTACATTGAGAAGACAGTCGGCCAGCGATTAAAAGCTCTAGAGGCGAATTATAAACTAAAGAACACTTAGCGTCAGGATATAAATTTTTTAAAATATATATTATTTTGTCTATGTCTTTATTATAATTATTATATTTTTTTTTCATAACAAATTTTATAATTTTATAATTAATTTTTTACTGTTCTGTTATATATTCGGGCTGTTCAATAGTTTGTGTATTACTAGGCTCGGTGTTTGAAGATAACTTGGGTTTTTGTTCAGACACTGGGCTAGATTCAATAGAATTTTGAATATTTTGAGAATTAGAAAAATTATTAAAATATTCTGTTGATTTAGAACTAGAACTAGAATTAGAATTAAAAGTGTCAGAGTTGGAATCAGAAGAACTAGAACTAGAAAGTTCAAGAGATTTAACTCTTAGAATTAAAACGTCTTTATTTTTAATAATATCTTCGCCTGATTTTTTATTCATATCGTTAATAACGTTGTCTTTATAGTTTTTATTATAAACTTCTACGATTTCGTATTTGATTTCGAGTTTTTCTAATATATCGATAGCTTCAGCGATAGGTTTATCTAATAAATCAGGAACTTTAACATATTCTGGGCCTTTACTGATTTTTGATATAACGTCTAATTTTGAGTTTTTTAGATTTTTAAGAGATATCCCAGGTAAAGGATCTTGAGAAATTATTTCACCTTTTATTGATTCGCTAAACTCTTCTTCTGTGATAAAATTAAGTTTTGAAGTATAAATTTTATTGTTTTTTATATCGCTTATTTGTTCACCTACAAAATTAGGTAATGTTGTTATTTTTTGATTTGATAATTTTTTATCGTCGCTTTGGCCGAGTAATAAATCATCAATATTAGCTTGACTAGTATCGTCAGATTTATCGTCTTCAAATAGCCAAGCGTTTTGTTCAATATATTTTTCAGATATTTTTTCTGTTTTTGATCGACCTTTAAGTATATTAATAATATTCATAGCAATAAATATAAAAATTATTATTAATATCAAAACAAAAATAATAATTATATTTCTTAATTTTTTCATCTTGTTTTTACTCCTAGAAATATTTTTAGAGATATTTTTAGAGATATTTTTTTGTTCAGAATCTTTTAAATTAAATATAGCTGTTTTGTCTGAAAAACTTTCGTCGACTAAGTCAGAGTTAAATTTATTTATATTTTGAGTTCTTTCTTTGTGATCTGTTTTTGTTGCTTTAAAAATTGCTTCAGCAATTTCTTTCGGCATCATCGGTTCGTTAATATTATTAATTTTGTCTAAGATAGTTTGGCCAGTCAAAACGTTATATAAAGTTGCAGCAAGGCTATAAACATCAGTCCAAGTACCTTGCCAGCCGTTTGTTTGATATTGTTCTGGAGCGCTAAAGCCTTTGTAAAGTTCAGATTTAAGTTCACTATTAGCAGTTCTAACGCAAGAAATACAAAATCCGTCGACAAATATATTATTTGATTTATCAAAAAATATATTTTCAGGACAGATACCTCTGTGTATTAATCCGTGTTTATGAATATGAGACAAAATAGAATTTAATTTTAAAAAAAACGGCTTACATCTGTACCAAGACAAATAATTATTAGTTTGGCGATCTAAATATTCTCTTAAAGAAGTTAACTCGATATATTTTTTTATAATATAAACCGTATTATTTTCAGAGCAAATTTCTTTTATTGGGATAATTCCTGGGGACGACAAATTAAATAGAGTTTTGTGAAGATCTGTAAAGTCTATCATTAGAGCTTTATATTGAGCTTCTTTTTTCGATAATGGCAATATATAAGAGCTATCAGGATCTCTAGTTGCTATATCTAACGGAAAGTATTCTTTAACAAAATATTTTTGATTAGAATTTTTATCGAAGGCTAAATAAGTTACACTTTCGTTATTAAAAAATAAAATTTTGTCGATTATATATTGGTTTTTTATTATAGTTTGGAGCTTAAGATAAGGTCTTGAATTTTGAAAATTATTAGTCTCGTTACATTCGAGACACAATTTTTTGTTATATTTATTTTTTGAATTTTCACAAAACTCACAACAACTAAATTTAAAATCAAAATTAGAATTTTTCTTCATAAACTCGATCCTTATTGTTTTTATAATTTTTTGATATATTATATTTTAATTTTATCATATTAATTCGATTTTTACAACTTCCAATAAAAATTTATTTTTTTAAAAAAAGGCTTGACAAATTTGTTTTTATGGTTTATAATATAAATTATATTTAATATTGGGGATGATAATTATGTATTTTGACAAATTTGTAAGTGTATTTACAGCATTTTCTGTTGTTTTAGGTTTTAATTATAATATTTTTGGTAGTGCAGCACGAGATCAAGATCAAAATTCGGGTACAGATAATTTAGTTGGTTGTTCTGAGAGATTATCAAGTACTAAACAAAAAAAATTAGAATTTAAAAAACACAAAATTGGAATTAACGCAAATTTATCTAAAGACAATTTAACAGACGAAGACAAAAATTTTAATATTATTTTAAAACTTAGTAATACAAATCGAAAAAAAGACGACAGATTTAATATTAATATTTTATTAAATCAAGATTCTTGTTTAGAGTTAGAGATGGGTATTAATAACTTAAAAAATATACAAATTCAAGATGTTTCAGAGTTTGAAATTCCTATAAAGATTAACAAGACATTTGACGATAAACAAGAAATTATTAGAATTGTTTTAACGAGAAATATTTGTGATTTAGAAAATAACACAAAACAAGAAATTATTAGTGTTTTTGAAAAACAGATCTTGGTTAGACATGTTAGAAAAAAAGCCGTTATAATCGTTCCAGGAATCGTTGGATCAGAAATTTTTTCAGCAACATCTCAAGTTGTTGGTGGGGTGCAGTACGCTGAAGATCACAGAATTTGGCCACCAGAGGATACTTCAAAAATTATTAACAAAGTTATGAGAACAAAAGAATGTGATACATACGGTTATGGGGCCCAAAGAAGTAACGATTTTAATTTTATCGAAAATAGTATTCTAAATTTAGATAAGTATCAAATTATTGATACAGACGAAGATGATAACGCTTCCGAAGAAGACTATAATAACACATCATTAGGAATAATTAGTAGTCAGGAAGACTACGAGTTCGAAAGATTCCCAATAAGAATAATGGGGCTAGAAACTAAAAGGATTATAAGAGATTTTGGAAATCTTATTTGTAACGAAGATGGATCTTCAAAATTAAAAATAAAACCGTCTTATCCGTTTAATTGTCGAACCGAAGGTAAAGAGAGATTTTTTGGGTCAGCTGACGTTTATTCGAATTTAGCTAATAATATAGTGAGCGATAAAAGCTTTAAAGATTACGACGTAATATTTTTTTCTTATGATTGGAGAAGATCTAATAGTGATTCAGCGAGAGAATTAAAAAAATTCATAGACGAAAATTATTATTCTAATGTTGTGCTGGTTGCTCATAGTATGGGAGGACTTGTTTGTACGTCTTATCTAACAGAAAAAGAAAACAGACAAAAAGTTGATAAGTTTATTGCGCTTGGAACTCCGTTTTTGGGAGCAAATAAAGCAATAAATGTCGTCGAGACGGGGGAATTTTTTGATGGCTTAATCGGTGCTGTAGTTGCGCCGGTTGCTAATAATTTAATTAAAAACGTTGTTAAAAATTGTCCGAGTGTATATGAACTGTTTCCGCCGAGACAAATTTTCGAAAAAACAGACGAGAAAATTTTAGAAAAAATAAACGTATCATATCGTTTTTGCGGATGTTTTAGTTCTAAAAAAAGTAGAGCAGTAAAGGCTTTCGATGAATTTGTAGATTTGTTATCTAACAGATGGACAAGTTATATTTATAATATACCAAATATTTCGAATTTCTTATCAAAAGCTCAAAACTTTCATGATAGTTTATATACACAGTCAGGAGAAAGTATTTTAAATTCAGAAGATATAGATTTTTATAATATCGTTGGTTGTGGACTAAGTACAATTGGAACAACACAAATTATTTATGATATGGACGAAATTGATGACACAGGAAGAATCAGCTATAGTCAAGTAGCTGATGGAGACGGTACGGTTACTGTATCTAGCGCAACGATTGCGAATACTACTTTACAGGAAAAATCTTATAGAGTACACAGAGTAGATCATATGGGTCTTATTAGCGACGAGAGTGTAATAAACTTAGTAATAAATATAATAACCGATAGACCTTATATTTACGACGACGGAACGATAGATCAAATATTTTTAAAATAATAATTTATAAATAAATTTATTTAAAACCGTAATGAAATAGTTTTTATAATT
This sequence comes from Oscillospiraceae bacterium, assembly GCA_017828935.1. Taxonomy (GTDB): domain Bacteria; phylum Bacillota; class Clostridia; order Oscillospirales; family Ruminococcaceae; genus RGIG8779. The sequence goes on along the minus strand of JAGAUG010000063.1, from coordinate 2,099 downwards.
ATTTTATTGCGGTTTTATGTTATATATTTTTTTTATAAATAAATATAATATTTTGAATATAAGTATTTTTGAAATGTGTTATTAAAATTAATAGTTAGAAAATTTGTCTTTAAGTTTTGACAAAAAAAATCTATTGACAAAAATTTATCTAGATGATAAAATTAGAGCTGTAGAATATAAAAAATATATTATATTAATTAATATATTTGTTTGGAGGAAATAATTAGTGAGTAAAAATAAATTTATAAAAAACACACCGGTATTTTTAATATCGACAGGTTTATTTTGTAGTTCGGCTGTAAGTGTTTTGGAGATGTCGCCGGAAAATTATTTAGATATTGATTCTATAGTTGAAATTAAAGCTGAGGAACTAGTTCCCAAAACTTTAGAAATAATTTGTCCGAAAAAGATAGAAACTATAAAAGAAGATACGATTTACATAGCTGGAACTTCTAATCCTAGTGAGCCTTTGTATGTTAATGATCAAGAGATACTAGACAGAGCTCCGAATGGGATGTTCGAAATAGTACTTTCGTTACCTCAAGATGGAAAATACAAATGTGTTTTTAGACAGGGAGATCAAGAGAAAGTTGTTCCGATTTTTAAAAATATAGCTGTTGATGAATCTTGTAATAATTTCGCCTGCGAAAAGCCGGTTTTAAAAAACAAGTGTTTTTTAGATAAACTTGCGTACCCAGCTCAAAATATTGTATTAAAAGACAAGAAAATAAAACTTAATTGTTTAGCGCCGTCGGGTGTGAGCGTTGAAGCCAAGCTTTATGGCAAGACTTATAACTTAAAACAAGAAAAAAAAATAGAGACAGAATTAGAATCAGAAACAGGAGTAGAAACAGAAATAAAGGAGCTTGTTGAGTATAGTTTAGAAATAGATCTTTCAGGTTCTCTAGAAGACGACAAAACGTATGATTTAGAAAATGTTATCTATAAAATCGACTTTGAAGGAGAAGTTACAGAAAAAAAGTCTTTGGGAAAGATATATTATTCGAATAGAATGCCAGGATTTGCTAGAGTTTGTTGGGGATATGGAATACTTAGAAACGCTCCTAGTTGTAAAGAAAATGAAGTTGTTTTGATGTTAAAAAAAGGCGTTGTAGATAAAATTATTGGAGACGAAAAAGATTTTTATCAACTTGGTTGCGGAGGTTGGATCGGGAAAAAATTTGTTGAGCCAATTTTTGAGAATATAAATTTAGATAATTACATAACAGGAGTCGGTTTTGATAAAAATGAAAATTCAGAAGTATTATCGCTAAAAGGTAGCTGTGCCCCGATTTTTACTTCTAGATTAACAGAAGATAAATTAATTGTAAAATTGTTTTCGACAGACGGAAATTTAGATTTATCTTCTTTTTCAGGTAAGAGTGAATTATTTGAAAAAGTAGTTGCAGAAAACAAAGAAAATTATTTGGAATTAACTTTTAGTTTAAAACCAGATAATTCTCTTTGGGGTTATAATATAGAATTTAACGAAGATACTACGTTTATATATCTTAAAAAGAGACCTGAATTATCAAAAAACAGCTTAAAACCGCTAGAAAATATAACGGTTTTAGTTGATGCTGGTCACGGAGGTAGTGATACAGGGGCGATGGGTTTAGTTGGAGAAGTTGGCGGAGGAAAAGAAAAAGATATTAACTTAGCTAACGCCCTAGCTGTAAAAAATAGATTGACTTCGCTCGGAGCAAGAGTTGTTTTAACAAGAGATAAAGACGAATATGTTTCTCTTAGCGACAGAGCAATTCTTATCGAAGAAACAAAACCAGATTTTGTTATAGTTCTTCACGCAGATTCGGCAGCTAATATAAAAGCGAATGGAGTTACAGTTTACTATACAAAAGATAATAAATTTTCAAGCTCTTTTTCGTCTTTAGTAGCTAATACTATTTCAGAGTATACTGAGAGAGGAAAAAGAGATGAAAAGTTGGAAAATTTTTATGTTTCAAGAAATACATTTTGTCCGACAGCGTTTATAGAAGCCGGGTTTTTAACTAATTTTAAAGAAACATCTCAGCTTTTTACTTCAGAGCAAGTCTTTGATTTAGCCAACGCCGTTGGCGACTCAATAGTTAAATATTTAT
>JAGAUG010000062.1 GCA_017828935.1 Oscillospiraceae bacterium | reverse complement strand
TTTTTCATAATATTTAAACCTCCAAAAGATTAATTAAAATTAATATATTAATATATTATATTATTATTATACAATATTTTTTATTACATGTCAAGTAAATTAAATATAGAATATTAATAAAAAAAATAGTTAATAATACACAAAAACACATATCGATTATATTTATTGATATTTCTATGTCTGTAATACAAAAAACAGAATTTTAAATAAATTCGAGATTACATCCATGTTTTTTTAAAGTTGACCAAAATTCCGGGAAAGACTTATTAACTGATTCAGCGTCTGATATTATAACAGGATGTTTACAATTTATTGCAGCGATAGCTAGAGCCATAGCAATTCTGTGATCTGAATAGCTGTTTAGAAATATATTTCCAAGTAATTTTTTTTGATTATTAATTAAGATTTTGTCGTTATTATAGTAAATAGTGGCTCCGAGCTTTTTTAAAGATTCACAAATAGCTGTTAATCGATCAGACTCTTTAAGTCGTAGTCGACTTACGTTATATATTACAGATTTTATATTTTTAAAACAAAACAAAACAACTAAAATAGGAATAATATCGATACAACTGTCGGCATCTATTTTTATAAATTTTTTAAAATTAATTTTTTTTATAATATCTAAAATTAACTTGTCGCCCTGTAGGGAATTCTTAGGTAAGTTTTTAATTATTAGATTTTTTGAATTAAGACATTTTGCTACTAGAAAATTAGCTGCGATAGAGTAATCTTTCTCGATTTGAATTGACGTTGGTTTAAATTCTTGATTTAAAAATATAATAAATTCTTTATTATTTTTTTTATTGTTTTTTTTAATTTTTATACCGAATTTTTTTAAAATATCTATTGTCATCTCAACATAAGACGAAGACTTTAACTCAGAAGATAATTTTATTTTTAAAAATTTTTTTTTATTATTTGTTTTTATTAAAGACAAAGATATCAACAAACTAGTTATATATTGAGAGCTGATATGGCCAGGAAGAACAAAATCTTTTAAAATAATTTGGCCTTTTGAAATTAAATATCCTTCGGATAAGTTGTTTTTATAGATTATTCCGTGTTTAGATAATTCGTTGGTTAAATAATTAAACTTTCTTTTTATAAGACTTTTTTCTAAGATAAATTTAGTTTCGATACCGAGTACAGCAACTATAGATAAAAAGATTCTAAAAACTGTTGCTGATTCTTTGCAATTAATTTTTATTTTGTGATTTGGTTTCGATTTGAGTCCAGTTATTTCTAAATATTTATTATTATTTTTATCTAAAAAGATTTCAACTTTAGCGCCGAGTGTTTTAACAGCGTCTATAGCTACTTTAACGTCGTCACAAAAAGAAATATTTTTTATATAGCTCTTTCCGTTAGCTAAGGCAGCACATATTATAGCTCTTATAGTTTGACTTTTAGAGCCAGGAATATCTAAAGTTCCAGTTAAATTAGATTCAAAAATTTTTATGTTCATCAATACACTTTCTTTATTAATTTAAATTTAATTAATTTTATTAATTTATTATAATTATAACATAAGTTTTGTAGCGTCTCAAATCCTTGTTTTGGGCACATGTTTTGTTTTTTTTACTTGAAAAATTATGTTAATAAATATATAATAATATTATAAAAAAATTTTTATAATATTTATAAGCAAGAAGGTTTATATAGATGGATTATGAAAATATAATAGCAGGTTTGAGTCCAGGAGGGGCTAACAAAGTATATGAAGCGCGTATTTTGATTTGTTTTTTGCTAAATTCAGTTGATAAACCTTTATCAAAAACAGATATAAATAATATTATGCAATATCAAAGTTTAGTAAATTATTTTACGCTCTCGCAAGCTTTCAATGACCTAATCGAAGACGAACAAATAGTTGTTTATAAAGATTTTGATATAGATGAAAACGAAAATATTTCAGAAAAAAAATATATATTAACAAAAAGAGGTCAGCAAACTTCAAAAGTCTTTAAAGATACAATCGGTGTTACAGTTAGAGATAAATTATCTTCGGCAGCTAGTAAATATTTAAAAGATATTAAGTCTCTTCAAGACAATATAGTTAAGATAGAGAAAGTTGTTGATGGCTATATGGTCGCTTGTCGAGTTAAAGATATTGGTTCAGATTTGATAACTATCAATCTTTTTTCGCCTGACAAAGAAACAGCGGAGTTAATTAAAAAAAATTTTATAAACAAATCGCTCCAGTTATATCAAAATATTTTTGATTTTTTGACGTCTTAATCTAAAGGAGATGTTAAATTGGGAAAGATTTTTAAATTTTTATTATCGAGAGTTGTTATTTTTTCGGCGTTAATATTAATTCAAGTTATAGCAATTTTTGGGCTTATTTGGGGTTTAGGTCAAGCTTATACAAAGTTATATCTTATCTTAGAAGTTTTAAGTTTAATAATAGCGATATATATTATAAACGGAAACAGAAACCCGTCGTATAAATTAGCCTGGGTTTTAGCTATGTTAGTTTTTCCTTTGTTTGGATCTGTTTTTTATTTGTTTTTTGGGATCAGACACAAGAATACCAGAAGTAAGAAACGAAGAGCAAAAAATAAAAAAAATTGTAAGAAATATCTTTTAGAAAGCTCAGAAAAAATTAAAAATTTTAATAATATAAAACAAGAGATAAAAAAACAAGATCAGCAAGTGTATAAAAATTTTAAATATTTAAACGATTTTAGTTACTATCCGGTTTATAAAAATAGTTTTTCTGAGTATTTATCGCCTGGAGAGAAAAAGTTCGAAAAATTAATCGAAGAGTTAGAAAGAGCTAAAAAATTTATTTTTTTAGAATATTTTATAATAAAAGAAGGCTTTATGTGGGGTAAGATTTTAAATATTCTAGAAAAAAAAGCTTCTCAAGGAGTCGAAGTTAGAATAATTTATGACGATTTTGGTTGTTTATTTGTCTTACCGAGTAATTATCCGAAGTTTTTAAGATCTAAAAATATAAAATGTCAAGTTTTTAACCCGTTGGTTCCGTTTATAAATATATATATGAACCACAGAGATCACAGGAAAATAGCTATAATAGATGGCGAAGTAGCTTTTGTTGGTGGGACTAATTTGGCTGATGAATATATAAATATAAATTCTAGATTTGGCCATTGGAAAGATTGCGATTTATTTATAAAAGGCGAGGCTGTTTGGAGCCTAACTGTAATGTTCTTACAAAACTGGAATTTTTTTAAAGATCAAGACGAAAACTGGAATAAATTTAGGCCAGAAAATAATATTAAAAACAATAATATTATTAATTATGATGGATATATTCAACCGTTTGGAGATATTCCAATTGATGATGAAAATATTAGTGAGAACGCGTATAAAAATTTAATTAATTCAGCGAAAAGACAGGTTTATATAACTACGCCTTATTTAATTATAGATAACGAGATGACAGAAACTTTAATATTAGCTGCTAAAAGCGGGATAGACGTTAGGATTATTTGTCCGAAGATTCCAGATAAATATCATGTTTATTTAGTTTCTCAAGCGTTTTTCCCGAAGTTGATAAAATCAGGAGTGAAAATTTATTTATATACGCCTGGGTTTATACATTCTAAGCAAGTTATAGTCGACGATGAGCTAGCAATCGTCGGGACGGCTAATATGGATTACAGAAGTTTTTACTTGCATTTTGAGACAGGTATTTTAATTTATAAATCAAAAACTATACTAGATATAAAAAACGATTTTATTAATACTTTAGATAAAAGCGAAATTGTTTGTTTAGATCAAATCAAAAAAAATAATAATATTTTTATAAAAATATATCAGACTTTATTAAAGATGTTTAGTCCAATGATGTAAAAAAATAAAAAAATAAAAAATATTATTATTCAGGAGGCAAGATTATTTTATGAAAGTAATATTAAAACAAGATGTTAAGGGTTCAGGTAAGTCAGGAGATATCGTTAACGTATCTGACGGTTACGCTAAAAATTTTTTGCTTAAAAAAAATCTAGCGGTCGAAGCAACGGAATCAGAACTTAAAAATTTATTAATAAAAAAAGATGCTGATAAATATCACCAAGAAGAAAAGAAAAAAGAGATACAAGCGCTAGCTTCAAAGATAGATGGGAAGACAATATGTATTAATATAAAAGCTGGGACAAATGGAAAAATTTTCGGTTCAGTTACGTCAAAAGAGATAGCGGCTAAAATAAAAGAAGAGCTAGGAATAGAAGTCGACAAGAGAAAAATATTGCTAGCTGAGCATATTAAAAACTACGGAAGTTATTTTGTAAATATAAAATTTATGACGGATATAACAGCGAAAGTAAATATAGTCGTAAAAGAATAAATATATTTTTAAATTAAATATTAAGACAAAGTTATTTAGCTCGAAGAATTCAGAAAGTATTAGTATTTTAAAAGCTAAAAAACAGTTATTTTATTTAGAAGCTAGAGAGAATTTTTGAGACTAAATTAATAATAAAAAAATAAATTTTAAGATATACTATGGAGAATTCATAATGATAGAAAACATTGCTGGTAACTTTAATTTTGATAAGTTGCCTTATAGTATGGAAGCGGAGCAATGTGTTTTAGCGTGTATTTTAATAGACGGTAACTGTATTGTAAAAGTACTTGATAAATTAAAAATAGAATATTTTTTTAGCGAAGTTAATAGGCATTTATATAGCATAATGGTTATGATGTTTACTTCGGCTCAGCCGATCGACGTTATAACGGTTTTAGAAACAGCAAAAAGGGAAAAAGTTTTTCCGACAGATGAAGAGATAAAAAAATATCTCGGAGAGATAGCTCAGTTGTTGCCAACGACAGCGAATTTAGAATCTTACGCAAAAATAATCGAAGATAAATATTATATAAGAAGCTTGATGAACGTAGCAAACGAAATTATAGAAAACGCGAGCGGGACTTACGACGACGTAAAAACTTTATTAGATTCAGCTGAGCAACGAATTTTTGAAATAAGACAAGGTAAAGATGGACAGGGTCTAGTTCCGATTAATCAAGTTATTATCGAAACTTATGATAAACTTCAAAGATTATCTGGCGAAAACAAAGATAGTTTTACAGGGATCCCAACAGGATTTTCTCAGCTCGATAAAGTTATATTAGGTCTTAATAAATCAGACTTGATTTTGTTAGCGGCGAGACCGGCGATGGGAAAGACTGCGTTCGCGCTAAACATAGTAACAAACGTAGCTATAAAGTCTAATAAGTCTGTAGCGTTTTTTTCTCTAGAGATGAGTCGTGACCAGTTAGTAACAAGAGTTTTGTCTTCGATTGCTAAAATAAAAGGTATTTCGCTAAAAACCGGTGAACTTACTGTTGAAGATTGGAATAGACTTGCTGTTAGCGCTCAAGAGCTTTCAAAAGCGAAGATATATATAGACGACATGCCGGGTGTTTCGGTTTCAGAGATGAAAGCTAAAATTAGAAGGCTTAGAAATATAGATTTAGTTGTTATTGATTATTTACAGCTGATGCAATCTGCTAGAAGAATAGATAACAGAGTTCAAGAAATCTCGGATATTACAAGATCTTTAAAAGTGATGGCTAAAGAACTTGATGTTCCGGTTATTGCGTTGTCTCAGCTTTCGAGAAGTCCTGATAATCGAACTGAACATCAGCCCAAATTATCTGATCTTAGGGATTCTGGGTCGATAGAGCAAGACGCCGATATAGTTATGTTTTTGTATCGAGAAGCTTACTATGATAAAGCCTGTGAAAACCCGAATATCGCTGAGTGTATTGTAGCTAAAAACAGACACGGAGAGACAAGTACAGTCGAGCTTTCTTGGGACGGTCAATATACTAAATTTGAAAATTTGGAGATTTTTAGAGATGAGCCATATTAATAATATTAATAAAATTTCTCAAATTTTTTTGGATTTAATAAATAATCAAATAAATAATCAAATA
>JAGAUG010000061.1 GCA_017828935.1 Oscillospiraceae bacterium | reverse complement strand
TACACCCCAACATTTATTATAGAGCCTATAAATATAAATGTAATAGTCGACCACAAAGATTAGCTTCAAATAACCCTAATGATCTTTTCTTTGTTTTTATTATACTATAAAAAATTATTCTTGTCAAATTTTATTTTCTAGAATTTTAGATTTAAGAGTTCTCGGCGCCAAAGCGCCGAGAATCCAAGATTAAATTATTCTTGTCAAATTTTATTTTTTAGAAATTTTTTTAGATTTAAGAGTTCTCGGCGCCGGAGCTCCGAGAATCCAAGATTAAATTTTTTTGTCAAATTTTATTTTTTAGAAATTTTTTTTGGATTTAAGAGTTCTCGGCGCCGGAGCGCCGAGAATCCAAGATTAAATTTTTTTGTCAAATTTTATTTCTTAGAAATTTTTTTGGATTTAAGAGTTCTCGGCGCCGGAGCCTCGATAATCTAGAGAATATTTTTAGAGTTTTTAATTAATATTTATTTAATAGAATTTTTTATAAGTTCACTTATGTTCTCACAAATTTCGTTAGCGAACTCAGCTTTCGAAGCTTCAGCTAGGATTTTCAGACCATTTCCACGCTTAAACGGTCTAATTAAAGCTGAGCCGTTCTTATAGTCTATCAAGATACCTTCGGAGATTTTATAATTTAAATTATTATTTTGAGTTAGATTATTTAATATTTCAGAGATAATATTATTATCAAATAAAATTGTTTTTGAATACAAACAAAACTTCGGAATCATATCTTCGATTTGGTTTATTGATTTGTTTGATAATTTTAAAAACGACAAAAATTTAATAGAAAGCATCAAAACGTCTCTAACCCAAATTTGTTTCTTGGCGATATTTCTTGCGGTTTCGTCTGAGTTATCAGCTGGTGAGCTGAAATATCTATAGACTTTTGTGTTATAGCTTTGAGCCAGTTTATCTATTATTTGAGGTGAATCTATCGGGATAGCTATATCGTTGCCTTTTTCAAATTCGCTCAAACAACAAACTAAAAAGACTTGCCAATAAGAAATATTATTTTTTAAATTATTTGTGTTTTTGTTTTGAATAGATAAACTTGACCCGAATTTATCGATATTAATAATAATATCGTCGCTAAGATTTGCTCCCAGATCTGAAATAATTTTATTCATCGTTGATTCAATTAGAGGATTTTTAGATTTAAAAATAGCTTTTATATTTTTGAGTCCAAATGGCGCTTGAGATTTTAAAGTATTTTGATAAAGCCCTTCGAATCCTGACATATCTAATTGCGGAGGAAAATCGTTCCAACGACATCTATTATATTCGCCACTAGAAATAGTAGCTTCAAGAGCTCTTTCAAGCTGGCGAGTCGGTGGTAAACCCCCTTCAGAAAATATTTTTATTACTCCGTTTTTTTCGCCGTTTATAAATACGCCTAGTTTTAAATTACAAGAAGTCATTCCAAATAAAAATAAAGATTCGAAGTTGTTGCCAAAATTCCAAACAGACGTTCCTGTTGATTGGACTCCCGCGATTAAAGCATTTTTAAGACTAACAGCGAAAGGAGAGTCGTTAGAGCCAACAGCAATAACTGAATCTGACGTAATGCTACCCAATGCACTTCCGATTTTAACTAAAAATTCAGGTGTTAGCTCAGCTCCAGCTTCACCGGTGATCCCGTCGTCGTCAATATATTCTCTTTTTATATTAGAATATTTTATATTGTCTGTTATAATTATATTATTATTAATAAATTTTTGTGGCCAAATTTTAACGCCGGGATATATCGTTACAGAATTTCCGATTACGGTTCCGAACCCAACAACGCTACCTTCGAAAAGATGACAGTCTTTTTTTATAGTCGAACCACTACAAATTATAGAGTCTATTAAAGAAGATCTATCGTTTATTAAAACTCGCTCTTGGATATTACATCCGCGAATTTTTGTATTTTCGCCGATTATAGAATTATCTTCGATTACAGATCCAGCTTCTATTATTGCGCCATTTTCGATTTTTACATTTTCGCCGATATAAACTGGCGGGTTTATTTTATAAATTCCGTTTGGCTTTGTTGACTTAAAAATATTTCCGTCGCTGTTAAATTTAGATTTTATATTACAGTTGACTTTTTTGTTTAAAATATCTTTTTGACATTCTAAAAAAGATTTCAAATCGCCGATATCGCACCAATAAAAATCGCTTTTATAAGCCATAAGCTTCATATTTTGTTTTAGCATCTTTGGAAAAACATCTTTGGCGAAGTCGTATTCTTGATTATCAGGAATCAGATCCAAAATTTTTTTATTTAAAATATAAATACCAGTATTAGCAGTATTTGTATTTACTTGAGAGTATCCTGGTTTTTCGATAAATCCTGTTATATTATTATTTTGATCTATATTTACGAGACCGTATTCTCTAGGGTCGCTAACGCTTTTTATAACGATAGTTGCGTCGGCTTTATTTGATTTATGAAAGTTTATTGCTGCTGAAAGATCGCAATCAGTAACGGCGTCAGCGCTAAGAACGATAAAATCATTATTAT
>JAGAUG010000060.1 GCA_017828935.1 Oscillospiraceae bacterium | reverse complement strand
TTTGATTATATTAATAATAATAATATTTTAATTATAGAGTGGGGCAAGAATATAATTGAGTTTTTAGCTGAAGATATAAAAAATATAATTAATATAAATTTAGAATATATAGATAATAATTCTAGAAAGATTATGATAGATTTAGATTTAGACGGGGATGGAGATGATAATTTTTGAAATCTTTGGCGATAGATACTTGCGCGAAAACGGTTAGCGTTGCGATATTTGAGGACGATAAATTAATAGCCGAAAGTTTTTTTAATACTGGATTTACATATAGTCAAACATTGTTGCCGATAATTGATTTTTGTTTAGATATTTCTAAAACAAATATAAGCGAAATAAAAGAATTTATAGTCGTCTCTGGACCGGGATCTTTTACTGGGCTCAGGATTGGTATTGCGACTATAAAAGGTTTGGCTGTATCAAAAAATTTAAAAAATCTAAATTGCAAGGCTGTTTCGACAATTGAGACGCTAGCTTATAATTTAAGAAATTATAGTTTTTTAAATTATAATAAAGATCTTAGAGTAATAATTTGTCCAGCTATGGACGCTAGATGTAATCAGGTTTATACAGGTATTTTTGAGCTAGTAGATAATAAAATTATAAGACTCGAAAAAGACTTAGCGATCTCGATCGATGAGCTAGAAATTAAATTAAAAAAATTTGAAAACGAATTTATATTTTTGCTTGGAGACGGAGCTAATTTATGTTATAATATTTTTAAAAATAGTTTTAAAAATATAAATTTAGTTTCTGAAGATTTATTATATCCGAAAGCGTCGAGTTTATTTTGGGCAGCCAAAGATAAGTCTTATATTTCAAGCGCAGATTTAAAGCCTGTTTATTTAAGACTTTCTCAAGCCCAAAGACAAATTTTAGAAAAGAATAAAAATTAAAAAATAATTTTAGAAAGGGTAAGAGATGATAGCGATTGGTTCTGACCATTGATGTTATTTATTAAAACAAGAAGTCTTAAAATATTTAGATCAAAATAATATAAAATATAAAGACTTTGGGACTTTCTCGACTGAAAGCTGTGATTATCCTGAGATTGCTCAACTTGTAGCGAGTAAAGTTTCGTCCGGAGAGTTTAAACGAGGTTTGCTGTTTTGTGGAACCGGATTAGGTATGTCTGTTGCAGCTAATAAAATAAAAAATATTAGGGCTGTTTGTTTGACTGATAGTTATAGTGTTAAGTATTCAAGGCTTCACAACGACGCTAATATACTTTGTCTTGGCGGTAGAGTAGTTGGGATCGGATTAGCTTTAGAATTAATTAATATTTTTTTAAGTACTGAGTTTGACTTAGAAAACTCTAGACACAAAAAAAGACTAGAGATGATTAATATACTAGAAAATAAATAAAAAAATAAATAAAATTTTTTGGAGGTTATAATTTTATGAATCAAAATCAAAACGTTTTTATAATGGATCATCCATTGATACAACACAAAATATCGTTGCTTAGAAATAAAGAGACAGGACCTAAACAATTTAGAGAGCTAATATCTGAGCTAGCGATGTTGATGTGTTACGAAGCTTCTAGAGATATGAAATTAAAAGACGTTAAGATAGAAACTCCTGTTGGTGAGGCTGATAGTAAGGTTTTATCTGGACGCAAGGCTGCTATAGTTTCGATTTTGAGGGCTGGCGAAGGAATGGTAAGTGGATTACTTAAATTGATTCCAGCGGCCAAAGTCGGTCATATTGGTTTATATCGCGACCCAGAGACACTAAAACCAACAGAATATTATTGTAAGTTGCCGTCAGAAATAAACGAAAGACTAGTATTTGTAATAGATCCGATGCTCGCGACAGGCGGGACTGCTGTTGACGCGATAAGTCAAATAAAAAAGCGTGGAGCTAAAGATATAAAATTTATGTGCATTGTTGCGGCTCCAGAAGGGCTGGAGGCTCTAACAAAAGCCCATCCTGATATTAAAATATATTGTGCGGCTTTAGATAAAGAGCTCAACGACCACGGCTATATAGTCCCGGGGCTTGGAGACGCAGGCGACAGAATATTTGGAACTAAATAAAATATTTTTTTAATTATTTTTAATTATTTTTAGTTTTTAAGGAGTTTCTTATGTTGACGATATCTATTTTAGGGTCAGGAAGTTTTGGGTGCGCTATAGCTTCTGTATATAATAAATTTAATTTTAATATAACTTTGTGGTCACACAGCGCCGAAGAAGCTCAAGAAATAAAAATTAATCGAGAAAATAAAAGATGTTTACCGGGTATAAATATAGATTCAAAAATTAATATAACGTCTAATATAAGCGATGTTTTTGATTCTGATATAATTTTTATTGTCGTTCCGTCTTTCGCTGTTAGGGTGACTCTTAATTTAATTAAAAATAAAATAAAACCCGAAGCTATCTTAGTTTGTTTATCTAAAGGCTTTGAAGAGTCGACGCTCGAGTTGCTTTCAGATATTATTAAAGAAATCTTGCCCCAAAATAAGTTTGTAATATTGTCTGGACCTTCACATGCTGAAGAGATTGCTAAAGAGATGACAACAACGTTGGTTGCGGCGTCAGAAAATATTGATACAGCTATTTACATACAAAAAATATTTAGCACGTCTTTTATTAGGATTTATACTAATACTGATATTGTTGGAGTCCAAATCGGAGCAGCTTTAAAAAATATTATAGCTTTAGCGATTGGAATTTGCGACGGGATGAATCTCGGTGACAACGCGAAAGCAGCTTTGATGACGAGAGGTCTTAGCGAAATATCTCGATTAGGTGTAGCAGCGGGAGCGAATCAAAAAACTTTTTCGGGTCTAAGCGGACTTGGCGACTTAATAGTTACATGTACTAGTTTGCATTCTAGAAACAGGAGAGCTGGTATTTTGATCGGTCGTGGCCAAAACACTGATAGTGCTATTTCAAAAATAGGAATGACAGTCGAAGGCTACAGCGCTACGAAGTGCGCTTATAATCTGAGTCAAAAATATAATATAGAGCTCCCAATCATAAACGAAATTTATAATATTTTATATAAAAACAAAGATCCTAAAAAAGCTTTTGAAAATCTTTTTAGTCGACCATATAAATTTGAATAATTTTTTAATTATAAAATATTAAAATAATTAAAAAATACAAAATCAAGTAAAGTATTAATAAATAAAATAATTTCTAAATAAAAAAATATTAATAAAAATTTTATTAAATATTTTTTAAGGCTTATTTGAGAAT
>JAGAUG010000059.1 GCA_017828935.1 Oscillospiraceae bacterium | reverse complement strand
TTTTAAATTTTAAATTTAAAAAATATATTCTATCAGCTCTAACGTTTCTTTTGTTTTTTGATCAACTAGATTAAAATTAACGGCTGAAGAATATATTTTTTCTAGTTTATCGTGTATTATTTTCGCTTCTTTTATAAATGTCGTCGCGCTTTTTAAAATATCTTTTATACTTTCCTGATTAAAATTTAACTGACTTTCTAGACTTGTATTTATATTTTTCAAAAAATCGCCTTGATTTATTAATTTAAAAATATTATTATAATTATTATAATCATGATATTTATTAGACGTAACAAAAGCAACTTCTAACGATGGTACTAATATATGATCTATTTTTTCGCCACCGAAAGCGCAACAATAACAAGTTATAATATCTATATTAGAATCTAATAATTTGTTTTTTATTTTAGATAATAAATAATTAGAAACTGCGCCGTACTGATCACTAATTACATAAGTCTTTTTAGAAATAATATCAATAGTATTTTGATAAAAAATAATATCTCCCGTACTTACGGCGCTCAAAAATCTTTTTTCTTCAAAGCCTTTGGTATTATTATTTAATTTATTTTGTTTTTCTAATAGATTTAACTCTTTATTTATTATATTATTAATATATTGATCTAAAATATTTTTATCTAGATATTTATTTATAATATCAAAATTATTTTTAAGTAGCCCATAAGAACTAAGTAATAAGTTAACAGCTTGTTTTTGATAAAAACTATTTTCTTCAAAAAGCTCTGTTATTTTTTCTTTGTTTTTGTTAAGAGTTTTATCGCACCAACAATCACAAATAGATATTGTCTTTTCAAACGCTCCTGGAAATACCGGCTCTAAAACATGAGGAGCCGTTGCGTCTAAAATCAAAATTTTTTTTGGATTTTTTTTGTCGTTGATCATAACACCGTCTAAAGAACTCGGATCCGATGAGCAATATATAACTTCAAGATCTATCGATGAATCTTTAAGCTTATTAACAATAGATTTCATCAACATTGACTTCCCTGTTCCCGGTCCGCCTTTTATTAAAAAACGATACCAATCTTGTTTATGTTTATCAAACTTATCAGGTTTATCAAAATAAGAAATAAAGCCAAAAGGCGTATTAGCTCCTAAAAAAAATTTTTTAATATTTAAAAAATCTAAATCCAAATTAATATTATCCACTAAAATTCTCTCCTAAATTATAATAATAAAAACAAATAAAAAATATTTTTATATTATTTTATTCTTGTTATATAAAATTTGATACAAAATCTAATTACTTATCTTAAATTATTAACTTAATAAAATATATTATTACACCCAAAATATTTTTTTTGAAAATTTTAGAAAAAAAAATATATATATTTAGAAATAAGATTGACAAAAAAAAATTATATAATTATTAAAAAAATTCTCATAAAAATAATATTATTTCGGGCATAATAAAATAGAGCTCAAATAATAAAGAGATGTCTCAAATAATTTTTAATATGCTCATAATAAAGTTGATAATATTAAATAATTTTTGAGTTATCAACAAAGTTTTTAGGAGGATTTTTAAACATGAAAAAATTAATTTGTTTCAAAAAATTAATTTCTTTAGGTCTAGTTTCAGCGATAATGTCTTGTTTAATACTAAATATTTTCGCAGCTGACGCAACTTCTCAAAATGTTTCTCAAATATTCGCTTTGTGGAATAAAGACGATGTACTTGGAAAAGCTGCTACTTCAACTGGTTTTAGCTCAGGAACAAACGGTAGATTAATAGCTAAAAATGCAGGAACTGTCGTTAACGATATAACAATGAACGATAGTTATTATTATCTAGAAGGAAATAATACAGATAGCGTAAAATTAATATTTGGTTCTAGTTCAACAACTTTAGTTGCCAACTCAACAGGCGCTAATAAAGGCGATAACTATAGAGGAATTACTCCTCTTAAAGCAACTTTGTCTAATTTAAGTTATACTAAAAATTCAACATTTACTTCCAGCGCAATTTCGATCTCAAAAGGAACATATACTGTAAACGTAGGTAGTGGCGATTATAACTATGTTCTTGGATTTGAAATTAAGTTTAATAATAAAAGCAAAAACGACGCTTTCGCAATGTATGATCTTAGCGTCGCTGGAAAGTCATTCAAGATAGTAGCTCACTCAACTGCAAACGATACAAGTGATACTAGTGCCGCTGATCATGATCCTGACGAAAACGGGATAATACCTTACGGCGGAACTGATACAAAACTAGCTAACGGATCAGTTATTTATCAACCAACGCTAAACTATATGTATCAAAAAGGTTCTAGCTACGGAATAAAAATGAACAACGGTGTAGAATATATTATATCTAAAGTTTCTAAAGCAACTTCTGACGCCGGAAACTTAACTTTAAATTATAACATCAGCAAAGATGCTATCTTAATCGATAGATATGGTCAAGTTGCTGGCGGAAATATATTGTCTTTGGACGTTGTAAGCGGATTCACAAACGAAAAAATCAAATATAATATAGACTTATCAAACGAAGACGTCTTACAAACAATAACTGACGCTCAATCAGACAGATGGTCAGACGGAAGAAATGTTTATGTTTATGTTGTTAATAAAGCTAATTTAGAAACAGCTGCTAACGCTAGCGCTTCAGACGGAATTATTGATAACCAAAAGATAATATCGGGTAAAATTGTAGATGGAAAAGTTGTATTTGATGTACCTGCAAAATATTTTGATAACACAAAAGAAAAATTAATGATAGCTTTAAAAGAAATCGACGTTGCTAGCTTACCTGCAATCAGCGGTGTTTCAGCTACTGAAGATTCAACAACAAGTGGAACTGACTCAACAAGCGGTTCTAACGAAATCGTAGCTCCTATTATTTCAGATATCGAAGATACTTCAGCACCTGTAATCCCAGCTCCAACAACTTCAATTAACGAAACTCCAGAAAACTCAGGATTGGGTGGAAATTATGATACTTCAGAAATCAACGCCGCTGGAACAACAACATCTATTCCAAACACAGGTCTAAAAGACAACTTAATCTTAGCTGCAATAGCTGTTATTTTCACAATAGCTTCAACTGGTTTTGCTATTCATAAAAATAAAAACAATGCATAAGCTTATATAATTAATTTGATTATGCATAATAAAATTAAATAATAAAATTAAAATTAAACAGGACAATTACTTTTATTTTGATATTGTCCTGTTTTTTTAATATTTAAAATAAATAATAAAAACAAAATTATTATTATTCATCCAGATTTTTATTTAAATATTAATACTTTGAATTTATTTTTTATTTTATTGAAATATATTTTTCTATATGATAAAATATATTATAGATAAATCAAATAATTAAATAAAATAAATTTTATTATTATATTTTAGGAGGTTATAGTTATGACAGAAAGCAACAGGAAGTGGCTTAATCTTTGGAATATTATATTAGTCGTCATAGGAGCAGTTACTTTAATAGGGTTGATAAAAAAAGCTCTTGATAAAATAGATTTAGAAAATATCGACTGCGATGAATATGACCAAAATTTAGAGTCTGTTAATAACAAAAAAATCGAAATTAATTTATATAAAGATTCCGACAATAACGTTGTTGTTGATAAAGTCGTTGTTGACGATGTTATCTTTTCAGAGAATTCTTTAAAAGAGCCAGAAGTTATTTTCGACGAAACACAAGATCAAGTGATTGAATAAAAATTAAAAAAATTACAAAAATTAAAAAAATCTAAATCTATAATTTTATATATTATAATATTATAGACAGATTTTTTTAAATTTGATTTTTATAAATTAAAAATTTTAAATTTATATTTTATATCGTCTACTATATTTTTATAATAAAGTTTTGACTGTAAACAGTCTGCTTTTGGGTGAGTAAAGTCTTTATAAATATAATAACTCCCCGCTCTACAACCACCACCACAAATATATTTATATTTACATTCGGAGCATTCTTTAAAATCATCTACTGTTAGATTTCTAAATATATTTTTGTTCGAATTAAGAACTTGTCTTAAATTATCTTTTAAAATATTACCAAGCGACAATTCTTCTCTGTGGAGCATATAGCACGGATATATTGTTCCGTCCGTTCCGATACTAATTAAAGATTTACCAGCACTACAGCAATTTTTTGCAGTTAAATCACAACTGTCAACAAATAAATCATTTGTTTTTATGTCTTTATTTTTTTCGACAATTTCGTAAATTTGTTTATAATCATTTTCGTCTAAAATATAATCTTTAAACATCGGATTGTCATTGTCAACTGTTAACACGCTAAATGATACAGGAACTTTGATTGATTTTGACAGCTCTATATATTTTTCTATAAAACATCTATTTTTTTTATGTAAAGTTGCGACCAAAGATAAATTTATTTTGTTTTTCAAATAATTTATTGTCTCAAAAACTTTTGACATAATTCCCGGATCTCTTATAAATCTAGTTTTTGTATCATATCCGTCTATCGAAATCGAAAGTTCATCTATAAAAGAAAGACACTTATCGTACTTTTCTATCGAAATAGTTCCGTTAGAAACTACACCTATGTTTTTTATATTTAATATTTCTTTCGAGTATTTTAAAATTTCTAAAAGATCATCTCTTAAAAACGGCTCTCCGCCAGAAACAATAATATTAGAAACACCGTTTTTTGATAAAATTTTTAAAATATATTTTATCTGATCAAGTGATAAATCTTTATTTTGATTTCTATTTTTTTTGTAAGAATAGCAACCAATACAGTGCAAATTGCAATTATCTGTTACGTGAAGATACACTGTCGAAAGAAGTTTTTTATTTTTATTTTTATTACTTTCGGACTCTTTTTCAAAAAAATCGTTATTTTTAAGAGCTTCAAATAGTTTTTTTTGTTTGTCTGTTAGCCTGTCTTGATCTATTTTTTCAGACTCTATTTTTAAAATAAGATCAACACCAACCTGATCTAGACCTATAATAACTTGATTTCTAAAATTCCCTATTGTTGGGATCCCATCTAAATCAAATTTTTTTACATCGCTATGAAATTTTAATTTTGAAACATCAGTATTCATAAAACAACTAACACTCCTATTTATATTTATAAAAATTTCTTCTTATTAATATAATACAGTAAAAAACTAATTTAATCAAGAGAAAATACAAATTCAGAAAAAAATAAATTATAAATATATAAATAAATCTATAGATTTTTAACGAAAAATAGTGTATAATATAAGAAAAGATTTTTTGATCTTGTTAGTTTAAAAATTATATTTATTATACCCAAAGGAGAAATAATTGTGTTAAATAAAGAGACTGTCAACTTAGAAAATAGCGCAGTTTATATGAAAAATATTTTTAAATATTTTGACAGTTTTTGTGCTTTAAAAAATATTAATATAAATATCAAAAAAGGATCTATCCATGCTTTACTCGGCGAAAACGGAGCCGGTAAATCAACGTTGATGAACATACTATATGGTTTTTATCACGCTGACAACGGAGAAATATTTATAAATCAAAAAAAAGTTAATATTAAAAACCCTAATATTGCTATAAAACTTGGAATCGGGATGGTCCATCAGCATTTTATGTTGGTTCAACCTTTTAGTGTTTTACAAAATATTATATTAGGCCGAGAACCAGTTAATAAATTAGGAATTTTAAATATAAATCAAACTAGAAAAAAAATAGAAGAGCTATCTAAAAAATATGGATTAGCTGTTGATCTAGACGCCAAAATAGAAGATATTTCTGTTGGAATGCAACAAAAAGTTGAAATATTAAAAGCTTTATACAGGGGCAGCGATATATTAATATTTGATGAGCCTACAGCTGTTTTAGCTTCTCAGGAAATCGATGAGCTTATTTTAACTATGAAAAACTTGACTGATCACGGAAAAACGATTATTATTATTACTCATAAACTAAAAGAAATAAAAAAAGCTGCTAATTACTGTACTGTAATCCGAAAAGGAGAATATATCGATACCGTTTGTGTTAAAGATACAACAGAAGACGAACTTGCTCAAATGATGGTTGGGCGAAATATTTCGCTACATATTAATAAAGCACCAGCTAAACCTAAAGAAGAAATTTTATCTATCGAGAATATTGTTGTTAAAGATAGTCGAGGATTTAATAAAATAAAAAATCTTTCTTTGAGCGTCAAGAGAGGCGAAATCTTAGGAATCGCTGGAATCGAAGGAAACGGTCAAAAAGAACTTGTTGACGCAATAACTAATTTAACTAAAACAGAAAAAGGTAAGATAAAAATAAATAATAAAGAAATTCAAAATACTTCTCCTAAGAACGTTATTAATAATAAAATAAGTACTATCCCCGAAGATAGACACAAAAGAGGTCTTATATTAGATTTCAGCGTCGCCGAAAATATAATATTAATTAATTATAATAATTCTTTGTTTTCTAATAAAGGCTTTCTTAATATAAAAAATATTAATAAATTTTCTGACGAAATTATTAGAGAATTTGATGTTAGACCTACTCATTGTAAGAAGTTACCAATCCGGGCTTTGTCGGGCGGAAATCAACAAAAAGTTGTTATCGGTCGCGAAGTTAGTAATGATCCTGAATTATTAATCGCCGTCCAACCAACAAGAGGTCTTGATGTTGGAGCGATTGAGTACGTCCACCAAACACTAGTAAAACAAAGAGACAAGGGACGAGCTATTTTATTAGTCTCTCTCGAACTAGACGAAATTATTGATCTTTCTGACAGGATCGCAGTAATATATGACGGTCAAATCGTTGATATTATCGATTCAAAAGACGCAAACGAAAATAAAATAAGCTTACTGATGGCCGGAGGTAACAAAAAATGAAAACAACAAAAATTCAGTTATTATTAAAAAAGCCTATCACAGCTATCACCTTATCTATCTTAATCGGATTTCTTATTGGCGGAGTTATTTTAACTCTTGCCGGGTTCGACCCTTTTAGAGCTTATTTAGCTTTATTTAACGGTATATTTTCAAAGCCAAAATATATTTCTCAAGTAATTATAAAAAGTACTCCATTAATTTTAACGGGTTTGTCTGTTGCGTTCGCCTTTAAAACCGGTTTGTTTAATATTGGCGCCGAAGGACAATATATTATCGGCACGATTGTTGCTGTCTTAACCGGATTGTTTCTTAACTTACCTCCTGTAATTCATTTTTTTGTTGTAATTATTATAGCTTCTTTAGCTGCTGGGGTTTGGGGCGGAATTATTGGTTTGTTAAAAGCCAAGTTCGGAATCAACGAAGTTATAACATCTATAATGTTTAACTGGATCGCTTTTTATTTAAATAATTATATGGTCTCTTTACCGTGGCTTAGAAAGCCCGGCGCGGATTCGTCTTTTCCAATAAAAGAATCCGCTTGGAATGTCGTTCTTAACTCTTATAAAACATCAGAATCCGGCAGAAAAGCGCTTCAAAATTCAAGTTCGCCTATATCAGAAATGTTACTAAAAACAGATATGAATTACGGTATCTTAATAGCTATCTTAATCTGTTTGTTAATTTTTATTTTATTAAAATATACTAAATTAGGATTTGAATTTAGAGCTGTTGGCGCCAACAAAGATACTTCTGAATTTGTTGGAATAAATATCAAAAAAAATATTATTTTGTCTATGTTTGTTTCTGGAGCAATCGCCGGAATTGCTGGAGCTCTTCAAATAACCGGAACGATGCCTCACAGGATCGGGTTACTTTCAGCTCAAGAAGGTTACGGTTTTGATGGGATGTCAGTAGCTTTGATAGCTTGTTCTTCGCCAATTGGTTGTATTTTTTCTGGATTATTTCTTGGAGCTCTCAAATACGGAGGCGGCGCGATCCAATCTCAAGTCGGCGCTCCTAGCGAGATAATAAATATAGTAATCGGCGTTATTATGTTTATTGTCGCTATGTCGTCTGTATTTAAAATAATATCAGGATATATCTCTAAAAAAAATAAAATTAAATTTATTAAAATTAAAAATTAAA
>JAGAUG010000058.1 GCA_017828935.1 Oscillospiraceae bacterium | reverse complement strand
TGGTGTACCATTGTGTGGCCCGTTGGTCAAGCGGTCAAGACGCTGGCCTCTCACGCCGGAAACAGGGGTTCGATTCCCCTACGGGTCACCATTGAGATAGTATTATTAAAAAAATTCGAGTTTAAGATTTTACCCACGATATTTGTCGTGGGTAAAATTATAAAAAATTATATATTTATTATTTTATATTTTATTATTTATTAAGGAGATAGTTTAAACGATGCAAAATAATAATAAAGAAGAGCTATTGATCGAAAATGAAAACGGTTATTTAAAATTATCGGAGCAAGAAATAAAAAAAGTTAATGATTTTTGTGAAGGCTATAAAAATTTTTTAAATAATTCAAAAACAGAAAGAGAAAGTGTAAAATATATTTTAAATAAAATAAAATCTTTAGGTTTTGAAGAATTTGAAATTTCAAAAAAATATAACCCAGGAGATAAAATTTATTATATAAATAGAGATAAAGCGCTTATTATCGCGACGATTGGCTCAGCGCCGCTAAGCGACGGTGTTTCGATGTTAATTTCTCATATAGACTCTCCGAGGATCGATTTGACACCGAGACCGCTTTATGAAAGTTCTGAGCTAGTATTTTTTAAAACCCAATATTACGGCGGGATAAAAAAATATCAGTGGACTGCCTTGCCGCTTTCTGTACACGGCGTTGTTGAAAAAAAAGACGGAACAAGTGTTGAAATATCGATTGGAGAAAACGAAAACGATCCTGTATTTTGTATTACAGACTTGTTGCCACATATGGCTCAAGACCAGATGAAAAGAGCTTCTAACCAGATAGTAAAAGGTGACGAACTTAATATTCTAATTGGAAGCGTACCGTGTAACGACGATCAAGACAAAAATTCTAAGTCAAAATTTAAATTAAATAACATGAAACTTCTTAATCAAAAATATGGAATTACAGAACAAGATTTAATTTCAGCGGATTTGTCTTTTGTTCCAGCCCACAAAGCTGTAGACGTAGGTTTTGATTCTAGCCTAATAGGATCTTATGGACATGACGATAGAGTTTGTGCTTACGCTTCGTTAGAGGCTCATTTAGAGACGGACATTCCTGAGAAAACAGTAATTACTGTATTTACAGACAAAGAAGAAACTGGTAGTGATGGAAACACTGGTTTAAAATCTAGATTCTTAGAATATTTTGTTTCTCACCTTGCGACGCCTTTTGGGATAGATTATAAACAAGTTTTGAGCAATTCTGTTTGTCTTTCTGCTGATGTAACTTCTGCGTTTGATCCGACCTGGAAAGATCCTTATGATAATTATAATTCAGCTTATTTAAACTACGGTGTTTCTTTAACGAAATATAATGGCCACGGAGGCAAGTACGGAACGTCGGAGGCATCGCCTAAGTTTTTGGCTAATGTTATAGATATTTTAGATAAAAATCAAGTAATTTGGCAAACGGGTGGCCTTGGTAAAGTTGATATTGGTGGAGGCGGAACGATAGCGAGTTATGTAGCTAACTTAGATGTCGAAGTTTTAGATATTGGTGTTCCGGTTTTATCGATGCACTCGCCTTTTGAAATAGTATCCAAGATAGATGTTTATATGACATATAAAGCTTTTTATTATTTTATAAATAATAAAAAATAAGATTTTTAATTTTTTAATACAGACATTATATGACTGTAAATAAAGTCATATGATGTTTGTATATTTTTTTGTAAAATATTAAATTCTGTAAATCATAAAAAAAAATATTAAAATATTTTTAAATTTTCTATTGTCAATTAGAATTTAATATGTTATAATTAGTATTGACAAATTATGATAGCTGATGCTATGATATTATGAGACTGGGAATATATATAAATTAAGAAATGGAATATTAGGGATATATAACATAGGAGGTTAAAGATGTCTAATAATTTTGACATGGATTTTGAAGAAAGTATTATTACTTTAAAAATTGTTGGTGTTGGCGGTGGCGGTGGAAACGCGATTAACCGTATGGTTGGTAATTTAGGTAACGAAGATAAAAATAAAGATTTAGATTTAGATAACGAAACAGAAGAAGATACTAATTGTATAGAATATCTTGCTATAAATACAGATAGACAGGCGCTAAAAAGATCCAAGGCTAGTTATAAAATCGCGATTGGAGAGAAATTAACAAAAGGTCGTGGTGCTGGCGGAAATCCTGAGCAAGGTAGAAAGGCTGCTGAAGAAAGTAGAGAAGAGATAGGAGTCGCTTTAAGAGGAGCTCAGATGGCGTTTATTACGGCTGGGATGGGCGGAGGAACTGGAACTGGTGCAGCTCCGATTGTTGCTGAAGTTGCAAAAGATCAGGGAATCTTAACAGTTGGGATTGTAACGAAGCCGTTTGAATTCGAAGGTAAAGATAGGATGGAACAAGCGGAGAAAGGGATTATTGAGCTTAAACAACATGTCGACTCTTTGTTAGTTATTCCGAACGACAGATTGAGTTTGTTACCGGACGCTAATATAACTTTAGCCAACGCTTTTAAATCGGCTGACGATATTTTAAGACAGGCGACGCTTTGTATTTCAAAGATCGTAACAGATACAGGGTTGATTAATTTAGACTTTGCTGATTTGGCAGCGGTTATGCAAGACGCTGGAGAAGCTCATATGGGAGTTGGAAAGGGAACAGGCAAAGATAAAGCTAGACAAGCAGTTGAGATGGCTATTTCTAGTCCGTTGCTAGAGACTTCGATTGATGGAGCGAAGGCCCTTATTGTTAACTTCGTTGCGTCTCCTGATATTGGCTTAAATGAAACTGCTTTAGCTAACTCGATGATTAAAGAAGCGGCTCACAATGAGGCTAAAATATTTTGGGGTGTTACTTTCGACGAAACAATGAAAGATGAGGTAGAGATTACAGTTATAGCTACAAAATTTGATAATGTCGGAGACAATTTATCTAAAAAAAACGATGCTGAATCTAGTATGCAAAACGGAGTAGCTTCGAATTCAAAAGATGATACTGATAAAGTGTTGACTGATGACGACGATTTTTTTGTCCATCTGACAAGCAAGTTAAATTCTTTTGATACATATAATAATAAATAATATTTTTGTGTTGAATAAGATTCTGCGGTTTGTTAAGCTGGGTGTTGAGCTAAGAACTACAGAGTTTTATTTTTTTGAAAAATAAAATTTTTAAATTTAAAAAATATGAGTATTAATATAAAACAATATAATCAAGATATTATTATTTCGGACTATAATAATTTTGATATTATAAAAACTTTTGAATCTGGTCAATGTTTTAGATGGAATCAACAAGACGACGGAAGTTATATTGGAGTTGTTGGAAATAGCGTTATAACTGTATATCAAGAAAATAATAAAATTATATTTAAAAATCTATTAGTTACAGAATATAAAAACAAAATAATAAGATATTTTGATCTAGATACAGACTACGAAATTATAAATAATAGTTTGTTAGATTTATATTTTATTAACGAAGCAACGAAATATAGTTCAGGAATCAGGATTTTAAAACAAGATCCTTGGGAAGTTTTGATTTCGTTTATAATTAGTCAAAATAATAATATATCAAGAATAAAAAAAATAATAGAGAGATTTTGTGAAAAATTCGGGAAGAAAATAATAGATAATTATTTTGAGTTTCCAAAGATAGACGATATAAAAAATATTTCTATAGGAGATCTAGATGATCTTAAGTGTGGGTTTAGAGATAAATATATTTTAGATGCTATTTTAAAAATAAAAAACAAAGAAATTATCTTAGAAAATTTATATGAGCTAAATATCGACGAAGCGAGACGAGAGCTTATGAAAATAAAAGGTGTTGGACCGAAAGTAGCAGACTGTGTTTTGTTATATGGTTTTTCAAAAACAGATAGCTTCCCGACGGATACTTGGATTAAAAAGACGATTAATAAATTTTTTCAAGATGGTCTACCTAAAATAAAAAAAGAATATTTAGGTATTGTACAGCAATATATTTATTATTACGTAAGAAATAATAATAGATTATAAAAAATTAATTAAGTTTTATAAATCTATAAATAGGAGTTTTGATGGCGAATTACGAAATAGAGCCTTTAATTAGAGTTGAGAATATAACTAAAAATTTTAGTAATTATAATAATTATAAATTTTGCTTAAATATTTTTTCGGCTATAAGTGACGTTAGTTTTAATATATATAAAGGTCAAACTCTTGGGTTAGTCGGCGCGAGCGGATCGGGGAAGTCGACGCTGGGAAGGATTTTGATGAGGCTTATTAAACCTTCTTTTGGGAACGTATTTTATAAAGATCAAGATCTTTTTTTGATTTCTAATAAAGACTTAAAAAAAATCAGGACTGATTTACAAATTGTTTTTCAAAATCCGTATTTGTCTTTAAATAATCTTATGACAGTTGAGACGATTTTATTAGAGACGCTTTCTTGTTTTAAATTTAAAAATATTAATAAGCTAGAAAAAAAAGAACGTATTTCTGAATTAATAGATCTTGTTGGGTTAGATCAAAAGATAAAATATAAATATCCGTCTGAGCTCTCAGGAGGAGAGTGTCAAAGAGTCGCGATAGCGCGAAGCTTAGCTGTTGAACCCAAGTTTATTATTTTTGATGAAGCGACTTCGGCTTTAGACGTAATAGTCCAAGATAAAATAATAAACATAATAAAAAAAATACAAAAAAAAATGGATCTTACATATTTGTTTATATCTCATAATATCGGGTTAGTAAAAGAAATTTCGGATAACATTGCAGTAATGAATATGGGTAAAATAGTTGAAATAGGCGAATCAAAAAAAATTTATGATTTCCCAAAAAAAGATTATACGAAGCAGCTGATAAGTTCGTTTAAAAATCTTTCGAAAAATTAAAAAAATAAAAAATTTGAAAATGCTATTGACAATTTGTTTTTGTTGTGTTATTATATTATTGTTGTGATACAATAATATAATAAATAGTTAGGAGGATTATTAAAGTTGATAAAATATGAGTTTGATAATGATATACCGATTTATGTACAGATTATGAATATAATTAAACTAGAAATTGTTTCTAATAAGATTGTTCCGGGTCAAAAGTTATTGTCGATAAGAGAAATTTCTGAAGAATTTGGTGTTACGCCGAACACTGTTCAAAAGTCGTTGATGAAACTTGAAGAACAAGGACTTATTTTTACAGAAAGAACTAACGGAAAGTTTGTAACTCAAGATGTTGAGTTAATAAAAACAACAAGACAAAAGATAGCGCGAGAGAAAATAGATTGTTTTATAAAAGATATGAAAGAAATTGGCTATGATATTTCAGAAATAAAAAATTTAATATAAATTTATTTAATTTAAATAGGAGGATTTAATAAGTGAAAGATTTAAACGTTATAGAGTCGAATAATAATATAATCGAAATAAATAGTTTAACAAAAAAATATAGAAAAAAAATAGCTTTAGATGATATTTCGATTCAAATTCCTAAGGGTAAGATTGTTGGATTACTTGGGCCTAACGGAAGCGGAAAGACAACTTTGATGAAAGTTTTGTCAGGAGTAATTTGTAATTATCAGGGCGAAGTTTTTATTAACAAAAAAGAAATAGGTGTTGAAACAAAAAAAATAGTTTCTTACTTACCGGATAAGCCTTATTTTGCTAAGTGGATGAGGCCTGTTGACGTTATAAAAATATTTAAAGATTTTTATAAAGACTTTAAAGAAGATAAAATGATGAGTATGTTAGATTCTTTAGGTGTTGATACGAAACAAAAGATAGTAACGATGTCCAAGGGAATGATTGAAAGGCTTCAACTTAGTTTAGTTATGTCAAGAGATGCGTTGCTTTATGTCTTAGATGAACCACTCGGAGGGGTTGACCCGGCGACGAGAGATTATATTTTAGATACTATAATAAAAAATTATAATCCAGAGGGAACGGTTTTAATTTCAACTCATCTTATAGAAGATGTCGAGAAAGTTTTTGATAGTGTTATTTTTATAAAACAAGGTAAGATTGTTTTATTTGAAGAAGTTGACGAAATAAGAGAAAAATATAATAAATCGGTCGATGAGTTATTTAGGGAGGAATTTAAATGTTTTTAAAATTAGTTAAGACAGATTTTAAATATCATAGCCGAAGTTTTTTTATGGTTGTGATGAGTGTATTATTGGCAAATATCTTAATGTTATCTTCTAAAGGTCTAGTTTTGAGCCTAAAAGAGAGTGAGAGTTTAAAAATTGTTAAAACTTTTTTGATAGCAATTGCTGTTATGTTTTTAATAATTGCGGTTTTTGGTACTATCGTTATGATAACAAAAGTATTTAACAACAAATGTGTTTCAAGCGAAAGTTATCTAACATATTCGTTGCCAGTTAAAAGATATTATCATATTTGGAGTAATCTAATTATTTCAACAGTTTGGTCGGTAATTATATTGGTGTTATCTGGCTTATCTGCGATGTTGTGGATATACGTTTGGAGCGGAAAAGATAGTTTGGTTAACTGGATAAGAGATATACAAAAAATGTTTTTTTCTGATGGGTTTAGTACATTTTCGTGTATATTTACCTCAATTTGTGGAGTATTTTCAGGTCTGTTTTTGATTTATTTATGTATTTCTGTTGTCAATACAAGTGTTTTAAAACATCGACCGCTGATGATGGGGGTTCTTGCTTATATTGTAATATTTTATTTTCAAAATAAAGTTATCAGTGAATTTTTAAAATTTTGTCAAAATTATTTTGATCTAGATTGTTTAGAACACACGATGGCAGTTAATTTTTTAATTTCTGGATCTGTATGTATCGTATTCGGGATTATATATTATATATTATTATTACATACTATTAATAAAAAACTTGAAGTTGATTAATAAAATATAATTTTTTAATTTAAGTTATTATAAAAAAACTTGAAGTTGATTAATAAAATATAATTTTAATTATTAAGAATTATTTATATAATAAGAAAGAAAAAAACTATGAAGTCGATTGTAATTAAAAAAAACGACGAAGGACAACGGTTAGATAAGTTTTTAACTAAGTCTTTTCCGAACTTGCCGGTTTCGATTATATATAAGTCGATTAGAAAAAAAAGAATTAAAATTAATAATAAAAGATGTGAGGCTTCTGATAAATTAGTTGTTGGAGATATTCTAAGCTTATATATTAACGACGAATTTTTAATAGACGATCCTGATATTAATTTTTTATCGGCTTGCTCTGATTTAGAAATTATTTTTGAAGACGAAAATATATTATTAATTAATAAGCCAGCGGGTTTATTAGTTCACGAGGACGAGAATCAAAAAGTCGATACTCTTATTAATAGAATTAAAAAATATCTTTATGATAAAAAAGAATATGATATTAATTTAGAAATGAGCTTCGCGCCAGCTTTAGTACATAGGCTAGACAGAAACACACAAGGTCTAGTAATTGCAGCTAAAAATTCAGAAGCTTTAAGAATCTTAAATCAGAAATTCAAAGACAGAGAAATAAAAAAATATTATCTTTGTCTTGTACATGGCGTTTTAAAAAACAAATCAGGTATTTTAAAAAATTATTTGATTAAAAACGAATCTGAAAATAGAGTTTATGTTTTTCAGACGCCAAGACAAGACTCGAAAATAATATTAACGAAATATAAAGTTCTTAAAGTTATTGATAATATATCGTTATTAGAAATAGAGCTTTTAACAGGAAGAACACATCAAATTAGAGCTCATATGGCGTATATAAATCATCCATTAGTTGGCGACACAAAATATGGGACAGCGAAGATCAATCAAGATTATAATTTAAAACACCAGGCTTTGGTTTCTTATAAATTAACTTTTGATTTTAAAACCGACGCTGGGGTTTTAAATTATTTAAAAAACAGGTCGTTTGAAATAAAAGACGCGAGAAATAATATATTTAATATAATTAATTAAATTAATTTGGAGTTTTTTGTGACGACAGTATATATAATAGATATACCAGACAATATAGATTTTAAAAAATATATTTGTTTTATTAAAAAAAAAATAAATATAAAAATAAATTATAATAAAAAACAAAGTTTAGTTGCTTGGAGTTTTATTATAAAATATTTAGAATCCCAAAATTTGGATTCTAAATATTTATTTAAAAAAAATAAACACGGAAAACCGTTTTTAATTAATAATCAGCTTTATTTTAATATTTCCCACAGCCACGAGAAAGTTGTTGTAGCGGTTTCAAGTAGCGAAGTTGGGGTTGATATCGAAAAAATTTCTAATCGTAATTTAAAAATAATAGATCGATATTTTACTAAAAAAGAAAAAGACTTTATATTTTTAGATAATAATAATATAAAAATAATTAATAGATTTTATATAGTTTGGACTCTAAAAGAAAGTTATT
The DNA here is from genome assembly GCA_017828935.1 of Oscillospiraceae bacterium. GTDB lineage: Bacteria > Bacillota > Clostridia > Oscillospirales > Ruminococcaceae > RGIG8779. The sequence continues at coordinate 447 of JAGAUG010000058.1, read as the reverse complement.
TAAAATTCAAAGGTGTTGGTTTAACACTAAAATTAAATTCGTTTGAATTTGATTTTAATAATTTAGAAAAAATAAAATTAATATTAGAAAATAATAAAGGCGAAGATAAGTCTTTATATTTTAGATATATAGATTTAGATAACTATATATTATCTTGTTGCGGAAAAGATAAAGATCTTCAAATAAAAAAAATAAAAAATTTTGGTTTTTAATAATAAATATTAGTCGTCTCTAGTTTTAGGGACGATTTTTTAGATTTTAAATCTAAAAATTTACTAAAAAATTTTTTATAAAAACACTTGACTTGCAGCAAAAAATATATTATAATATAATAAAAAAACATATTTTTTGTTTTATTAGGAGGAAATTTTTATGTATTTTATAAAAAAATTAAATAATTTAAAAAATAATTTAAATTTTAATTTACCAAAATTTGGTACGGGGGGG
>JAGAUG010000007.1 GCA_017828935.1 Oscillospiraceae bacterium | reverse complement strand
TACGATACATATCAAAATGAAATATATCAACAAAAGATTTATATTGATTAACTAACGCGAACGTCGGACTACAGACGTTATCACTCGAACCTAAATATTTAACTAAAGACCTCGTAAAAGTTGTCTTTCCAGCTCCAAGATCTCCATCTAGAAAAATAATATAATTAATTATATTATTTTCTAAATTTTTTTTAATTTTAAAAGCTAATTTTTTCGCGATTAAATCTGTATCTTTTAACGAATTACTAATAAATTCCATATTTTAGAGTCCTTTTGATTTTATTATTTTAATTTTATTATAACAGAAATATATTATTTTGTAAAATAAAATTTATGATTAGATTTATTAGAAAATTTTGACAAATAATAAATAGATACTAACATCAAAGAGATTCCAAAAATATAAGAAATTATTAAAGAATTTATAAAATTAATAATAATATAATCTAAACAACAAATAATCGCTACTAAACACGAATACGGAATTTGTGTTAAGACATGATTTATGTGCTTACAACTTGCTCCGGTTGCTGATAAAACGCAAGTATCAGAGATTGGTGATGAGTGGCTTCCAAAAGCCGCGCCCGCTAAAGTTGAAGCCACAAAAATTACTAATAAATCTTCGCTTAGTCCTCTCGCAACTCCGACAACAACGGGAATCAAAATTCCAAACGTTCCCCAAGCCGTTCCGGTAGAAAAAGCTAAAAATCCTGAAACAATAAAAATAACAACTGGTAAGATCCCAACTGGAATATTCGAAACTTCTACGATATGTTTGACATATTCTCCAGTTCCTATTTTTTGACAAACTCCTCCAATGGTCCAGGCTAAAATTAATATTAAATAAGCTGGAACCATCGATTTTACCCCGTCAGAAATATTTTCCATATAGTCTTTAAAATTCATTCTTTTTGTTATTATCATCAAAACAAAAGATATAGCTAAAGCGACAGTGGCTCCGAAAGTCAACGATTTTTGAGAATCCGTAACTCTAAAAGCCTCTAAAATCGTTACGCCTCCCGAAAAATAACCGCCATTATGTAATAAACTCAAAATAGAAAAAATTATCAAACTAACTATCGGAATTAATAAATCACTACTGTTAGCTTTTTTATTTTTTTTAGAATTATTATTATTTAAATTATTATCTAAATCTAGATTATTTATCTTGTCTTCTTTTTCGAATTTAGCCATCGGACCAAAATCTAATTTAAATATCGCAACACAAAAAACCATAATAATCGTCAAGATCGCATAAAAATTATATGGTATCGTTCTAATAAAAATTCCAAAAGAATTTTTAACTCCGCTGCCTTCTAGAGTACTTAAAATAACAGCAACCCAACTCGAAATTGGCGCTATAATACAAATCGGCGCAGCGGTTGAATCAATAAGATAAGCCAGCTTTTCTCTCGAAATTTTATATTTATCAAACACCGGACCCATCGTTGCTCCTATCGTAAGACAATTAAAATAATCGTCAATAAATATAACGATCCCAAGCAAAATAGTAGCTAGCTGCGCTCCTGTTTTGTTTTTTATTTTTTTACTTATTAAATTTCCGTAAGCTACAGCGCCACCAGAACTAGTAATAATCATCACGATCGATCCTAGTAAAGCCAAAAATATTATAATATATATATTTTCTGACATCTTTGTTGTTAGAATATTAAATAACATTTCTATTGATTTTATAATATTAAAATTACAACAAATTAAACATCCGACCAACCCACCAAACATCAAAGAAAAAACAGATTCTTTAGTTATTAAAACTAATATAATCGATATGAGCGGCGGTAACAAAGAAATCCAGCTTAATTTTTCAATTATCAAATAAAACCACCATTCCTTTTTTGGTATTTAAATTTTTAATATCCTCTTGTATTTTCTAACGACTCGTCGTTTTCGATCCAATCTTTTTTTACGTCTATTATTTTATATTTATTATCTTCTTCTCTAACTATAACTTCTTTGATCCCAGCGTTAATTATAAGTCTCTTACACATCGCGCAAGGACTAGCGTTTTTAACCAGCAAATTTGTCTTAAAATCTAGCCCGACAAGATAAAGAGTACTGTCTATCATCTTTTCTCGTGACGCTGAAATTATCGCGTTGGCTTCGGCGTGAACTGATCTACAAAGTTCGTATCTTTCGCCTCTAGGAATATTATATTTTTCTCTTAGACAATATCCCAAGTCGCTACAATTTTTTCTTAATCTAGGCGCTCCTGTATAACCAGTCGAAACAATTTCGTCGTTTTTTACTATAACGGCGCCGAAGTTTCTTCTTAAACAAGTTCCTCGACTTAAAACCGCAAAAGCAATATCAAGATAATAATTAATTTTATCTTTTCTATCTATACTTATATTATTTATATTATTCATATTAATTTTTTACACCTGATTTTTTATAATTTTATAATTTATAAT
>JAGAUG010000057.1 GCA_017828935.1 Oscillospiraceae bacterium | reverse complement strand
TATTTATATTAATATCATAGTCAGCCAACACATACGGGACTTTAACTCTAACATCAGAAAAAGTTTTAGACGCCATCTTTGTCATATCAAATTTTATTTTTACTTTATCGACATTTTCGACGTTAACAAAATTAGAAGGAATTTCTATTTTGTATTCTTCTTCTCCCTCTAGGCTTAAGTTTTTCATATCGATATACGCAATATTTACAGACTCTTTTTTATCGACTTCTTCCGGTAGCCCAGCAACTGTAATCGTCGACGGCTCAACAAAATATTCAAATTCTTCTGTTGGGAATCCCTTGGGTTGATTAATAAAATCAACTGTTACCGGCAATATCTTTTTCTTAAGAACCGGCAAAGTTATATTTACAACTTCGTTGTCTATATTTATATATTTTGTATCAACATCAATATCTGTATTACTACGCAATCTTATTTCTTCAGTTAGTTTTAGCGTCTCTGATATTTTTTTATCTATATCACAAATTACTATTGCTTTGTCAACTTTCTCGATATCTTTTTCTGGACCGGTAATATTTACAACGTCAACAGAAGATACAGTTTCTTCTAACAAGTATCCGTCCGGAACTGTAACCCCGTTACAAATAACCTCAACAGGGACTGTCTTTGTAATAAGCTTATCTATCTTAACTTTTATAACCGACGGGCTAATCGCCGAAAATTTTATATCTTTGTACATCTGGTTTTTAACGCCTGCGCTAACTTCTAGCTCATATGTTCCAGCTTCTGTTATATTAGACGCTTGCGCTAAAACTAATATATCATCAGCACCTATAAGACCTATAATATTTCTATTTCCTCTCATATAGACTGTCGCAAAAAGATTATTACCGTCTATAACATCAAGTCCCATTTTTTTGATTGCCGAAGACTCTGAATTCCCGAGCTCAATAGGAACGTTTTTAATAGACGTTGTAACATCAGGATCTACCAACCAAACTACAATAAACCAAACTACAATAGAAATAATAATTGCTAATAATTTAGGGCCAAGGTTATTAGTCAAAAAAAATTTAAATTTTCCCAATTTGTCACGTCCTTTTTTGGATCACTATTTTTTATATTAAATCGACGATGTTATCATTGTTTGTTCTAATCTTATTTTAAGGCCTTTTAGAGACAATTTTCTTGCTAAGTGTCCGCTTTGAGCAACAGAAATAACCCCAGTTTCTTCAGAAACGACAATAACAACCGCATCTGAAATCTCACTCATCCCCAAGGCTGCTCTGTGACGAGTTCCTAGCTCTTTTGATATTTTTAGATTTTGAGACAGCGGAAGCAAGCAACCTGCTGCAAACACTCTTCCGTCCCTAAAAATTACACCACCGTCGTGTAACGGAGAATTTTTAAAAAACAAATTTTCGATCAATTGCGCACTAGGCGAAGAATCTAAAACAGTCCCTGTCATAACAATATCTTGTAGCTTTATATTTTTTTCTAAAACAATTAAAGCTCCTGTTTGAGACTTCGATAAAGACTCAACCGCCTCACAAATATTCTCTATTGCTTCTAACCAAAGCTGATTTTTAATCTCTTGATCGCTATGACTCCTTCCAAAAAACTTAACAGGAGTAACTTGTGTTTGCCCAACGTGTTCTAACATCCGTCTGAGTTCCGGTTGAAAAACTACAACTAACATAACGATTCCGATATCAAATATTTTTTCTAAAATAAACCCAATAGTTCTAAGACCTATTTGCTTCGCCAAAAAATAAACTATCGCTAAAATTGCAACGCCTTTTAAAATTTGAGCGACCCTAGTATCTTTTATAAACTTCATCAATTGATAAATCAAAATAGAAACTAAACTAACATCTATTATATCAACAAACGATATTGTTTTTAATATACTCGTTAGCGTGTTAATTAAAACTTCCATAATTTAATTAATCACCCACTTTAGCTAATTTTATAATATTTTTAATAAAAAATATTATTTAAATAAAGACCTCGCGCCGGAGCTGTCTTCCCCGCTAAAGACCTATCTTTATTTTTTATTATATCTAATATAGAATCTTGTTTTATTTTTTTTTCTTGAATAAATATTAAAGTCCCAACCATGATCCTGACCATATTATATAAAAAACCGTCGCCACAAACTTTAAATATAACAAGATTCTCTTCTTGTCTCTCGACTCCGCAATTATATATCGTACGAACAGTATCTTCAAGACTCTTGCCTTTTTTAAAATTACAAAAAGATTTAAAATCATATGTACCAATAAAGCTTTTCGCTTGTTTATCTAATATCTTTTCGTCTATTTTATATTTATAATTATAAACTAAATCAATCAAAAACGGCGACGGGATCTCACTATTCCAAATTTTATAAATATATTCTTTTTTTTTGCAACTATATCTCGCATGAAAACCCAAATCTACTTCTTGACAACTTTTCGCAACTATATCGCTCGGAAGAATCGTATTTAAAGCTCTAACTAAATTTAAACACAAAATACTTTTATTAGTTTTAAAATTAAGACAATATCTGTTAGCGTGTACTCCCGTATCGGTTCTCGAGCAACCCTTTAGCTCTATTTTGTGATCTAATATTTTTTCTATCGCGCTTTGTAACACTTGGGAAACAGTTATCGCGTTATTTTGAACCTGAAATCCATGATAATTAGTTCCTCTATAAGATATTGTCAATAATAAATTTCTCATTTTTTTCTCTCAAATTATATTAAAAATAATTATTTATTAAAATTATTATTATAAAATATATTATTATAAAACAAGTTATTAATATATCTATATTTTTTATTTTTAGCTGTTTTATACTTGTCTTTTTCTCGCAACTACCGTAAAGTCGACATTCCATCGCAATAGCTAGTTCATCAGCAGATCTAAACGCCGAAACAAACAACGGAATAATAACGGGAATAAAAGATTTTAGCTTTTGAAATATATTTCCAACGTCAATTTTCGCTCCACGAGATTTTTGAGCTAACATAATTTTATCTGTTTCGTCTATAAGAGTAGGAATAAATCTCAAAGATATTGTCATCATCATTGATAAATCTTCAACAGGAATTTTAAATATTTTAAGTGGCTTCAAAAGCCTTTCTAAAGCTTGTGTAAGCTCAATTGGCGACGTTGTATAGGTCAACAAAGAAGAAATCATTATCATATTAATAATTCTAATAATTAATACCAAAGAAAATATAAGACCTTCTTTTGTAATCAAAAGCTTTCCAAAACTCCAAACTACTTGCCCTTCTGTAAAAAAAATATTAATAACAGAAGTCAATAAAATAATAACCCACATAGATTTTAGATTTTTAAATATTAATTTATAAGATATCTTAGATATTTTATAAGCAACTAATATCAATCCTAAAATTAAAAACAAACTTAAAATACTCGAAACAATAAATAATATTATTATAAAAGCGATTACTAATAAAATCTTAACTCTCGGGTCAAGGCGATGGATAACAGACTTTCCAGGAAAAAACTGACCAATTGTTATATCTCTAATCATTATATAATTTTATCTCCAATTAAATATAAATATATTTATTAGCTACGCTATACTTAACTAACACAAAAATCAAAAGATAAATCAAATAATTATTTTTATTATTTTATTA
>JAGAUG010000056.1 GCA_017828935.1 Oscillospiraceae bacterium | reverse complement strand
GAGTAATAATTTAGAGAGCTTAGTTTCTAAAAATTTTAAACACGAATTTTTTAGAAAAAAGACTGATGGGTCTAATTGGGAAGAAATGTTTCAAAAAATACATTATGTTTATGAAGTTTTGCCTGTCGAAAATTCTATAAAAATAAATCCCGACGGGTCTAAAACCCAAGATTTTATATTTAGTTATTATATATATCACGCTAAAGATAGTAGCGGGAAAGATTATCAATTCGGATTTAATAAAAATTATCCGGTTAATACTTATCTAAAACAAGACGTCGGCGGCGGAAAGAAATTATTTATAGATTACGGCGTTTGGGGTAGAGAATAAAAATACAAAAAAGCTTATTAGAAAAATTAATTTCTAGTAAGCTTTTTTTTGAAATTTTTTATGGCTATAATAAACACCTAATCTTAAAAAATACGTCGTTAACTTACGCTCGTTGTCTAGCTCTTTTATACAACAAGGTTGTCGATTAAGATTAAGCCAAAAGTTTACGGTTTCTAAACAAGTTATTCTTCAAAAAGATTATTCCAAACGTTTTGGACGTCGTCGTTGTCTTCTAACATATCTAATAATCTTTCTAGTTTTAACAAAACATCCGGATCTGAAATATTTACATAAGTATTCGGAATCTTATTAATTTCAGAAGAATTTATTTTATAATTTAATTTTTCTAAACTAGATGTTATTTCTGATAGATTCTTAGGTTCTGTATAAACTATCGCTATATCATCTAAAATCTCGATATCTTCTATATCTAAAGCTAGACTGTCTTCTAATAACTTATCTTTATTAATTAAATCATCTAATAAAATTTCTATTACGCCTTTAGATTCAAACAAAAACGATACACAACCAGTTTGACCAAGGTTTCCTCCAAACTTGTCAAAATAATGTCTTAAGTCTCCAGCTGTTCGATTTCTATTATTAGTTAACGTTTCAACAATAATATCAACTCCGCTCGGCCCGTAACCTTCATATATTATCTCTTCGTAATCGTTCTTACCGCCTTCGCCAGCTGCTTTTTTTATTATTCTCGAAATATTGTCGTTTGGAACGTTATTAGATTTCGCTTTTAATATTAGTTCTTTTAATTTATTATTAACCGCCGGGTCAGCTCCGGCTTCTTTAACAGCAACAGATATTTGCCTACCTATTTTCGTAAAAATTTTCGCCCTTTGAGCGTCTGTCTTTTCTTTTTTTCTTTTTATGTTATTCCATTTTGAATGTCCAGACAAAACTTAACACCTCTTTAAATATTATTATTTTTTTTATATTCTTCAACTATATATCTCGAATACAGCGCCGACGTTATTTTTATATATGGCAATACAAAAAAAATCGGAACAATAAATAAACAAGATATAACCCAACCTAAAAACGATATTAATAAAAATATATAATCAAGCTTTTTATTTTTCATTATTTTAATCGAAAGCTTTATAGCCTGACGAGTTTTTTTACATTCGCCAGAAACTAATAAATATCTAGTTAACATATATCTTTGAAAAAATATTATACAAGTTAAACTAGCTGCGATTACTAAAAAAAACGATAAAATATATCCAAACGATATTAAATATTTATTAATTATTTGACTTTGATGTGTTGTCGCGACCAAAGACCAAACACTCACTAAAACCGGAGCTGAAAATATAATAACAAACCAAAAAACTTGTCTAAAAAATATTTGACAAGAAATATACCAGCTCTTAATAATATTTTTAAAACAAGAAAAATAGTTAAAAATATTATTAAAATCGTTGGATTTATTAAAAATCGTTAAGTAATTCCAGTTTATATCTCCCATTTTTAGGACCGATACAATAAGACAGTATATTAAATCAATAACAATAGAAATAATTAAAAATATTATTAAACTACTTGTTAGCTTAATATTTCCTGATTTTTCAAAAATAAAATTATTTAAAATATCAGCTACTTGAAAATTATTATCGCTATTTATTATATAAACAGACGTTTCGACCAAAAACGATAGCCCAAAAACTAAAGCCCAAATCAATGTTATTCCAATAACTTTTAGCCAATTATTTTTTAATAATATCAAAGCGTCCGATTTAATACTTTTATTAAAACTCATTTGTCTTTTAACTCCTTAATATATTTTAAAATTTTTTATTATTTTATATTAAATAACTCTTTGGCGTTCTTATTAGTTATATCAGCTATCTCTTGAGCTGGTATATTTTTTATATTTTCTATTTTTTTGATAATATAATATAACATCGATGAATCGCAAATCTTCCCTCTGTGAGGTTCCGGCGCCATATACGGGCAATCTGTTTCTATCAAAAGTCTTTCTATCGGAACAGCCGATAAGCTCTCTAGTTGTTTTCGATTATTCTTAAAAGTTATAACTCCTGTAAAACTTATATAATATCCCATTTGGATTAATATTTTAGCTATTTCTTTATCGCTAGAAAAACAATGAATTACACCGGATAACTTGAATTTTTTTAATATATTAATAATATCCTGATCAGCCTCTCTCGCGTGGATAATTACCGGCATCTTTAGTTCCGACGCAAGCGCCAGTTGATCTTCAAAAATTTTTTTTTGAAGATCTTTGTCTATATTATTATTATAATAATCTAAACCTATCTCACCTATTGCAACGACTTTTTTATTTTTAGACAAACTTTCTAAATTATAAATATAATCTTGAGACAAGTTTTCTATCTCGTAAGGGTGAACTCCAACAGAAGCAAATATATAATCATATTTTTCAGCTAAATTTACGCAATCATAAGCATCTTTTTCGCTCGCTGAAACGTTAATTATTTTATCGATTCCCTTAGAGGGCAACGATTTTAAAATTTCATCTCGATTATCATCAAATTTTTCGTCGTTATAGTGAGAATGAGAATCAAAAATATTTTTTATTATATTATCTATCATCTAATTTATTATCTCTTTCTGTATTATTTTTTATTATTTAATAATTATTTTTATATTTACTTCTCGACTTCTATTCTCGGGAACAATAGTTCTTTTTTTCCTGTTTTTAAATCTTTATCTAAAAGTCCCCATTTTTCGCTGTCTTCCCAGTTTATAATATTATTATTAATATTAATTTGATCTTGTATTTTTTTCGAAGTATCAGGTAAGAACGGTGTTAACAAAATCGATATTATTCTTATTGATTCAGAAAGATTATATAAAACACAAGCTAATCGATTTTTATTTTCTTTCGACTTAGCAAGAACCCAAGGGGTTGTTTCGTCAATATATTTATTGGCTCTAGACGCTATCTTAAATATTTGAGTTAACGCGCTCGAAAACTGAAGATTTTCTAAATACTCTTCGACGATTTTTTTAGACTCTAAACAAACTGATTTAAGTTCGTCGTCGAAGCTTCCTGATTCGTGATCTTTAATTAAAACTCCATCAAAATATTTCTCGATCATAGATATAGTTCTAGAAACTAAGTTGCCCAGATCATTAGCTAAATCTGAGTTAACTCTGTTAATTAAGGCCTTGTTATCAAAGCTGTTGTCTGACCCGAACGGAATTTCTCTTAATAAATAATATCTAATCGAGTCAACGCCGTACTTTTCACAAAGTATTGTCGGATCAATGATATTTCCCTTAGATTTAGACATCTTGTCGCCATCGAATAATAGCCAACCGTGACCAAATATTTTTTTTGGTAACGGCAAGTCTAGCGCCATCAACATTGCCGGCCAAATTATAGTGTGGAACCTAACGATTTCTTTAGCCATCAAATGAACGTCGCATGGCCAATATTTATCAAAATCGTTATATTTATTATTTTTATAGCCTAACGCCGTTATATAATTAGTTAAGGCGTCAACCCAAACATAAATAACATGGTTGTCATCAAATGGTACCGGGATTCCCCATTTAAAAGAAGATCTAGAAACACACAAATCTTCTAAACCGGGTTTTATAAAATTATTAATCATCTCGTTCATTCTTGAAGTTGGCTGGATAAACTCAGGATTATTTTTATAAAGCTCTAATAATTTATCTGAATATTCGCTTAGCTTAAAAAAATAAGCTTCTTCTGTAGCGTCAATAACTTCTCGACCACAGTCAGGACATTTTCCGTCTTTTAACTGGCTTTTAGTCCAAAAAGATTCACACGGAGAACAATACTTTCCAGAATATACTGATTTGTATATCTTGTTTTTATTATATAACTCTTGAAAAATTTTTTGTACGCTTTCGATATGATAATCATCGGTTGTTCTTATAAACCTATCATAAGAAATATTCATCACTGACCAAAGTTTTTTTATCGAATCAACAATTTCGTCTACATATTCTTTCGGAGTCTTACCGGCGTCGGTCGCAATTGTTTCTATTTTTTGACCATGTTCGTCTGTTCCTGTTAAGAACATTACGTCAAAGCCTTTTAGTCTTTTATATCTCGCAACAACATCAGCTGCTACTGTTGTATAAGTATGACCGATATGTAATTTCGCAGAAGGAAAATAAATCGGTGTTGTTATATAAAATTTTTTATCGTTCATTAATAAGTTCACCTCATAATAATTAAATTTTTAATTTATAATTTTAATTATATCATAAAATAAAAAAAAAGTATATATTTAAAATATATATTTTTTATAAACGATTCTTATTTTTTTGTTAGCAAAATTATGTAATAATTTGGAAACTTTCCCATAAAAAAGTATTGTAATATAAAAAACGCTAAAAACAAAAATAAAATATAATAATTATTATAACAATATACGAAAAACAATAATTAAGATATTATATATTGACTAAAGTTAAAAAATATGATATATTAAAATATAGACAATATATTTTATATAAAAATATATGTGTTATTAAAATAAATTTAAATTAAAAATAGGAGAATATATAAAATGTCTAGAAACAAAAAAATTCAATATAGTAATATTGTGGATGAAAAATTTAGCTTTGATTTTTATTCAGGTTCGTTTGGGGGAAACAACTCAGGAAACATAAAAAATCAATGTAAGATTTTAAGATTAATAATCGAAGAACAACTAACAGATAAACAAAAACAAATATTAAACATGTATTACAGTTGTAATTTAAATATTCCGCAAATCTCAGAAAAAATCGGAAAGAACAAATCTACTGTTTCTCGAAGTTTAAAAAGATCTCGAGAAACTATAAGGGACTATATGAAATATAATAGTTTTAGACAATAAATTTTTTATTTTATTTAATTTAAGAGAGATTGATATTATGAAAAACAAAACAGTATTAGTAACAGGTGCTTCAAGAGGAATTGGAAAAGAAATCGGAATTTTATTCGCTCAAAAAAATATGAACGTAATTTTTAATTATTGTTATAATAAAGAAAAAGCAACTCAAATTGTTGATAATTTAAATAATAACGGCGCGAGAGCTGTCGCGCTAAAAGCCGACGTTTCTCAAAAATCCGAAGTAGAAAAGATGATAAAAAAAGCCAATAATATATTTGGCGAAATAGATATATTAATTAATAACGCAGGGATCAGTCAGCAAAAACTGTTTACAGATATTTCTGAAAACGATTGGAATAGAATGTTTGATATAAATATCAAAGGCATTTATAATTGTACTCAGGCAGTATTGCCGGCGATGATAAGAAAACAAAGCGGAAAGATAATTAATATTTCTTCGATTTGGGGGCTGGTTGGAGCTTCTTGCGAAGTCCATTATTCAGCGTCTAAAGCAGCTGTAATTGGTCTTACAAAAGCGCTCGCTAAAGAACTTGGCCCTTCAAAAATTCAAGTTAATTGTGTTGCCCCTGGAGTAATCGAAACACAAATGTTAGATAATTTATCGCCCGACGATATTAAAAATTTAAAATACGAAACTCCGTTAGGAATTATCGGAAAGCCTTCTGATATTGCAAACACTGTTTATTTTTTAGCTTCTGATTTAGCTGATTTTATAACCGGTCAAGTAATTAGCCCCAACGGCGGATTTGTAATTTAATTTATTATTATTTTTTATACACAATATTATTATTAAATTAATCGAGTAAAAAACTATTAATTCGCTTCTTACTCGATTAGTTTTTTTATTTACATCATCTCACAAAGCCGCGTCGGCATAATATAAATTATTTCGCCATTAGCTCCTTTTCGTTCTATAAAATACTCCATTCCATTTTCTATACTTTCTACCCCCAAAAAAGCATTTTTTTGAACTTCTATTTTTATGTACTTACTCTCTGTTGTTTTATATCTAAAATGAACTTTATAATTTTCTCGAAACGGAAAAGCAAAGCTTTTTATTATTCTTATATTCTCACCAATCGATATAAAATTCAAATTACTACAATAAAAAAACGCTTTTTCTTTTATTTCTTTAATTTTATATTCAACGCTTTCAAACTCAACAACGTTTGGAACATTTATTGTTTCTATTTTGTTATCTTTAACACCAACTATTTTTGCTATTTCTTTCTCGATATCCAGCTCATATTTTATATTATCTAACTCAATATATTTTATATTATTATTTATTATATTTAAATCATCTTCATTTTTCGGTGCTGAAGCAAAATGCGTCGGAAGCTGAAATAACGATATAAACATTGTCGTTGAAATTAAAGATAATCCTAGTTTTTTTATTTTATTATTTTTTTTGCTATACATAATCACTTCTCCTTGTTTTATACAAATCGAGTTGTTCTTATTACTTATTATTATAAATCAAAAACAAATTTTGTCAATATATATATTTAAAAATTTTTTGTTTTATTTTTTTTACATAATTTGTAATTAAATTTATAAAAAAGACTAACCATATCTCTTGGTAAGTCTTTAATTTACTAGTTAAATTTATGATTTTATAATAATCGTATTTCTTGATTTTTGCCTATTTTTGTTAAAACACATAAAAGTATTTTACGGTTTATAATCATAATTTCAACATATCTTTTGATACAATACATTGCTCAATTTATTAAAAATAAGATTCAAATCTTCTATCGTTTTCTCTTAACTTTATCTTTGATAGATCTGTGAGTAGAACTTTCCAACTTTTATCAACACTCATAAACGTTTCTTTAGCTATTTTTGTTACTGTAAACTATCTAAGATATTTACGTATATTTCTATATTTTTTTATTTAAACACTTAACTATTTTGAGTTTTAATATAATTTCAACACGACACGTGATAAAAAATAAGTTTATTAAAATATTTTTTAAAAAACTATTGACAAAATTATATTTTTAATATATAATAAAAACATAATTAATAAAATTATTAATTATAAAAAATATTTTAAATTTAAAAAAAGAGAGGTTTTTAGTGTAATGAAAAATAAAAAAAATAATAAGTTTTGGTTAACTGTATTATCAACTTCGGTAATTATGTCGTTATTTCAGGTTTCTTCTTTTGCTATGGATCCAAAAAGCAAAAGAGAAAACAAATTTGGTGAGAATTTGACAAATAATAGTGGAATTAATTCTAATAAAGAATTAGAGTATGGACTTCCTCGTATTTACTTTGATTCAACTGATTCAAAAGGGATTCCGTATTATATTGATTATGAAAATAAAAAATTAGTACTGGTTGCGTATGTAAAAGACGAAGATTTAGTAAACAAAATTGAAATGATAAAACAAGAAAGTATAGAAATAAATGGCGATGAATATAGGTTAGTTTTTCTTTTTTTTGGAGATAAAAAAGATGTAGATACGAAGATATTATTGAATCTTTATACAAAAAATGAAATTTTTAGTGAAGTAAAAGAGACAGATATAACTGATAAATTAGATCAGAATACAAAATTTCTTCAAGAGTTTTCAAATGAAAAAAAAATATCAGTTTTTTTTGCTTATGAAGATCCAATTTTAGACTTGGAATTAGAAGATCCAATTTTAGACTTGAAATTAGATGATTCTATAAGAGCCGAAATGAAAAAAATTGATGAAATGTATAATTTAGATCAGGGTATAAAATTTCTTCAAGAGTTTCCAACCCAAGAGTTTCCAACCCAAGAGCTTGCAACCCAAGAGTTTGCAAATCAAGAGTTTACAAACAATGAAGAAAAAAATATAGATTATTTTACTTACGTAGAAAAAAAGAGTGCAGATCAAGAGTCATTACGTGATGATTTGTTTGAATATAAGTTAGACACAGAAACAAAAACAGCGAAAATTTTAAGGTGCTTAGATAAAAATATAGAAAGTGCACATATTGCTGATTTTGCAAATTATGTAGATGATGCATATAAAATAACAGAAATAGGAGAAAATGCGTTTGAAGGATGTAATGAATTAAAAGATATATGGATTGGAAAATTTGTTAATAAAATAGGCGCAGGAGCGTTTGGTAGTGAGAACCATAAAATTATTATTCAAGAACCAGAAGCAATGATAGAAGTTGCTAAAGATTCGTTAGATAATTGTAAAATATACGCACTTGGGAAAAATATTGTGTTATATTCGAGTGATGAAAACGGAAATGTTTCCAAGGGACTTATTGATGGTTATACATTGATTTTTATGCAACATAATTAATGGCTCTATATAAATGTTGGGGTGTAAAAGAATAGAGCTCAAAAAAATAAATTAATAAAAATAGAGCATATTTGGTGCAAATCCTGTTAAATATAGGAATACCAAATGTGCTCTATAATATTATTAAATTATTTGTTAGTTATTACTTTAAGAGCGTCGGTTATTGTTTTTTCGTAAGCTTCTCTTCCGTATTTGTCCACTTCGCTTTTATTTTTAGCTCCGTGAGTTAAACAACCAGCCCCACTAATACAACCACCTTCACAGGCCATTCCTTCGATAAAGTTAGCGTCAAGAACGTTCTTGCTCTTTCTAAGTAATGCAACTTTACATTGCTCGATCCCGTCACAAATAATTGGCTTTAACTCAAAGTCCTCGAGGCCTTGCTCTTTTAGAGCCTGAGCGACAGCGTCGGAAAGACCACCACTTCGGGCAAAAATTCTTCCAAAATAAGAAGCATTATCAAGAACATCTTCTTCTAAAGATGTTATATCAATATCTTTACTGTCAAACAAAGCTTGAAGCTCTTCAAAAGTTAAAACAGCATCTATATAAGATTTTATATTATCTAACTGAGCTTCGGCTTTTTTGGCCGTACATGGACCTATAAATATAATTTTAGAATTTTCATCAGTTTCTTTAATATATTTGGCAATCGTAGCCATTGGCGAAAGGTTGTGTGAAACCATCGGTTTTAGTTCCGGATGGTTTTTGTTTATGTAAGCGACAAACGCTGGACAGCAAGAACTGGTTAAAAATTGTTTTTCAGTGAGTTCTTTTGACTCAGCAATAGCGACCATATCGGCACCTAAAGCAGCTTCTATAACCGTAAAGAACCCAAGTTTTTTAATTCCAGTTATTACTTGGCCAAGCTTAGCGTAATTAAACTGACTCGAAATAGAAGGGGCTACAACAGCGTATACTTTATATTTTTTATTATTATCACTTTTTTTAATTATATCTATCGCGTTTAATATAAACGATTTGTCCATTATAGCTCCAAACGGACATTGATAAACACAAGCACCGCAAGAGATACACTTTTCGTTATCTATATAAGCGACTTTATTTTCGTCCATAGAAATAGCTTTAACTTTACAAGCGTTTTGACAAGGCCGTTTATTATTAGCGATCGCGCTATAAGGACAAACCTTCGCGCAAGCTCCACATTCGACACATTTTGATTTATCTATTTGAGCTTTTTTGTTTTTATCAAAAGTTATAGCACCGCGCTTACAAACGTCTTCACAGCGGTGAGCTAGACACCCTCGACAAGCGTCAGTTACTTCATAGCCACCGATTGGACATTCATCACAAGCTATATCGATAACTTCGATAACGTTTGGGTTATTTGAGTCGCCACCCATCGCAAGCTTAACTCTTTTAGCTAATATTGCTCGTTCTTTATAAACACAGCATCTCATTGTCGCTGTGTTACCAGGAACTATTTTTTCTGGTATATCTGAAATATTTTTTAAGAGAGTGTCGTTCCAAGCTAGACGCGCTACTTCTCTTAAAACTTTATATTTCAGGTGTTGAACTTTTGTATCAAATTTTCTCATATGTTCCACCTTCGTTTTTAAATTTTTTTAATTATTTTAAAAATAACTTACTTTTATTTGTTTACCCATCTTGATCAAACATTCAGATAATTCTTTTACTAGATTCATTTTTATATTAAAATTAATCGGAAGCTCAGGATTTTGGTGAGACGGATTAATCGCTTTTCCAACATAAAAATTAATATCAGTCGCTTCTTCAAATAATAATTTAGATATTAAAGAAGCACCATCTCGACCGAATTCCCAAGTTTCGTATTGTTTGTTTTCTGATATAAAATCTTTAGCGTACTCTAAAACTTTATTAATAGTAATAACACCTTCGGTTACGAGATCAACGCCGTCTATCTCAGCAATCGGGGGAATTTCTGCTGATTCAAATTTAAGAGAAGTTATAACTTCTTTGCCTAAATACTTCGCTGCAATCGAAGAAGTTGTTCCTCCACAAATAATATGCTTGCCTTCTTTAGAAAAAAACAGCGCCATCATCTTGTTACAATCGTCGCTATTAGACGGAGGTCCGAACAAAATATTCATCGGATTTCTTTTTCTGATTCTGACAACACAAGCAGTCGCGTCATCCCCAGGCTTTCTATCATAAAGTTCATTACACTTATCAACTAAAATAGTTGCGAGTGTTTTAGAAGTATATCCTGCGCATTCAATAGTTTCGATAAAGTCTATTATATTAGATCTTTTCCAACCAAAATTATACGCTGTACCAATTCCGGCGTGGATACAACCGTCGCTCATAGCTACGAACAAATCATCTTTTTGAAGTGCAATACTAGATTTATATATTTTTTTATCGTTTATGTTAATCTCTTCTTTTGGATAGTCGTAATTTTTTCCGTCGCGTAAAATAACAACATGAGGATTATCGTACTGTATTATATTCGCAAATTTATTATTAATAATATGCAATATAGTAAAAGTAGAGTAGGCAACACCCCTTAAAGAACAAACGGGGAGTGTAGCTGCAACCGTCGAGACACACTCTTCTATAGAAAGCCCGGCAGCGATCAAAGTCGATAATATTTTAGAAGTTAAAGTAGATAAAATACTCGCTTTTACGCCGCTTCCAAGCCCATCAGCGAGGACAATAATCGAAGAATTTCTATCGTCGTTAATAACGTCTATATGATCACCACAAAGTTCTTCGCCGAAGTGATTAATACTTCTATATCCGATATCAGCGCACAAATCATTCATTAGAGATAGTCTCCTTAAGCTTAGTTAACGCGATTTTTGTCTCAGCAGCAGTTTCTCCAAGAAGCGAAGCAATCTCTTGGACAATTCTCATCTGTTTATCTACGACTTTATTAGCGACATCTATTGTTTGAGAGCTTATCATCTCTTTTTTCTTTTTACTGTTTTCTTCGTCTGTTATATCTCTGAGCATACAAATAATAACATGATATTCTTTATCAGGAATAATTGTCTGTTCAAAATATCTGTCGTATTCAGCAATATAAATTCTTTGAGCAACGATTCTTTTATTATTATTTAAAACCGACAAAAACGCTGTAGGATCAATAATTCTTACAATTGGTTCGCCCAATACATCAGAAGCAGCTCTAACGTTAAGCATCTTTTTGGCTGCGTTATTTATAAGCTGAACTTCAAGTCTTTCGTTAACAACGATAATTCCGTTCGGAGTATTATTAACGATATTATCAGAAAAATTTTCAGCCTTATCTTTTAAAAACGGCAAACACATTGAAATTTCAGCTTTTCCGTGATAAACAGCAATCGCTTTCTCTCGACAAGTATCATAGCCACAAGATCCATAGTTAAGTTCATCTTCGGGTTTAATCTTACCCATATTTTTTAAAACAGCTAAAATATCTGTTTCGCTCGGTTGTTGATTTTTTTGAGCTATTGGAACAAAAGTCTTTCTGAGTTCAAAAAAAGACGGTTGAGAGACTTCAAAATCTTTATTCCCAGCGTAATTATAAATAGTCTGATATTTTTTTATAATAGACGAATTTATTTTTTTCATCACAGGACCAGAAACACAACTTCCAACGCAAGAAGACATTTCTATAAAACACTTGTGAATTTTTCTGTTTTCAATATCTTTTAACGCTTCGATACAATTTTGGGTCCCGTCGATAGCTATATAAGAATAATCTAAATTATTATTTATAAAATCTTCTGTCATCGTTTTCAAAATTCCGCCGGTTGTCGGAAATAGTCTAGACTTACTATTATTAATTTTATTTAAATTATTTAAATTATTAGAATCTAGATCTAAATTTAGATTAATAAAACTTGATTTTAGCCATTCTGAAAGCTCTTCAAAAGTTAATACAGCGTCGACAACTCCGCGATAACAATCGGCTTCGTCTTTTTTAGCAAGACAAGGGCCAATAAAAACTGTTTTGGTTAGAGGCAATCTTTTTTTTATATCTATACAATGTGCTTGCATCGGAGAAATAGTACTCGACAAATACGGCAAAACTTTCGGAAAATATTTTTGAATTAATAAATTAACAGAGTGACAACAAGAAGAAATTAAGACGTCTGGTTTATCTTCTTTAAGAATTCTTATATATTCGTTTTTAACGATTGTAGCCCCAATTGCAGTCTCTTCAACGTCGAAAAAACCAAGTTTTTTTAAAGCGGCTCTCATCGATTCTATCGAAGCTCCTTCAAAATAAGCCACAAACGAAGGCGCAAGACTAGCAATAACTTTTTGATTTGGATCGCTTTGAATAAAACATTTTACTTTTTCGAGTTCACTAGAAATCTTTTTGGCGTTTTGAGGACAAACAACATAGCAATTACCACACAAAATACATTCGTTTTCGATAGTTCTGGCTTGATTACCAGAAAATCTAATAGATTTGACAGGACAGTACCTGATACATTTATAACAGTTCTTACAATTTGATTTATTTAGTTTTAATAATTCAGACATATAATTTACACCTCTTTGTTTTTATTTAAAACAATATCTAATATATGTTCTTTAAAGAAACTATCAAAACTGTCAGGCGTAACACCAGTAAAAAACTCGTCGTTAATCTTAATTGTTACACCGTTTCTGTTACACTTTCCGGCGCAAAAGCTTCCGGAAAGAATAACATGATCTTCTATATTATATTTTTTAATAAGTTCTTCGAGCCTCTCAACAATTTTGTGAGAGCCTTTTAGGTGACAAGAGCTCCCGACACATATAAGAATAGTCAACATAAATTATAAATCCACTCCTGTTTTTAATTATTTTAATCTTATAAATTTATTAAAAATAATTTTTTATGTATTTTATGTTTATGTCAAAGCAATAAAACTGTTTATATAAAATTTATATTTAAAAACTTGATAATATATTTTTATTAAAAAACTCTTCAACCGTTTCAGGAGTTACAGAATAAAATTTATCGTCAATAGTTACTCCAACGCCTTTTGCGCAATTCCCCATACAAAATGTTCCGCCCAAAGAAACTTTATCTTTTAGATTATTTTGAGCGATAAGATACTGAAGCTGTTCTACAATTTGTCTTGAACCTTTTAGATGACAAGAACTTCCAATACATACTGTGACTTTCATAAATAAAATTACTCCTTTGTTTTATAATTATATTTAAAAATATTTTTAGTTTAATAATAAAATAATTTATTGATAATCAACGACGTTTACCCAAGATAATAAAAATTCTCTTTGGGCTGAATTGTTTTTAGTCGATTCCGACGCTGCAACGATTGGCATCCAACTTTCAATATATTTTTTAGAAATATTACTTTTTTTACAAAATAAATCAAGATATTTCTTAGCCGGTTCGATCTGGCCTTCAAGCCAAAACAATAAATAAGTTCTGGCGACGTCAGCCGATGCATTTCCGTGGGTAACGTGGGACCAATCTAAAACATAAGATATATTATCTTCTGAGATAACTATATTGCTTGGGTTAAAGTCTCCGTGACAAATTTTATAATGTGTAGGCATCGACTGAAGTCTTGTGTGGAGATCATAGCGCGTCGTTGCGTCTAAATCAGCCATAGAAATCTTTTTAGACATCTTGTCTTTTAAGCTATTTAGCTTAGGTGCGGTCGACGAATGAACTTCTATTTGTAAGTTTACAAATAGCTCAAGATATTCATCAAATTTTTCAGGGTTTTCTTTTATGAGTTGGCTAAGGGTCTTGCCTTTTATATATTCTGAAACAATAGCCCACTTACCGTCTACAGTTGTTACAGATTTTATCTTCGGGATCTTAAGACCAGTTTCTTCTATTCGAGCTTGGTTTAGAGCTTCGTTTAAAATATCAGCTTTTGAGAAGTCTGAATCAAATACTTTTACTACGATATTGTTTTTACGATCTAGATATATTGTTTTATTTGTTCTTACTGCGATTATTTTGTCTAAATTCATAGTTAAGATTCCTCCTGAATTTAATAATTATTATAATTATTTTTTAATATTATTTTAATATTTAAATTAAGAGCTATAATAAAAATATATATTTTGTTTTAATTAATTATTAATTATTTATTTGAATTTCCGTAATAAGCGTTTAAATACATTTGTTTAATTTCGCTCATCAACGGATATCTTGGATTTGCACCTGTACATTGATCATCAAAAGCTTGCTCGGTCATCTCGTCAAGTTTATCTAAAAATTCTTTTTCGTCTATATCGTAGTCTTTAATAGTTTTTTTAATTCCGACATATTCTTTTAGTTTATCTAATTCTTTAATTAGATTTTCTAATTTTTCTGTGTCGTTCTTGCCTTTGATTCCTAAGTAATCTGCAACTTCTGCGTATCTTTCAAGAGTATGAGGGTGAGAATACTGAGGGAAGGTTCCCATTTTTGATGGCGTTGCGCTAGCGTTAAATCTTAAAACTTCGTTTATCATCAAAGCGTTAGCAACTCCGTGAGGAAGATGATAAAAAGCGCCGAGCTTGTGAGCCATCGAGTGGCAAACTCCTAAGAACGCATTCGCAAAGGCCATCCCAGCCATTGTCGCAGCGTTAGCCATTTTTTCTCTAGCTTTTATATCTACAAGTCCGTTATCGTAAGCTGCTGGTAAGTTTTCAAAGATCATCTTAAGAGCCCGAAGAGCAAGACCGTCTGTATAATCAGTCGCCAACATCGAAGCGTAGGCTTCTAGAGCGTGAGTAATAGCGTCTATTCCTGAAGCGGCTGTTAAACCTTTTGGAGCGCTCATGTGTAAATCAGTATCGATAATAGCCATATCAGGCATCAATTCATAGTCAGCCAATGGATATTTAATTCCTGTCTTTTCGTCCGTAATAACAGCGAAAGGAGTAACTTCAGAACCGGTTCCAGCGGAAGTCGGAACAGCAATAAAATATGTTTTTTCGCCCATCTTAGGAAAAGTATAAACACGTTTTCTAATATCACAAAATCTCATCGCCATATCCATAAAATCAGCCTCAGGGTGTTCATACATAACCCACATTATTTTAGCAGCGTCCATTGCGGAGCCTCCACCAAAAGCTATAATACAATCTGGAGCGAACGACGTCATTTGAGCGGCTCCTTCTTTTGCGCAAGCAAGAGTTGGATCTGGAGAAACATTAAAGAAAGTTGAGTGAGCGATACCCATCTCGTCTAATTTATCAGTAATTTGTTTTGTAAATCCGTTTTGATATAAAAATTTATCAGTAACTAGAAATACTCTTTTTTTGTTTAAAATATTTTTTAGTTCGTCAAGAGCAACTGGAAGACAACCTTTTTTTATATAAATTTTTTCTGGAGCTCTAAACCAAAGCATATTTTCTCTCCTTTCGGCGACAGTTTTTATATTAATAAGATGTTTAACACCAACGTTTTCAGAGACAGAGTTTCCGCCCCAAGATCCGCAACCGAGCGTTAGCGACGGCGTTAATTTAAAATTATAAAGATCTCCAATTCCGCCTTGAGACGACGGAGTATTTATTAATACACGGCAAGTTTTCATACTGTTTTCGAATTTTTTTAATTTATCTATCTGTGTTGACGGATTAATATAAATCGAAGAAGTGTGGCCGTATCCGCCATCAGCAACAAGTTGAACAGCTTTTTGGATAGCTTCGTCGAAATCTGCAGCTTTGTACATCGCAAGAACAGGTGATAATTTCTCGTGAGCGAACTCTTCAGAGATATCAACGCTTTGTACTTCGCCGATTAATATTTTGGTTGACTCAGGAACGTTAACATTAGCTAATTGAGCAATTTTATAAGCGCTTTGTCCAACGATTTTAGCGTTTAGAGCACCGTTTATAATTATAGTTTTTCTAACTTTTTCTGTTTCAGACTCGTTTAAAAAATAACAACCTCTATCTGAGAATTCTTTTTTTACTTTAGAATAAATTTTATCTAAAACTATAACAGACTGCTCAGAAGCGCAAATCATTCCGTTGTCGAAAGTCTTTGAGTGAATAATCGAGTTAACAGCTAAAGTTATATCAGCTGAATCGTCTATAATAGCTGGAGTGTTACCGGCGCCAACTCCGAGAGCTGGCTTTCCGCTTGAGTAAGCAGCTTTAACCATTCCTGGTCCGCCAGTAGCTAAAATTATATCAGCTTCTTTCATCAAGGTATTTGTCATCTCAAGACTTGGAACATCTATCCAACCGATTATTCCTTCGGGAGCGCCAGCTTTAACTGCAGCTTCAAGAACTAATTTAGCTGCCTCGATTGTACTATTCTTAGCTCTTGGATGAGGGCTTATTATTATTCCGTTTCTTGTCTTTAAAGAAATAAGAGTTTTAAAAATTGCAGTCGAAGTCGGGTTAGTAGTTGGAATTACAGCCGCTACAACACCGATTGGCTCAGCAATTTTTTTAATTCCAAAAGACTCATCTTCTTCGATTACGCCGCAAGTTTTTGTATTTCGATAAGTATTATAAATATACTCAGAAGCGAAGTGATTTTTAATTACTTTGTCTTCAACGATTCCCATTCCGGTCTCTTCAACAGCGAGCTTGGCCAGCGGGATTCTAGCTTTATTGGCCGCCATAGCCGCTGCCAAAAATATTTTGTCGACCTTTTCTTGAGTAAAAGTCGAAAATATTTCTTGAGCTTTTTTAACACTCAAGATTTTTTCTTGAAGTTTTTCAACAGTGTCTATAATTTCATAATTTTCTGATTTCATTAATAAATCCTCCTAAAATTAATTGTATTTTTTTATTATTATTGATTCACAAGAAAATTAATTAATTAAATAAATTATCTATTACTGTGTCATTATTATATAAAATATTTTTAAGATAAATATTTATGACCTAATAATATTATATCATAAAACAACTACTGATTACAAGTTTTTTATAAAAAATATATTTAAATATATAAATAAATATTTTTTTATGTATTATATGTTCTTAGGCAAAAATGCTTGACAAGTTTTCGCAATATAATTATAATAATTAAGAAATATGTTTATAATTACAAAAAAATATTTTCTTGTTTTTCATTGGGGGTCAAAAAAGGATCAAAAATAATTTTTTGTTTTATTAATAATTATGTTGAATTAAGGGGTTGCTAATTCTTATGAAATGTCAAAAAAAAGTCGAAAAAATTGTTCCAGTTGCTTTATTTGGAAGCATGTTAGTATCTAGTTTGTCTATGTTTGCTTTTGCCAGTGCAGGAAAAAATCAAAATTTGACAGCTGATTATATTGGTTTTCGAAATTTTATAAAAAAAACAGAAGAAAGAACAGCGAATATTCAAAAAAATGATCAAGAAAAAGATTTAGAATACTTAGAAAATTTAGAAAATTCGGAAAGAAAGCGAAAAAAAATGTTTTGTGAAGGTGATGAAGAAGATCAGTATCAAACCAAGAGGGCTTTATTAGATCAAAATCAAGATACAAAAATGGAAGAAGAGGCAAAAGAAAAAGAGATAGATGAGTTATATAATTTAGGAGACGATGATGAGGAAACGATAACTGTAACCAAGACGGCGTTGGGTTTTTATATAGGCGGTGGTTTTAGGTTTAAGATAGTAAACGAGAGAAGCGGACCTGACGAATTATTTAGAATTTATAAGAAAGCAATTCTTATAGGAATAGATACGAAACACTATAAAATAGATAAAGACGTTAACAAAAGCTTAAAAGAAATTAATATTTCAAGAGTAAAACACGATAATATCGAATACGATGTTACGGATGTGTCGGCAACCGCATTTTTTAGGTGTGTAAATTTAGAAAAAATAATTTTACCTAATGTAAAGAAAATTGATAATGGTGCTTTTTTGAACTGTCAAAAATTAGAAGTTATAAAATTACCTAATTTAGAAAAGTTAGGTAGTGATAATTTTTTGAAATGTCCTAATTTAAGAGAAGTAGAGTTATCATGTGCTTTATTTGCTGATGGAATTGGTGGTTATTTTAGAAAGAATGTAATTTTTAATTTTGTAGATACATACATTGAAGACTATAAGTTGCAAAAAAATAAAAAATATAAGAATTTAATATATAGATTAAATCACAAAAAAAGGACTGTTGATATAATTGAAGATATAGAAGATGCAGAAGAAGAAACATGTATTGTTGGCAACAATGAGATAAGTAAATGCGATGAAGTAAATATTTATGGTGTAAAATATAAAGTTGTTGATATAATGAGTTATGGATACATACGCGATAATTTTGTATATGAATTAAATCATACACAAAAAACTGCAGATATTGTTGATGTTGTTGATAAATCGAAAATTACAGGTAATTTAAATATATCTGGAATTATAAATATTAATAAAATAGATTATACAGTTAAAAAAATCGCCCCATGTTTACTTAGTGAATGTGAAAATTTGATTCAAGTAAATATTGGCGATGGTATTGAAGATCTAGGCGACAATGTTTTTAAAAATTGTGTAAAATTAAAAAATATAGTTTTACCTAATAGTTTAAGAACAGTTGGCAGCGAAGTTTTTTGGAACTGCGGTTTAGATAAAATAGTTCTTCCGATTACTACGACAGATAAAACAAAAAAAGAATGGTATTATTGGGATTCAGAAGTAGGAATTGAAAATCTTGTTGATGGCGCTATTATAAAAGACGAATCTAAAGATATTAATTATATTTCCAGTAGTTTTACTAGTAGGTTTTATAGAAAAATAATAGATGGATTAAAATATAATACTACGTCAGATGGCGCTGTTATTATTGGCTATGATGAAAAAACGGTTTCTAAAAATATTGTTGTGCCAGAAAAAGTGATAATAGATGGTATAGAATACGATGTTGTCGAGATAGGCGAAGAAGCTTTTTCTACTTGTAATAAAATAACTAGTTTAAGTATTCCTAGCAGCGTAAAAAAAATAGGGAGTTTTGCGTTTTTTGCTTGTGAATGTTTAAATAGCGTAAAGATGTCCGAAGGTATTGAAACAATAGAAGAAAACGCGTTTCAAGATTGTGTATTTAAATATTTTGAGATTCCAGATAGTGTTGTTTATTTAGGACAAGAAGCATTTTTGGGATGTTGTAATTTAAAAAATATCAAGATAGGAAGCGGCTTAGATAAGTTATTGTTTCAAACGTTTGGTGAATGTCCGGAGTTAGATAATATAGTTATTCCTAAGAATATAAAATTTATAGACAAAACTGTTTTCGCTTCTGATTTACAGCCAAGTGTTAAATTTACAATTGGTTACAAAAATGGCCAAAGATTGTGTCAAAAAATAATTTTTTTATAAAAAATTTATTTTTATATTTTCTTGACAAAATAAGATTTATATGATAACATAAGATTGTAGTTATATTATGGTTTGCTGGTGGACCCTTCCGTAAGAAATATATAATTATATATTAAGTGTTACCGCGATCTATAATTAACTGAATATTTTATATTAGTTTTAATTTTAATTTTTTAAGGAAGGTAAAGTTTTTATGTTAACAAAAGAGTTAAAGACTCAAATTATTGAGCAAAACAAAAGAAGTGAAAAAGATACTGGTTCTCCTGAAGTTCAAATCGCGATTTTAACTAACAGGATCAATCAGTTAACTGAACATCTTAAACAACACAAAAAAGATCACCACAGTAGAAGGGGTTTATTTAAGATGGTTGGTCACAGACGTAATTTATTAAATTATTTGATGAAAAAAGATATTAACAGATATCGTGATATTGTTTCAAAACTTGGCTTGCGTAAGTAACTTACAAAGTGATCGAAAAATTTAATATATAATAAAAATTTTGTTTGAGTTACGTAATAAATGTTTTTTGAGCATTTGTTTTGTAACTCAAATTTTTTAAATATTTTTAGAAAAATAAAAACTAGAAACTAGAAAGAAGGTTTTTGATGTCTGACAATAAAGTTAAAGAATTTGAAATAGATTTTGCTAATAAAAAATTATTTGTCCAAATTGGAAAGATGTGTGGACTAGCTAACGGTTCATGTTTAGTAAAATACGGAAACACAACGGTTTTAGTTAACGCAGTAGCGTCAAAGAAACCTAGAGAAGGCGTCGATTTTATGCCGTTGTCTGTTGATTTTGAAGAAAGACTATACGCTGTAGGAAAGATTCCGGGCTCGTTTTTAAAAAGAGAAGGTAGGCCAACAGAGAACGCAATTTTAGCTTCGAGACTAGTAGATAGATCGATAAGGCCTTTATTTAATAAAGATATGCGAAACGACGTTACTGTTACGATGACAGTAATGTCTGTTGATCTTGATTACTCTCCTGAAATTGCTGGAATGATCGGAGCTTCTATTGCTTTGTCGATTTCGGATATCCCTTGGGAAGGTCCAATTGCTGCTGTAAACGTTGGGTTAGTAGACAATAAAATAATAATAAATCCGTCGGAACAAGAGTCTTTAAAATCAAAGATGAGAGTGACTGTTTCGGCTTCTGAGAAAAAAATCGTGATGATAGAAGCTAACGCAAATCAAGTTCCTGAGTCAACAATAATCGAAGGAATCAAGATTGCTCACGAAGAAATTAAAAAAATAGTTGATTTTATATTAGATATAAAATCTCAAGTTGGAAAGCCTAAATTTGAAATCGCTAAAATCGAAATTAGTGAAGAGATGATAAATCAAATTAGAGAGTTTTCAAAAGAAGATTTGAAATTTGCGCTAGATACAAATGATAAAAATATTAGAGAAGAGAGACTGGCTCCAATAATAGATAGGATTCACGAAAAATTCGATGAAATTTTTCCGGAGCAAGAAAGTCTAATAGACGAATGTATTTATAAGATCCAAAAAGAAATCGTAAGATCTTGGCTAATAAACGAAAATAAACGTGTTGACGGGCGTGCAATGGACGAGATGAGGCCTCTTAGCGCTGAAGTAAATTTGATTCCTAGAGTTCACGGTTCAGGGATGTTTACAAGAGGGCAAACACAGGTTTTATCTGTAGCTACTCTTGGAGTTATGAGAGACGCTCAAACTTTGGACGGAATCGACGGTGAAGAGTCTAAAAGATATATACATCATTATAATTTTCCATCTTATTCTGTTGGAGAGACAAAACCGAGTAGGGGGCCAGGACGAAGGGAAATTGGCCACGGAGCTTTAGCTGAGAGAGCTCTAGAACCAGTTATTCCTCCTGTTGAGAAATTTCCGTATACGATTAGAGTTGTTTCTGAAGTTTTATCTTCAAACGGTTCGACATCTCAAGCTTCGATTTGTGGTTCTACACTTGCGCTAATGCAAGCTGGTGTTCCGATTGTGGCGCCTGTTGCTGGAATTTCTTGTGGTCTTATAACTGATGGCGACCGTTGGATGACGATGTTAGATATCCAAGGTGTTGAAGATTTTTTTGGTGATATGGATTTTAAAGTCGCTGGGACACATACTGGTGTTACTGCGATCCAAATGGATATAAAAGTTGACGGGTTAACTTACGATATAATCGAAGAAGCACTTGAAAAAACCAGAAAAGCGAGATTATATATTCTAGACGAAATTATGCTCAAAGCGATAAAAGAGCCAAGTAAAGAAATTTCTGAGTATGCTCTAAAAGTCGTTACAACAAAGATAGAAACTGAAAAAATTAGAGATGTTATTGGACCAGGAGGAAAGATGGTTCAAAAAATTTGCGCTGACAACGACGTTAAGATCGATATTGAAGATGACGGACAAATATATATATACGGATTTTCTAGCGAAAATACAAACAGTGCGCTTTTATTTATAGAAGCGCTTACAAAAGAGCCGGCCGTTGGCGCGACATATAAAGGCAAGGTCGTAAAGACAGCTACGTTTGGAGCTTTTGTTGAGTTCGCTCCGGGAAAAGAAGGTCTTGTTCATATTTCGAAACTCGATAACAAGCGAGTTGAAAAAACAGAAGATATTGTAAACGTCGGAGACGAAATTTTTGTTAAAATTATAGAAATAGATCCTCAAGGTCGCGTAAATTTATCTAGAATATTAAATACTTAATTTAGGAGAAAAAATTTGTTTATAGATATAGCGAATATATATGTTAAAGCTGGTAAAGGCGGCGATGGAGCAGTAAGTTTTCACAGAGAAAGATGTGTAACTTCTGGCGGTCCTGACGGCGGAGACGGCGGCAAGGGTGGAGATGTTATATTAAAAGTCGATAATAATCTATCGACTTTGATTAATTTTAAATATAAAAAAAGATTTATTGCTCAAGACGGAAGGCCTGGCGGAAAAAAAAGATGTTTTGGAAAAAGCGGAGAAAATATAATAATAAAAGTCCCAAGAGGAACTTTAGTTAAAAACGCCGAAACTGGAAAAGTAATTGTTGATATGACAAACAAAGATGAGTTTGTTATCGCTAAAGGAGGTTCTGGAGGTTGGGGAAATAGACATTTCGCTACTCCAGAAAAACAAGCTCCAAGGTTTTCAAAGCCGGGTTTAGACGGTCAAGAGCTAAATTTGTCCCTAGAGCTAAAGCTTTTAGCTGACGTTGGTTTAGTTGGGTTCCCGAACGTTGGTAAGTCGACTTTTGTTTCTGTTGTAAGCGAAGCTAAGCCAAAGATCGCAAATTATCACTTTACAACACTTGTTCCTGTTTTAGGAGTTGTTAAATTATACGACGAATCTTCGTTTGTTATAGCTGATATTCCGGGCTTAATCGAAGGAGCGAGTGACGGTGTTGGGCTTGGACACGAGTTTCTTAGACATATAGACAGGTGTCGCTTAATTTTACATGTCGTTGATGTCTCTGGTCTCGAAGGTCGAGACCCGATAGAAGACTTTAAAAAAATAAATCTAGAGCTTAAGAAATTTAATCAAGATTTATCTCAAAGACCTCAAATTGTCGTAGCCAACAAATGTGATATAGCGGAGTCGTCTAATATTAATAGATTTAAAAATTATATAAAAAATCTTGGTTATGAAATTTTTGAAATTAGCGCTGTTTCTAATAAAGGCGTTAAAGAATTAATAAATTTTGTTTCTAAAAAATTAAGTGAGCTTCCGCCGATAAGAGAATATGAACCAGAAGAAGAAATTTTAGAAGAGATAGAAGTTAAAAATAATAAAGAATTTGAGATAACAAAAGAAATCGTAAAAGACGAAGTTGTTTATATCGTTAAAGCAACTTGGTTATTTAATATTTTAAAGTCAGTTAATTTAGAAGACAATGAGTCACTATATTATTTCCAAAAAGTAATCAAGACTAGCGGAATAGAAAGTCAATTACAAAAAATGGGAATAAACGACGGCGATACAGTTAAAATTTTTAATTTAGAGTTTGAATATATTAAATAAAAT
>JAGAUG010000006.1 GCA_017828935.1 Oscillospiraceae bacterium | reverse complement strand
TATATTTATATCTACTAGTACCCCCCCCCGTACCAAATTTTGGTAATTTAATATTTAAATTATTTTTTAAATTATTTAATTTTTTTATAAAATACATAAAAATTTCCTCCTGATAAAACAAAAAATATATTTTTTATTATATTATAATATATTTTTTGCTATTAGTCAAGTGTTTTTATAAAAAATTTTTTAGTAAATTTTTAGATTTAAAATCTAAAAAAGACTCTCTTTAAACTAATTATTTCGCTATAACTAAAAATTATAAAACTTAAAGATAATAAAAAAATAACAAACGATATAAACGGCGAAATATTAAAAACTTGTATTTTGTTATTATCTAATATTATATTCGTATAGATAATATCTTGATTAAAATATATTATAAAATATATTATAATTACTGATATTAGTCCGTGGAAAATTCTAAATATAAAAATCTTTTTTTTATCTAAATCGTGATCTTTTATAAAATAAAATACTTGACAAATTATACTGATCCCCGAAAAAGATATTAAAAACGACGCTAATAATAAAGACAAACTATTATCTAACTTAACAATATCGTTTAAGCCAACTGTTATCTCTAAAAAAGACAATAATATATTAATAATATTATTAAATCTAAAAATATTTTTTATAACTAAAATAATTACTGAAAATATTATAACAAACGACGAAATATTTATAATCGAATAAATCGAATCAACAACGGATTTGACAAACGCTTGGGAATAGCTCAAACTAATTATTTTATTATATTTATTTTTATTTGAATTTTTATTATTAAAACAGCCTAATATAAATCCAATAATTATAGACCCTAATATATGAGAAATTAATAAATATACACCCGTTTTTTTGTTGTTATATATCATATATCCAATAGCCGTTATTACAAAAGCTGGCCCAGCGTTAACACAAAAACAAAGTAATCTATTAGCTGTCTCTCTTGATATTTGCTTTTGAGAAAGAAATTCTGATATTAATTTCGCTCCCATCGGGTAGCCGCCTATAAAACTCATAAAAATTAAACACCCAACGTTACTCGGTAATCTAAAAATATATTTAGTTATAGGACTTAAAAACCTTGATATTAAATTAACAATCGGCGACAAACAAATAAAATTACAAATAACCATAAACGGAAATAACGACGGAACTATAATATTAATACATATATTAAATCCCTCACTAACGCCTTTATATATAATATCAGGACTTCTAAAAATAAAAAATATAAAAATTAAAATCAAACTAACAAAAAATATATTTTTTATTATATTAAAAAATATTTTATCCTGATTTGTTTTATTTATATATTTATTTTTTATCATATTATTACACCTCGATATAATATATATTTCTTAGAATAATAATTTATATTTAAAACATAAGAAAGGCTAAAATTATTATGATAAAACAAAATACTAATAAAAATATTAAAAATAAAATTCTTAAGTTTCTCCAAGTTCCTGAAAATATATTTTCTGATATATCACCAATAGATTTTTTGAGTAACCAAGAAGTTTTAATCCAAGATAGCAAGGGTATCTTAGAATATAACGATCAAAATATTAAAATAAATATCGGCAACAATATTATAGCTAATTTTAAAGGTCGGAATCTAAAAATTAAAAGCCTATCTCAAAAAAATCTTATTATAACAGGATTTATAATATCAATGAATTTTTTAACGTGATTTTTTTAAAGAGGTGTAAATAAATTGTTTTTATCTAAAATTTTAAGATTTATAAGAGGCTTTGTTAGAGTCGAAATATCCGGACCCGAAATTTCAAAATTTTTAAATTATTTAAATAAAAATAATCTATATATTTGGAATATTTCAAAAATAAAAAATAAAATCTATATTAATATATTTATTAAAAATTATATAGATTTATATAAGCTATCAAGAAATTATAATATTAAAATAAAAATAAATAATAAATACGGCTTGTTTTTTATAATAAAAAAATATAAAAAAAGATTTGGTTTAGCTTTTGGATTTTTATTTTTTATTATTTTTTTATTAACAATGTCTCAATTTATTTGGACTGTTGAAGTCCACGGAAATAAAACGATTGAAAGTAAACAAATAATAGATTTTATATCTTCAAAACAAATTAGACCTGGTAGATTTAGAAAAAATATAGACGTCAGGTCTATCGAAAGAGAAATATTATTAAAATTCAAAAAAATATCTTGGGTTTCTATAAATATCCTAGGAAGTAAGGCTAACATCGAAATAAACGAGAGAACCTTTCCTCCTAAAAAAATAGATATCGGTAAACCATGTAATATAGTCGCCTCAAAAAAAGGCGTAATAAAAAATATCGAAGCTTATCAGGGCCAAAATCTTGTTGAAATCGGCGACTTCTTTGAAAAAAAATCAAATTCTTGTTAGCGGAATCTTAGAAGATAAATCTTTAAATAATACTCCAGTCCACTCTAGAGCCAAGGCAATCGCTAAAGTCGAAGAAGTATTTAAATTTTCTCAGCCTCTAAATTACCAAGAAAAACATTATAAAAATTTATCTAATAATTTATATCTTCAAGTTTTTAATAAACAAATCCCAATAAATTTCACAAAAAAAATAGACGGCGAAATAAAATATTCTTATTCAACCGTCTATCCTAAAATATTTGATATATCGTTGCCGTTTAATATAAAAAAACGCTATAACCAAACACCAGTTCTTACTTCGATAAGTCTTTCTCCGAAACAAGCTAAAGAAAAATTAATTAAAAAAATAAATAAACAAGAAACCAAATTAAAAAATAATAATATAAAAATTTTATCTAAACAAATAATCAAAGATAAATTATTTAATAATAATTATTTAATAATAATTAAATATATAACAGAACAAGATATTGCTAAATCTCAAGAGATTATATTTAATTCTAATTAATAAATATTTTAGATTTTTTATTAATTAATCTAGATAAATAAACAACCGGCGTATCTAATAAGCTAGTAAAAATAAAAACTATATAACTTGACATCATAATAGATATTAAAGTCTTATTATCGTACCAACCTAAAAAAGCAACTATCGTAAAAACAACTGTATTAACCAGTTGAGATATAAGGGTCGATAAATTATTTCTTAGCCAAAGAAAACGCTGTTTACTTCCTGTTTTTTTTGTTGTAAATTCCCAAAGATAGTGATATAACCAAACGTCTAAACATTGAGAAATTATATAACCAACAAAACTCGCTAAAATTAATCTCGGTGTCGTCGAAAAAATAGCTTTGATATGTCTACTAACCCAATCAGCTTCACACGGCTTAAAAAGCAGCCAATATTGAGTAAACAAAAACATCAAAGCCGAAACAAAAACACCGATCCAAACTGATAACGAAGCACTTTTCTTCCCCTCATTTTCGCTCAAAATATCAGTTATAAGATATGTAGAAGCAAACATAACATTCCCGAGCGTTTGTCTTAGCCCGAACGCGTCGATAATAATTAATACTTCTATATTGGCTAAAATCGCAACAACAGCTGTCATCACATAAAGTCCTGTTTTTTTAAAAATACAATACGAAAAAATTACTAAACTATAAATTATAAAAACAGATAAAATCAATAATATTTCGTTTCTCATAATTTATTTTTATTTCGCTCCTACTCCAAAATCTGTATTATTTAATAAAATATCGATTCTATTATTATTAATATAAATCGGCATTATATTATTTATAAAATCTAAAACTACTGATTTATCTGGTTTTATTTTCGTCTTGTTTTCGACAAAAATATTAATACAAACCCGCTCAAAATATTTTAGTCCTAAATTAATATCGTCGATCATACTTTTTTTTGTTTGACCTGGCAACCCAAATAACAAACAACATTCATCAAATTTTTCTGAAATCTTTTTTGGTGATTTTTCTTGGATCCCTTTTTTTAAAAAATTTTCGCGAAAGTCGTAGTCAAAAGTTTCTACTCCGATTTTTATTTTTAAATCCGTTCCGATTTTTTTAAAAATCTCTTTCCAAGAATTTAATTTGTCTCTATAAAACCAATGAGATTCAAGATGTAAAATATTTATATTTTTTTCTTGGCAAGTTTTTAATAACTGACCTAAAGTTTTTTTATCAAGCTCCAAAAAACTCCCTGAATTAATTACTTCTAGTTTATTATAAATTCCTGTTACTTGTTGTATAATTTTGTTATTAAATTCAAAATTTTTATCAATATCTTTATCGCTATCAAGATAATAATCACAAAATATACATTTTTTCCAAAAGCAACCTGTTCCTTTAAGTAAGATTATTTCTCTCGGATTTTTGTTATTAATAACGCTGTATCGAACCAAAAAAACACCACCATAAAATTTTTTTAATTTTTATTTAATTATATTATAAATTTAAAAAACTGTCAAACAAATTGTTTTTTATCTAAAAAAAGCTTACTAGAAATTAATTTTTCTAGTAAGCTAGTTTTTTATCTTCTCGGCGCGATGACCGCGCCGGAATAGCTGTGGCACCAGCCACTTATTTTCTACCCCAAACGCCGTAATCTATAAATAATTTTTTTCCGCCGCCGACATCTTGTTTTAAATAAGCTTTATCTGGATATTTTTTATTAAACCCGAATTCATAAATATTATTATTTCTATCTTTAGCTTGATATATATAATAACTAAATATAAAATCTTGGGTTTTAGACCCGTCGGGAT
>JAGAUG010000055.1 GCA_017828935.1 Oscillospiraceae bacterium | reverse complement strand
GCTCTGTAGTTTCCAATCCAAAAGACCGAATACTAATACTTAGTATAAATATAATAAAAATTATTATATTTTTATATCTACTAGTACCCCCCCCCGTACCAAATTTTGGTAATTTAATATTTAAATTATTTTTTAAATTATTTAATTTTTTTATAAAATACATAAAAATTTCCTCCTAATAAAACAAAAAATATGTTTTTTATTATATTGTAATATATTTTTTATTATATGTCAAGTGTTTTTATAAAAAATTTTTAGTAAATTTAATAAATGTTTTTGTAAAAATATTGACTCTCTTAAATTAAGAGAGTCAATATTAATAACTTTATTCGTTTTGATTAGATTGTTGTTTTGAGTCTAAACTAGCTTGTATAATATCATCTATGTCATCAAAATTACTTGATACTCCTACTATAGCTTGTCTTGTTGAACTTATGTTTTGATTTTCTTGATCTATATTTAAATTCTTTATTTCTTCTACTTTTTCTATTTGATTTTCAAAATCCGATTGCTGTTCCATTTCTTTTGTTGTATTAATTTCTAACTCGTTTTCTAACTCGTTGCTTTGATTTATATCTTTAATTTCTTTTAATTCTTTAATTTCTTTTATTTCTTTTATTTCTTCTTGTTGCTCAAAAACTATATTATCGTCAATATTCGTCGCTTGTAAACTTTCTTCTGAGCTACTAGACTCCGAAGAATCAAAGCTTTGAATATTTTGAATTTGTTGTAAATTATTTTCGCTAGTAGAATGCAATACTTTTGATTTTCTTTTTGGCTCAAAACTAGACGATCTTCTTCTCTGAGAAAATAAATTAGCAAAGAAACCTGTTACTGATGAAAATCTAGCAGGTTGTGATTCATCTTGTGGATTTTCCCAAGAAACAGTTACGTTTTCGCTTTGAAAACTTCCAGCTTGATTCGTCGCTACAAAATGAACTTTATGTTTCTTGTTGTCGTTAGGGTTCTCTAATACTAATTCTTCAAAAGTTTGATCGACTAAAATTTTCCCGTCGTAATACCATTGATATTTAACATCTTTAGAATTTATTAAATCAGCTTTTAATATAATCGGCTTAGACGCTCTTTCTTTTTGGTCTTCTAAACAAGTCCTACAAACTGGCGAAGTTATAATTTCCCAAACTTGCTCAACTCCTGTTGGAGATTTTATTTTATATTCCATCTCGTTAGAAATAATTAACGGTAACCCTAATTCCGGTTCAATAGATACGCCGTTGTGTTCTATCTCAGGAACAATAAATTTGTCTTTAAATTTTTTACTTAAATTAAATAATATTTTTTTATTATGATTATCTATCTTGATATCTTTAGCTTTGTCTAAACTAGCTTTTGTTATAAAAGTATTATCAAATTCAACTCTAAAAGAAGCAACTTTATCTTGATCGTCTATATTAATATCGTATATTTTTATTCCGCTATTATCTCCATCCGAAAAATATATTTTATCTTCTAACTTCGGAATTTCTAATCTCGAATATCTTTTAAACTGATGACAAGAATCTATAACACCTAAGCTATCTCCTGTTTTTAATAAAGCGCCTTCTTTGATATCTCCGTCCGCGGCCCAAGGCTCCGTTATTCCTTTTCTGAATATAA
Organism: Oscillospiraceae bacterium; assembly: GCA_017828935.1. Taxonomy (GTDB): domain Bacteria; phylum Bacillota; class Clostridia; order Oscillospirales; family Ruminococcaceae; genus RGIG8779. The sequence continues at coordinate 4,431 of JAGAUG010000055.1, read as the reverse complement.
AAATTTTATCAGGAATATCTACCCCATCGCTCATTGCGTTACCTCTAATAACGTCTTTGTTAACTCTATAAACTATCAAACCTTCGCCAGGTAAAAACTGATCCCAATGATCTGATGTTTCTTCTGGATTATATTTTGCTGGTGCTCTATATTCAACAACAAAATATTCTCGCGCGTCGGTTGTCGGAGATTTTAAAATATAAGATATATCTTGTTTGTAATCTTGATCTGTCGACGGATGTAAAACATATTTTCCGCCTTGTTTTATTTTCTCTGGTTTATTACAAAAAGCTCCGTATTTATATCTCGGATAAACTAACGGAAACTGCGGAACAGAATGTTGTATCGACATAAGATCCCAACAACCAACAGGCTCTCCTTTGGATTTATATCTATAAAAATCAGGAAACCCTTTTGTATGTAAAAATTCATGAGAAGAAGTTCCAACGTTATTTTCTTTAAAACAACTTTGTAACATCAAGTTATATAATTTAACTCTCTTGTCGTGGATTTTCGCGTCTTTATAAGCCTTAGGAATCACAAATTGATGTGGCCAAAGTAAATCCTCCCAAGTATCTTCTCGTCCACTAACTACAAAAACAACGTTATCAACTTTTCCGTCTTCGTTAAAATCAACTTCAACAGGATCTGTATACTGTTCTTCTATCATAGGCCTACAATATGAAATTGCTTCGGTCAAAAGCTCAAATTCTCGATTATTAGAAGAGCTTCTACTCTTGTAACCTATAGTATTCTTACTAGAAAATGGCTGATAATATCCCCTAGGATTTTTAGCTTCGTAAGAATAAAATTTAGTATCTTCAGGATCAACAGGAAAAAAACCGCTCAAAACCTCGAACTGTCCATAAGATATGTCTTGCATATAAGATCTAAGAGAAACACCTGAACCATTATAATGATTAATAAACAACTCTCTATTTTGATCTGTAACAAATTCCTCTTCGCCTTTAAATCTTAAAAAAATTACGATATTATTCATCTCGATTTTTGGCGGCAACGTTTTAGAAACAGTTTCTTTAGACGACTTTTGTTTTATAGCTTTTCTAAGAGAACTATTTATTTTTTCTTTGTCTTCTAAAAATACTTCTCTTCTTACAACTGGGATCCCATCTTCCATATAGTATTTACTAATTTCTGATTCCCCTATCTTTTGTTCGTTTGATTCACCTCCTTTAGCTAATATAAAACTGTCTAAGTAACCAAAACTAATAGTTATAACAGCTAAATAACACGTTATCTTTTTTTTGTTTTTTTTCACACTAAATCACCTCATCAAAATATTTTATTATGTCATGTTTTTATATACGTCCTCCTTTTTTATAGAAAATATAAAAAAATACAAAAAATTACAAAAATAAATTCAGGTGTTATTTGTTATTATAAACAAATATAAGTTTTTTGTCAATATTTTTTTGTTTTTTAAAAAACATATATTAAAATATATTTCTAAACAATTAATATTTTTTAGTATTTTTATATAATATTTTTAGTTAATAATATTATATAAAATATAATATTATTAATTTGCGTAATATTCTTTTTAAAAAAATTTTTAAAATTTTGATTAGTAGATTAGTTGAGTAATTTATATTATTTAAAACAAACTTATACGATAATATTGCCGTAAAAAATTAAAATTAAACTATTGACTAAATACTATATATATGATATAATTAGTCAGATGTAATAAATAATATACAAGATATTGTATTCAAGAAATAATTATATATTATCTTTGGAGGAACTATAAATTATGATAACACAAATTAAAAAAAGAGACGGTCGAATAGTCCCGTTCAATATCGAAAAAATCGCTACAGCAATTTTTAAATCAGCTCAAGCTGCCGGAGGCAGCGATTACGAAACTGCTTTGAACTTAGCTTATGAAGTTGCTAATCAAATAAATATAAAATTAATTAATAAAACTCCATCTGTAGAAGAAATTCAAGATATTGTCGAAAAAACTTTAATCGAAAGCGGCCACGCAAAAACAGCTAAAAATTATATTTTATATCGCGCTGATAGAACTAGAATTCGCGAGATGAACACAAGCCTTATGAAAATTTATGAAGATCTAACTTTTAAATCTGCGGCTGATAACGATATAAAACGCGAAAACGCAAATATCGATAGTGATACAGCTATGGGTACGATGTTAAAATATGGCTCCGAAGGCTCAAAACAATTTTGTGAAATGTTTGTTTTAGATCCTGAACATTCGAACGCTCACAAGTGTGGAGATATACATATTCATGATCTCGATTTTTATAATCTAACAACAACATGTTGTCAAATCGATTTAGAAAAATTATTTAAAAACGGATTTTCAACTGGTCACGGATTTTTGAGAGAACCTACTCATATTCAAAGCTATAGCGCCCTCGCTTGTATCGCAATTCAATCAAATCAAAACGATCAACACGGCGGTCAAAGCGTTCCTAACTTTGATTTCGCGATGTCTCTCGGTGTAGCTAAGACTTATATAAAAAATTATAAAAATAATTTAATTAAAGCAATTGATTTATTATGTGAGATCCAAAATAATAAAGAATTTGTCGAATCTTTGATTTCAAAAATAAAACAAGAAACTAATTTGTTTCCGAAAATAGACGACAAAAACTATTATAATAAAGAATTAGAGTTGTTAACCCAAAGTTTCGGCGAAAATATCGCTAAAAAAATCCAAGAGTTTAGTATCAAAAATTCGATGAAAGAGATCGATAAAGATACTTACCAAGCAATGGAAGCTCTTGTCCATAATTTAAACACTATGCACTCTAGAGCAGGAGCTCAGATCCCATTTAGCTCTTTGAATTACGGGACAGACACTTCGCCAGAAGGACGATTAATAATTAAAAATTTATTATTAGCAACAGAAGCTGGTCTTGGAAACGGCGAAACACCTATCTTTCCTATTCATATATTTAAAGTTAAAGAAGGCGTTAATTTTAATCCTCAAGATCCGAACTATGATTTATTTAAACTAGCTTGTCGAGTTTCGGCTAAAAGATTGTTCCCTAACTTCTCTTTTTTAGATTCTCCGTTTAATAAAAAATATTATAAACCTGGAAATAGCAACTCCGAAGTTGCTTATATGGGGTGTCGAACAAGAGTTATCGCTAATAATTATGATAAATCCAAAGAAATCGTTTCAGGACGAGGAAACTTAAGTTTTACTTCGATTAATTTACCTAGGATAGCAATAAAAGCAAATAAAAATATAGATATATTTTTTAAAGATTTAGATCAAAAAATAAATTTAGTAATAGATCAGTTGCTAGCTAGATTTAAAATACAATCTCAAAAAAAAGTAAGAAACTTTCCGTTTTTGATGGGTCAAGGCCTTTGGCTAGGTTCAGATAAATTAAATCTAGACGACGAAATTGGCGAAGTTCTTAAACACGGAACTCTAACAGTTGGCTTTATCGGTCTAGCTGAATGTTTAAAATCTTTAACAGGAAAACACCATGGCGAATCAGAAAAATCTCAAGAATTAGGACTAAAAATTATTGGCTATATGAGAAAAAAAACAGACGAAGCAACAGAAAAATATGGTCTTAATTTTTCTTTGATAGCTACACCCGCCGAAGGTCTTTCTGGTCGATTTGTAAAAATAGATAACAAAAAATACGGAACGATTGAAGGCGTTACAGATAGAGATTATTATACTAATTCGTTTCATATACCAGTTTATTATAATATATCAGCTTTTGATAAAATAAGATTAGAAGCTCCTTACCACGAGCTAACCAACGGCGGTCACATAACATATATAGAGCTCGACTCTGACCCTACTTACAATATCGAAGCTTTCGAAAAAATAATAAGATATATGAAAGAATGTAATATCGGCTACGGTTCTATTAATCACCCAGTTGATAGAGATCCTGTTTGTGGTTTTACCGGAATAATAAATAATAAATGTCCTAAGTGTAATAGAACAGAAGACGACGGAAGGCCTCGTTTCGAAAGAATAAGAAGAATTACCGGATATTTAGTCGGTACTCTTGATAGATTTAACAACGCAAAAAAAGCTGAAGAAAGTCAAAGAGTTAAACATCAAATATAGAACTTTATTTATACTTAAAAAGCTTACTAGAAATTAATTTTTCTAATAAGCTTTTTTGTATTTTTATTTTCTACCCCAAACGCCGTAGTCTATAAATAATTTCTTTCCGCCGCCGACGTCTTGTTTTAGATAAGTATTAACTGGATAATTTTTATTAAATCCGAATTGATAATCTTTCCCGCCACTATCTTTAGCGTGGAAAATATAATAATTAAATATAAAATCTTGGGTTTTAGAACCGTCGGGGTTTATTTTTATAGAATTTTCGACAGGCGAGACAGTATAAAAATAATGTATATTTTGTAACATATCTTCCCAACTAGACCCATCAGTCTTTTTTC
>JAGAUG010000054.1 GCA_017828935.1 Oscillospiraceae bacterium | reverse complement strand
TATAATAATTATAATAATAAAATAAATATGTTTAAAGAAGAAAATAATAATCAAAAACAAAAAAAAAGCCTAACAGCGATACAAAGTTTAACAGGGATCGCTTTGGCTTTAGTTGTAGCCTCGATAATTTTTGTTGTTGTTGCTTATTTAGTTTATAATCCGTTTGCGCCTTCAAAAGAAGTTGAAGTTCCAGATCTAGTTGGAAAAGTATATCAGGAAGTTCTAAAAGAAGATAAATATAAATCTTTTGATATTCAACAAGAGACAACATCTTATAGCGAAGAATACGATGAAGGATATATTTTTGAACAAACGCCTAATCCTGGTAGGGTTGTAAAAAATAAAGCAATAATTAAAGTTAAAGTCAGCAAGGGAAGAAAGTTTGTTACGATTCCGGATTTTTCGAATAAAAGATCAGATACAGCGACGTCAGAGCTTCAAAAATTAGGACTTAAAGTTTCTGTGGCGAAGATGCACGACCCAGAAATTACAGAAAATTTTGTTATAAAAACAAATCCAGATAAAGATAGCGAAGTTCCGATGGGAACAACTGTTAGAGTTTATGTCAGTACTGGCGCTGAACAAAAATTAGTGTCGGTTCCGAGTCTAATAGGAGTAAAGCTAGAAGATGCTGTTAAATTACTTAAAGAACAAGATCTTAATATAGGCGAGATAAGTAGTGTTGATACTGATATTCCAGAAGGAATTATCGTTGCTCAAGATCCGGATAAAGATTCACAGGTTCCTGTTAATACGTTTATCAATATTAACAAGAGCAGTGGGAACAAACCAATAAAAAGTCTAGTGTTACCAATAAGATTACCTTATATAACAGAAGTTGTTAACGCTCAAGCGCTTTTAGACGGAAAAGAAGTCAAAGCCGAAAGAATTGAGCCAGCGGGAATAGAATCAGGAGTTTGGAGAGTTGAAATTGAAGGAGAAGGAACTGGAAAAGTAAAGATTATGTTTGATAACAAGCCTTATGCTGAATTCAGTGTGGATTTTGATAACTCAAAATATGAAGTTACAAAAAATTATTCGGCGAACTTTCCTCAAAGGCCAGAAAATCAAGAAGATTAAATTTAATTTAAAATTAAAATTAAAAAGACTCCTAATATAAGAAGTCTTTTTAGTTTTGAAGCTAAAAAAAATAAGAAAGCAGGTTATAAACTATTAATAAAATAATTAAAATAATTTCGGATTTTTATTATATAAAAACAGATACTGGAAATATAATAGAAAGCAAATTGAAAGGGCTATTAAAAAAAAATAGAAGCTTGCCGCTCGTTGGAGATAACGTTATAATAGATTTAGACCAAAATAAATTTAGCGTTATAACAAAAATTCTCGAGAGAAAAAATTTTTTAATTAGACCGTCTGTTGCGAACGTTGATCAGCTAATTATAGTTGTTTCTACCTACTGTCCTGAGCCGGATTTTTATAATATAGATATTATGTTAGCCATTGCTCGTCTTTTAAAAATAAAAGCTATAATATTATTAACAAAAACAGATATAAAACAAAATAAAAAAATCTATGATATATATTCGAGTATTGGATACAGAGTTTTTGAGATAAATAATTTAAATATTGATCTTAAAATAAAAGACGAAATTTTAAGTTTAATAAAAAACAAATTAAATGTCTTAGCTGGTAACAGCGGAGTTGGAAAGACTTCGTTTATAAATTCTTTATTTAAAGATAAATTTAATTTAAAAACAGGAGAGACCAGTAAAAAGCTTGGAAGAGGACGGCATGTTACAAAGAACGTTGAAATAATAGAAATAGATGGTTGTAGTATAGTTGATACGCCAGGTTTTTCTTCGATTGGGATAGAGTATTACAAAAATTTTATTAATAAAAATATAAATCTTGATGAATTATTTGTTGAGTTTTGTGATTATAAAAATCAATGTAAGTTTAATAACTGTAGTCATATATCAGAAATTGGTTGTAAAATAATAGAACTTAAAAATCAAAATAAAATTAGCGAAAGTAGATATAGTAGCTACGAAAAGTTAACAAGACAAATAAGAGATATTAAAAAAAATATTTGGAGGTAAATTATTAGATGAATTTTATAAAAAAAATATTGCTAGTTTTTTTAGGTGTTGCTTTAATAGGGATGGGCGCCGCAATATCGCTTATTAATAATTGGGGTTCTGATCCTGTAACGGTGTTTGCTCAGTCTATTAGTTTAAGATTAGAAAATTTAGATTCAAATATTTTTAGTATTTTTAGTGTTGGGAATACTTTAATATTTATAAATTTATTAATATTTATATTTTTGGTTATAAAATATAAATTTAAATATATTCAAATAGGAACTTTTGCTGGAATGTTTTGTGTAGGGTTGTTTATAGATCAGTGGGTAAAGCTCTTAGAAGACATTATTTTGTTAAATAATGGAATTATTTTTAAGACGATTTGGATGCTGATTGGAACGGTTGTTTTAGCGACTGGGATTGGTCTTTATGTCTCTAGTGAGATGGGAGCGGCGCCGGTTGATTTAGTTTCTATTATAATATCTGAACGTTTTAAATTAAAATATTTTTGGGTAAGAATGATTTGTGATTTAATATTTGTAATTTTAGGCTACTTACTTGGTGGTGTTGTTGGGTTAGCGACAATATTTTGTATGATTTTAGTTGGACCAATTTCGGGTTTTGTAATTAAGAATATAAAAAAATATTTTATATTAAATAAATCAGGAGATTAAGTTAATTGATAGAATCTAAAAGCGATAGATTAGAAATAAAACGAAAAGTCAACGCACAAAAACATAGAAGAAAGCAAAAACGAAGATTAATAATTTTTTATATATTTTTAATTATTAGTGTTGTTTTAATAAGTTTGTTTTTTATAATACATAGTTTTTTTAAGATATCTGAAATTAAAATAACTGGGAGTCAAAAATATAATCAGCAACAGATTAAAAAAATTTTAGATTTAGAAGTCGACGAAAATATTTTTAAATACAAGTCAGATATTATTAGTAAAAAAATAAAAAATAATTTAGTTTATATAGATGAAGCTAATGTTAAAAAAAAATTGCCGAATAAAATTTTTATATCTCTAGTTGACGCGACTCCAAAATATTTTATAAAAATAAAAGATACAGATAGATATTTTATTCTTAGTAAGAATATGAAAATCTTAGAAGAAAAAATATTAAAAAATAAAAACCAAAAGATAGATAATTTGATACAAATATTAGGAATAGATATTTTAGATAATAGTGTAGGAGATTTTATTTTAAAAGATGACGAAATATTTTGGGGACTGATGGAGTCGGTCGAGACTAATAAATTTAAAGACATAACAAAAATCGATATAACTAATAAATCTAGCATAAAAATTATTTATCAAGACAGGATAGTTATTTTATTAGGAAAGATAAATCAAATAGATTATAAAATCAGATTTATAAATAAAATTATTGAGAGAAATCTCGACAAAAACGAAAAAGGAATTATTGATGCAACAAGCATCCAAAAGAATTCAAAAGTATATTTTAAGCCGTATAAAGAGCCTATTAAGACAAAGAAGTCGCAAGAAGATAAAAAAGATGTGTCCGAATAGAGATTATATTACTAATATCTCGAAGATAAGATTTGAGCTAAAAAATTTGGCTCTATAATAAATGTTGGGGTGACCAACAAAAAAATTCCTGGCGAAAGCTGGGATTTTTTTGTTCCGAGCTTGACAATATTTAGCTAATTATTAAATAAAAAAATTAAAAATAAAAAATATTTTATTAAAAGCATTGATTTTTTATAAAATATTTGATATAATATAGATATCTTGTAGATGAAAAGAGTATTGCTTGCAGGAGGGATTTAATCATGAGAAAAAATAAGAGAAATTTTTTTATTTTATTATATGGAACTTTGTTATCAGGAAGTTTAGTATCTTGTAATAAATATAATAATATAAATTTGAATAAAAGATCCGAAAGTTTGAGTTTTTCTGATGAATCGAATTTAGACTCTGGGGGTCTGAGTTTTTCTGATGAATTTAATATAGATCAAGAAGATTTTATAGAAAAAATAGAATTAGAAATAGGGGAAGCGACACTATTATGTGAAATAGATTCTAATAACAAGAAGGCAACGATCGTTGGGGTTGTTGATAAAGATAAAATTGGTTGGACATTAGAAATACCAGAATATATAAATGACGACAATAATAAGTTTGAAATCGTTAAAATTGCTAGTGAAGCTTTTAGTGGTTGCTCTAATTTAGAAACGATTACGATTCCTAAGACTATAATTAATATATGTGTAGGAGCATTTGGTGAGTGTGAAAATCTTAAAGAAATAAAAATATATAAAGATTTGTATTTAGAAAGAGGAACTTTTAGAAACAGTAATCAAGTTGAAATTATAGCTTTTGAAAATAAAAATATTAAAAAATTTATAAAAAACGACAGTGATCTTACGCCGTATACTGGAGAAATTCAAAACGGTCCTAATAGAAATATATTAGTTAAAATAGTTGATGTAAAAAAAACTCAAATACTAAAAAAAGAAATCGATATAGGAGAAGCTACAGTATCTTGTGAATTAGATTTGGGTGATAAAACAGCGACACTTATTAAAGTTGTTGATCCAACTCAAGATCTAAAAGACTTAGTAATACCAGAGTATATAGATAACGAATATAAAGTTATAAGGATTGTAGAAGGAGCCTTTGCAAGCTGTTCAAAATTAAAATCAGTAACTATTCCTGGGACGGTAAAAACTGTTGAGAGGTTTTCTTTTAGTCAATGTGATTCGTTAGAAAACATTACTCTTTCTCGAGGAGTTGAATTTGTTGAGTCTTTGGCTTGTTGGGGTGGTAAAAGAATAAAGAATATAAATATTTATTCTGATAATTTAATTATATCAAAAAAATCGTTTTTTGAATGCAATACAACGTTTGGAACTTTAGTTAGTGGAGGAGATTTTTTAAATAAAGATGGTGGTATAGTTTCAGGTAATATAACAGATGATAAATCAAATATATATTTTTTAAATAAAAAGCCTAATAGATTGTGTGCTGATGATATTTTAATATACTGGTTAGATCACGAAAATAAAACAGCTAAAGTAGTTGACGTAGTAAATAAAGAAACACTAGAGCGTTTGGTTATACCTGGATATGTTGAAAACGAAAGTAAGTATAAAGTTACTGATATTTATGAATATACGTTTCAAAATTGTAAAAATTTAAAGTCAGTTGAAGTCGGCGAAAATGTAAAAGATATAAACAAATTTGCTTTTTCAGATTGTCCTAAATTAAATAAAGTTATACTGGGTTCAAACGTTGAAAAAATAAAAGAAGGAGCTTTTGAAAATTCAGAAAATCTTGAAGAAATTGAAATATATGGAGATTTAAAGATCGAGAAGAATGTGTTTAAAAACTCAAAAAAATTTCAAATGAGTACTTATTCAAGTAAAAAAATCGATATATTTGAATCTGATGAATATACGCTCTATGATGAAAAAATTCAAAATGGTCCGAGCAGGGACATATATATTAAAATTAATTAAACCAAGTAGGGGGCTATCTAATGATTAGCCTCCTACTTGGTTTGTTTTGATTATTATTTTGTTATAGCTCCTGTTAAAGTCAGTTGGATGTTAGATAAAGAATCTTAAAAAAATTTTTGGATTTTTTTAAGATTTTGATTCTTCCATGAATGATCTTGAAATATGAGTTCTTATTTTGATAGATACCGTAATATTCGATAAAACGTCAGTGTAATTATAATTATTTTGTTTTAAATAATTATAATTAGATCTATATATATCGTTTGTAAAATAAAGTAAATCAGCTTTGTAATTTTTTAATATTTTATTTAATAATTTAGAAATGTTTTCTCTAAAATAATAATTCAAAATTTTTTCTAAATTAATAATATCTTGTTCAGATAAATTTCTAATATTATAGCCTTGATTGTTTTCCATCAAGACACTTTCGATATTTAAATATATATATAAATTTGGGACGTTATTAATAATTTTAGTTTTTATATCAGATTTTTTTTTAATAATATTAAATTCACACCTGCCATATTTTTTAGATAATAAATTAAACGAAAGCTGAGCTTTATTATTATCAAGTAATCTAATAAATTTAACCTGATTAGATTTTATCTCGCCCGAGAGCTTTCCGTCGCTTATAACGCCGATCCCCTTGATTACTAACTCATCTTTTTTTTCTTTGTCTTTTGATTTTTGTTTTTTAATAATCGGAATCGAAGTAGAAGTATTAAAGCTATTTAGGCTTGTGACTATATTCGATAAAAATATTTTTTGAGTATAGCCTTGATTTTCTACGTTTTTTAAAATATCTTGAATAAAATTCGACGGTAAGTCGCTTTTAGCTATTTCTGTACTAATAATATCGCTCGCTTTTTTATCAGCCATCGCAATATAAACGCTAGGGCTAGACATATAAGTTTGGTTTAAAAAATCGATTGTTTGTTTAAATATTTTTTTATCTTCAAAAATAGCTCGGCCTAAAATTATTGTGTTAGTAACTTTATAATAAATTTGTCTATCTTGTTTTAAACTAGTTCGTTTCATCGCTTCCATTATTGTTGCGCCTTTTGAAGTTACAATAGCGTTGCTGCTGCTGGCTTCTAATTTTTTTTGGTCTGTAGAAGAAGTCGAGTTAAACATCTGGACCGAAACTTCGAATATATTATTATTATAATCAATGCCAATAGATTGGATCAGTCCTCGTTTGTTAAGCTCAACAATCGGGATACACGACGTCATAAAAACTGTTAAAATTATAAAAATTAATATATATATAATTTTATAAAATATTTTGTTTTTTAGATTATTAATCATATTTTTTAGTCTCCTGAAAAATATATAAATATTAAATTTTAGCGAGTTTTTTTAGCCCAGGGCGAGCTTTAATTTTATTAGCTATTAATAATATTAAAGGCGTTATAAAAACTAAAGCTAATATAACAATAGGCGAATTTATAAACGCGAGTAAATTACTTAAAATTTTAATATTATATATCATAACCAAAGAAGCTATTAAACAAATAAGACCAAAAAATCCAGCTAATATAGTTTGGCTTTTTTTTGTTAAAATTAAATTATTTAAACACTTGCAACTTAAAAACAAATAAATCGAAGTTTTTATAACCGAAAGCATCGTATCTAAAACAATATAAAAAGACTCTAATCTAGCCAAGATCGGTATCTCTATCATCGAAGATACAGTATACAACGGAAACATATTAGTATTACTATATCGACCCATCGAAAGAGTTAACATAAGTAATACCAAAAATTCCATGATAAATATTATAACTTGAAATATTGAGTAGCTAAAAAACGTTTTTTGTTTTGAATATTCTGTTAATATTAAGATCGCGACTACCTCAGCGCTAAAACTAAACAAAGACGCTTTATCTAAAATAGAATTTATATCAGACAAAACAAACGGTCCTAAATAGTGTGTATTTTTAACAGGAATCAAAAATATAAAGACTATCGCGTTTAAAATAAAAAACAAGACAAATATAATAGTTCCAGATCTAAAAATAGACTCTGGGCCAAGATAAACAGCGTAAAGAGCAACTAAAATAATTCCGATAATTAAAAACGGTGACGAATCTAAATATATATAAGAAATCATAAAAAAATCAGTGTTCGCGATATGAGCCATCGCAACTAGAAGAAAATAAATAGAAAAAATAATCGAAATTATATTTCCTAATTTTGGAAACGTCTTAATCGAAATATCGATAATATTCTTATATTTAAATTTTTTTATTAAAATAAACGCGGGTATTAATATTAAGAACGATATAAATAACGAAATTATCATCGAGATAAAAACGTTAGAATTATTAATTTCGAGAGCCTTTCTTAGATCTATCGAAATCATAAAGCTTTGATATCTACAAATTAATAAGATAAAAATTATTTGGATTGCGCTTATATTAAACTGTTTGTCAAAAGATTGCATAGATTTCATAGTTAATTATTTTTTATTCTCCTGAATTTTTAATATTTTAATATTTTTATTTATATTTTTTTACGCCAGGTAAATCTTGTATTTTTATTTTTTGTTTAGACATATATTTCCAGTTTCGTTTTATAAAAGTATCGCCCCAAAAATAAGAGTTTAGCGGCGAAATTGGAGACAAATATGGAACATCGAAAGTGTTCATACTTGACATATTTAATAACAAAAAACAAACTCCGAGAGTGATCCCATAAAGTCCGCCGAGACCGCCTAAAATAATAAAAACAAATTTTAAGATACAAACTGTTTGGTATATTGTTGTCATAATAAAAGAAGTTATCGCTGTAAGAGCTACGATAATTACCATTGGGGCGCCTATAATTCCCGAAGAAACAGCTGATTCGCCGATTACTAGGGCGCCGACAATACTAACAGCGTAGCCAATTTGTCTCGGAAGTCTTAAGCCAGCTTCTCTCATAAGATCATAAATAAAATGAATTAATAAAGCTTCGACCATAATTGGAAAAGGTGTTATATCTTGGGATAGAGCTACGTTAAATAATAAAGTTTGAGGGAACATTTCGGGGTGGAAAGACGAAATAGCGACATAAACTCCGGGCATCAAAATAGAAATAAAAAAAGAAGCGAATCTTAAAAATCTCATAAAAGACGTATAAACAGGGCGATTTGTGTAATCGTCCATCGTTTGGAAGCTTTCTATAAACAGATGCGGAACTATAATTGCGTGGGGACAGCCATCGACTAAAATCGCGACTCGTCCCTCAGAGATCTTTCCGCAAACAACATCAGGGCGCTCGGAATAGCCGATTTCTGGTAATACAGAATATTTTTTTTCGGCCAAAAAAGTAGCTAAATAAGTAGAATCAAGAAGAACATCGATAGTTACTTCAGTCAGCTTTCTTTTTATTTTTTCAACGAGTCTTGAGTTAGCGACGTCTGTTAAATAAATTAAAGATACAGAAGTTTGGCTAGTCTTTCCAACGACCATATTATCAAATTTTAAAGTCGGAGATTTTATTCGTCGTCTTATCATCGTAAGATTTATTCTAAGCGGCTCTATAAAAGATTCTTTAGGGCTTCTAATATCGACTTCGTTGACAGACTCCGTAATCGATCTCATTTGGAATCCTGTTATTTCGATTGAGATGGCGCTAGCTACGCCGTCTATCAAGATAACTATGTTTCCCGACATAATAGACATAAAAATATCGTTATAATTAAATAATAAATTTTTATCTGACGCAACGATTATTTCGCGTTCTAAGTAGTTGAATAAATTTTTAGGCGTCAAATTTTTTTGATTAAATTTAATTTGATTAATTGGTTCTATAATTAATGGTCCGACTAGCTGGAGATTGATCATCCCTTCGCAATATAAAATTATTATATTATTTTGATTAATATTAAATCTTTTAGTAACAAAATCAGCAGAGTTAGAAAATAGTTTTCTTAAATAAATAATATTATTATCTAGATTTTCTGTGATTTGATTTTCTAATTGACTTTTTATATTTTCTGAAATAAACTCTGAGTCGCTGGAGTGGGTTTGGCTATCATAACGCATCTATTTTAACACCTTCTTAATTTTTTAATTTTAATAATATTATTTCCAATTATTATAAGTTTTATAAAATTTTATTTAATTTTAAATTTAAAATATTTTTTAGCCAGAATTTTTATAATTATATTTTTTAAACAAAAATACTTGACTTATATAAAATTTTATGATATAATAAGAATAATTCTAGTGTTTTTGAAATTAAATTTTTAGGAGGTGGTTGGATATGATTGATTTATATAAAATAAAAACAAAATTAATTTTTAAAAATTTAGGAGGTGTTTTATTATGAGTTATTTTAATAAAACGAATACATTGCCAAGATTTAGTAATAAAAATGGAATTAGTATATATAAATACATAATAATTTTTATGTTTTTTTTATTAAGTATAAATATAAAATCTTT
>JAGAUG010000053.1 GCA_017828935.1 Oscillospiraceae bacterium | reverse complement strand
GATGATTTTAACGATGCAAAAAAGATTAGTTTGTTTATATACTATATTGTCAATCATGTCTATGATTATTTTTTTTAGAATATATTATATCTCTCAAAATAATAGCTTCGCGACTGTTAGCAACAAACAATCTAGCTATACACTCGATGTTTTTGATCAACGAGGTTATATATACGATTGTAATTTAAAACCACTTGTTAATATAAAAGATAAAATTATAGCCTCTGTAATTCCTTCGACTCAAACAGTTTCTGCGCTGGTTGATCATATTGATTTAACCCAAAAAGACGAATTATTATCTAAAATACAAGAAAATAAACCGTTTTTAATAAAAGTCAAAGACTATAATATCTATCAAGAAGGAATCGATATTATTAATATTAAAGAACGATATCAAGATAATCAAATTGCTACTCATATAATTGGCTACACAGATGGCTCAGGAAGCGGCGTTTGCGGAATCGAAAAATCCTACGATAAATTTTTAAAAAATAATAGCAATAAAATAAAAATTAAATATCCAACAAACGCTCTTAATAATAATTATTCCCAGGCTTTACCAACTATAGATTACGGAGACAAAGATAATAAATACGGCGTTGTTTTAACTATAGACAAAAAGATCCAAAAAATAACACAGCGAGCTTCAAGATCTATATCTAAAGGCGCTGTTGTCGTTATGGACGCCCAAAACGGAGATTTAAAAAGTGTTGTAAGCATCCCTCAATATAACCCCAATAAAATTTATAATTATTTAGATGATCCTAATAGTTGTTTATTAAATCGAGCTTTTTGCGCTTACAACGTCGGGTCAACTTATAAACTATTAGTCTCTTGTGCCGCTCTTGAAGATAATTTTGAAAAATTTATTAATTTTAGATCAACTTGTGTTGGCCAAAAACAAATTTCTAGTAATATTTTTAAGTGTCATTTCTTGCCAGGTCACGGAACAATAGATATGAAAAAAGCGCTAGAAATCTCTTGCAATCCATATTTTATAGATTTAGCACTTAATATTAGTCCGATTAATATAATTAATCTTTCGAAAAATATTGGATTTGGTTCCAGCGATATTTTAGCTAAAGATATTATAACAAGCAAAGGCTCGTTACCTGATAAATCTAATTTAATAACTCGTTCTGATATCGCTAATTTGGGATTCGGTCAAGGCTCTCTAACGGCTACTCCAATACAAATAGCTAAGATGATAGCGATGATCGCTAACGACGGATATTTAGTTACTCCTAGACTTGTCAAAGGGCTAACAGACAAAACTGGAAGTTTTATCGAAAATAAAGAAAAACAAAATACACAAATTAAAATTATATCTACAAGAACTGCTAGAACTATCAAAAATATGATGATTAGCGTTGTCGAAAACGGCAGCGGAAAAAAAGCTAAACCTAAAAACGCCGGCGCTGGAGGAAAAACCGCTTCAGCTCAAACTGGTCAATATAATAAATCTACAAATAAAGAAATCGTACACGCTTGGTTTGCGGGTTTTTGTCCTGCTGACGCTCCAAAATATGTAATTGTTGTTCTAGCCGAAGGTGGCGAATCAGGAAGCGATATCGCAGCACCTGTTTTTAAAAAAATAGCCGATTATTTATAAATATTTATTTGACAAAAAAAATATTTATATTATAATAAAAACATGAACAAAAAAATAATGTGTCCGCATTGCGGAAAAACCGAAAGACAGATAAAACGAGGACGAACCTTGTCTGGAAGTCAAAAATATTTTTGTAAAGACTGTTTAAGAGTATATACGCCAAATCCAAAACGAAGGGAATATAGTGACGAAATAAAAAAACAGGCTATAAAACTATACTTAGAAGGCAACAGCGGTCTAGCAGTAGGCAGAATTCTTGGAATAAGCAAGAATTTGTGTTTGTACTGGGTAAAAAAATATTCTAAAAAACTAAAACCTAAAAAAGTATTTAACGAACGAGTTGAAGTAATAGAAATGAACGAACAATATGACTTTTTAAATCTAAAAAAATAATTTAGATAATAGCTCAACTAAAAAAACACTCTTGATCTAGATTTTATCTCTAAATCAAAAGTGTTTTTTAGTTTAAATTATTTTTTATTTTAGATATACGTCTTGGCTAGGTCCATTTTTTAAATCGCCTGTATATTCTTGTGTACATTCTTCATCAATATATAATTTTTTATTCCTCGCACAAATACTTATTTCTGCATTGCATCCCAAAAATGCATTTTTTCTTATAACCTTAACTCTATTTGGTATTACTACTTTCTTTAGCTCTTCACATCCACTAAATGCTTCTTCTCCTATCTCTGTCACTAAATAATTTTTATTAACACTCCCTGGAATTT
>JAGAUG010000052.1 GCA_017828935.1 Oscillospiraceae bacterium | reverse complement strand
TATTAATATTATTAATAATAATATTACAGAAAAAGAGATGTTATTTTCTCAAAACTATACTTGTGTTGATCACCCTGATATTAATATTCCTGAGCTTTCTCCGAGAATGTTTTCGTTTAATAATCCGTTTGGGGCTTGTCCGACTTGTATGGGGCTCGGAAAGTTTAAAAAAGTTGATCCTGATGTGATAGTTCCAGATAAAAATTTGTCTATTAACCAAGGGGCGATAAAAGCTCCGGGTTGGAATTTTTCTGAAGGCGGGATTGCCAAGATGTATTTTGACGCCTTGGCTGAAAAATATAATTTTTCTCTTGATACGCCTTTTAAAGATCTTTCTAAAAATATTATAGATATTATATTTTTTGGAACAGGAGAAGATAAAATTAAGTTAGAGTGGAATTTTAAATTTCGCGAGGGAACTACTTTTAGTAAGTTCGAAGGCATAATTAATAATCTAGAAAGAAAATATAAAGATACAGATAGCGATTATATAGTAGACGATATAAATTCATATATGAGCGATATTATTTGTCCAGATTGCAAGGGCGAGAGACTTAAACAAGAAATATTAGCTGTTAAAATTTCTAAAAAAAACATAAGTGAATTTTGTAAATTAACAGTTAAGCAATCACTAGATTTTATTAATAATTTAAAACTTAGCGAAAGAGAAAAAATAATTTCTAAAAATATTCTAAAAGAAATAAAAAATAGACTTTTATTTTTAAAAGACGTAGGTCTTGAATATTTAACGCTCTCGAGGCCAACAGCGACTCTTAGCGGAGGAGAGAGCCAAAGAATAAGACTTGCGACCCAAATAGGTTCTTGTTTGATGGGAGTTATGTATATACTAGACGAGCCGAGTATTGGACTTCATCAAAGAGACAACGATATGTTAATAAAAACTCTAAAAAGACTTAGGGATCTTGGAAATACAGTAATCGTTGTTGAACACGACGAAGAAACGATGAGAGAAGCTGATTTTATTGTTGATATAGGACCTGGCGCTGGAATTGGCGGAGGGGAAGTTGTTTTCGCCGGAAGCTTAGAAGATATAAAAAAATCTGATAAATCAATAACTGGTTTGTATTTGAGCGGCAAGAAAACTATAAAAATTCCAGAAAAAAGAAGAGCAGGTAACGGAAACTATATCGAAGTTATTAAAGCAAGCGAGAATAATTTAAAAAATATATCTGTTAAATTTCCGTTGGGGACTTTTATATCAGTTACTGGAGTTTCGGGGTCAGGAAAAAGTACTTTAGTTAATCAGGTTTTATATAAAGGCTTAAAATCTAAACTAGGCGAAACTAGAATAAAGCCGGGAAAACATAAAAGTATTTTAGGGGTCGAAAATATCGATAAAATTATTGATATAGACCAGGCTCCTATCGGAAGAACACCAAGATCTAATCCAGCGACATATATAGGTCTTTTTAGTAATATAAGAGAACTTTTCGCGTCGACAAATCAAGCGAAGCTCAAGGGTTTCGGAAGTAGTAGATTTTCGTTTAATATTCAAGGCGGCCGTTGCGAAGCCTGTAAAGGCGACGGAATTTTAAAAATTGAGATGCATTTCTTGCCAGACGTTTATGTTCCTTGTGAAGTTTGTAAAGGCAAGAGATATAACTTGGAGACTTTGGCTGTTAAATATAAAGACAAGAATATTTACGATGTTTTAGAGATGACTGTCGAAGAAGGACTCGAATTTTTTGACAAGATACCAAAAATAAAAAATAAGCTCCAAACGCTTTTCGACGTCGGTTTAGGATATATAAAAATAGGTCAGCCAGCTACGACTTTATCTGGAGGTGAAGCTCAAAGACTAAAGCTCGCTTCGGAGCTACACAAAAAATCTACTGGAAAGACGCTGTATATTTTAGATGAGCCAACAACTGGACTTCATACTGCTGACGTTGAGAAATTACTCGAAGTTTTACAAAAACTTGTTGATAAAGGCAACACTGTAATTGTTATCGAACATAACTTAGATATTATTAATAATTCAGATTATGTGATTGATTTGGGACCCGAAGGTGGCGACGATGGCGGACAAATTGTCGCTACTGGAACCCCAGAAGAAATTAAGAAAAATAAAATATCATATACAGGCAAATATATTTTAAATAAAAAATTTTAGATAAAAAATAAATTTAATTTTAATTAAGAGGTTTTTATGATGATAAAAAACAAAATAGAGCTGCTAGCTCCGGCTGGAGATATGGAGCGGTTAGATTACGCTATTTTATATGGAGCTGACGCGGTTTATCTTAGTTTAAAAGACTTTGGGATGAGAGCAGGAGCCGGAAATTTTGACCCAGATGAGCTAAAAATCGCAGTAAAAAAAGCCCACGAAAAAAATATAAAAGTTTATGTAACTTGTAATATATTACCGACTAATAAACAAATAGACAATATAAAAGAATATTTAAGTATTATAAGCGAATCAAAAGTCGATGCGCTTATTGTTGCCGATATGGGAGTTTTGGCAGCTGCTAAAAAATTTTCTCCAGAGATCGAGATTCACATATCAACTCAAGCCGGAATTGTTAATTATATGTCGGCCAACGAATTTTATAAATTAGGCGCTAAGAGAGTTGTTTTAGCTAGAGAGCTTAGTTTAGACGATATAAAAACAATTAGAGAAAAAACAGATGAATGATTAGAAATAGAAGCGTTTGTCCACGGGGCGATGTGTGTTTCTTTTTCTGGACGGTGTTTATTATCTAGTTATTTAACTGGTCGAGATTCAAATAGAGGGGAGTGTGCTCAGCCTTGTAGGTGGAGCTATAAACTGGTCGAAGAAAAAAGACCGGGCCAATACTTCGAAATCTTTGAAGAAAAAGATCAAGACCCAAAGGGTACTTATATATTAAACGCGAAAGATTTGTGTATGATAAAATACATAGATAAACTTGCTGACTCTGGAATCAGTAGCTTGAAAATCGAAGGTCGTGCAAAGTCGTTTTACTACGTAGCTGTTATAACAAACGCTTATAGACAAGCTATTGATATATATTATAAAAATAAAAATAATTTTGAGTTGCCGTCTTGGATTATTTCAGAAGTCGAAAAAGTTAGTCACAGAAGATATTCAACAGGTTTTTATTTTGGAAAGCCAGATAACGGTCAATATTATAAAAACGGTGGATATATAAGAACTTGCGATGTTATGGCGACGGTTGAAGATTCGGACGAAAAGTATATTTACTGTACACAACGAAATAAATTTAGTGTTTCAGATGAGCTTGAAATAATTTCGCCGGGTAAAAAACCAGAGATAATTAAAATAAATAAAATTTTAGATCAAGACGGAAATATTATAGATAGTGTCGCTCACCCGATGATGAAATTTAAAATAATAAATATTTCTGGGGAAAAATATCCAAAAGGCGCTATAATAAGAAAAAATAATAATTTATTATAATTGATTAGATTCAAAGCGAATATTTTTGTTGGCTCTATAATAAATGTTGGGGTGTAAAAGAATAGAGCTTAAAAAAATAAATAAAAAAATAGAGCATATTCAGTTCGAATCCTGTATAATAGAAATTGTATAAGAACTAAAGACAGGAGGAACATAATATGCTATATAATTATTTTACAGAAAAACTTTTAAACTTGCAAGGGGTTTTAATAAAAAATATCGAAAAAATTGAGGGGACTACATAAAAGAGGCAGTATAATTCACATACTACCTCGAAACCAATTCTTTACTGGATTTTTTATCCCAACTTTTAACAAAGGATTTTTTATCTTAAATAAATTGAAATAAATTTTACAAAAACTATTTACAAGTAATAAAAAATATGATATAATATACTCAGCCAATAAACAAAAAAACAATTTATTGAATTAAGGAGGAAATATAACTATGAAAAAAAACAATAAAAACCTTTTAATTTTATTATCAGCTGGTTTATTACCAGTAACCTTAATGGCTTGTAATAAAGACAATAATATAAAAACAAGTCAAGATACTAATAATTTGAGTTTCGACGGCGAATTAACTCAAACCGACGAAAGTACTAGTCAAAAAGAGTTAAAAAACTTCATAGTAAAAGGTGTAGAATTATTGATGGAGTTAAATCACAGTAACCAAACAGCAGCAATTATAAAAGCAAATCGTATTACTGACAAAGTTGCAGCAAGAGAGTTTTCTATACCAGAAAGCCTAAATAATGGTTACGAGGTTGTGAGAATTGGTGAAGGTGCTTTTAAGGAACTTTCAGAATCAGGAATATTGTGGAAATGTTCAATTCCTAAAACAATAAAAATTATAGAGAGATATGCATTTGAGGGTTTTGAAAATTTACGAGATCTTAAAATTGGGGGTGAGAATATATTTGTGGAATCTTTTGCGTTCAAAGATTGTAAAGGCTTGACAAGCATAGACACACACCAATCGAGAGGAATTTGTTCGAAAGATGCATTTTATGGATGTAATAAATTAAGAACGCCTACGGTTAGGATTAATGTCGATGGTCGTATATTAAATGATCCACCACCAGGTCATATCTGGCTTCGTGATAAAGTTGGAGAAGGTTTGATTGGCAATATAGCAGAAATAAACCAACAACAAAATATGTATTATACAACTGCTGACAACGGAGGGAATTTATATAATGATAATACGTTAGTATATTGGTTGAATCGAGAGGCTAAAACTGCAAAAGTAGTTGATGTTATTGATAAAGAATCATTATTAAAATATGCAACTATTCCGGGTGTTATACAATCTGGTGGAGTTGAATATAAAGTTGATGGTATATATGAAAATGCATTCAAAGATTGTAATAATTTAGAGTTAGTTGAAATTAAAGGAAACATAGAAGAGATAGGTAAGGAGGCGTTTGCAAATTGTAGAAACTTAGAGGGAATTAGGTTAGGATCAGACGTTAAAATAATTAAAAAAGAAGCTTTTAAAGATACTCCAAAGCTTAGAACAGTTCAAATTTACGGAGACTTAACAATCGAAAAAGATGCATTCAAAAATAATAATATAGTCAATATAATAGTATTTGAAAAAGACAAAATAAATCAATTTGTGTGTGATGAATTTGGTAAAAGAACTAATATTCCATATACTGGAGAAATTAAAAATGGACCCAACCAAACTATATTTTGTGAAGGAAAATATTATTTAGATGATATAAGAACAGAGTTCAATATTGGAGGTGCGAATGTTTTATGTGATTTAGACGGAAAAGCCGGAACAGCAGCAATTGTTAATATTTGTGAGAATAGTCGAGATATAAAAATTTTACAGATTCCTGAGTTTTTAGAATATGAAAACGAACGTTTTAAAATAGAAGTTATTGACTCTGAAGCTTTTAGTAATTGTTTAGAATTGGAAGTAGTTACGATTGAAGACGATTTAATATTTGAGACAGAATCGTTTAAAAACTGTAAAAATCTAAAAAAAATAATAATAAATAAAGATTGTTATGTTTACAAAAATGCTTTTAAAGGTTGTCCAATAGTAGAAGTATATTATGGACATAATTTGCTACAAGAAGAGATAAAATTTGCAAGTGTAGATGATTTAAAAACTTATACAGGTGAAATTAAAAATGGGCCAAGTATTAACGTTTTGGCAAATGTAGAACCAGAGATAGAAACACAGAAGTTTAAGATTGGAAAAGGTGTAGAAATTGAGTGTGAAATCAATCATCAAGAAGAAACAGCAACGATAATTAATATTACTAGTAAGGATATAGATTTGGATACTTTGTACATTCCAGGCAATTTAGATAACGGATATAAAGTTATAAAAATTGCAAGTAAAGCCTTTGCTAGTTGTGAAAAAATAAAAGAATTTAATATTCCAGCAACAGTAGAAACCGTCGAGGAAGGGGCATTTGTTGATTGCAAGTCTTTGGAAAGTGTTTATTTTAATGGTGCTAGTTTGATTGAGCCAGCCGCATTTTTGAATTGTAAAAGTTTAAAAGAAATAAATGGATTAGACGAGTTAGTTATATTTAAAGGAGCTCTTAGTGATGTTAATGAGGAATTAAACATATTTAGATCTGAGATTGACAACGCTGTTAAAAGTGAGTCAAATAATAATTATTCTCGGTTAAATTTTGATATATCTAGGTTTGCGCCCCAATATAATGTAGAAAAAAAAGATGGATCAAAATTTACTAATGGTGAATTAATTGAATATAATCGTGAAAATAATATATACCGTCGCCATGTAGGAAATATTAAAAAGAGTAAATTGTTGCGAGATGATAAATTAGTATACTGGTTAGATGAAGAAAACAAAACAGCTAAAGTGGTTGATGTTATTTATAGAGATACAGTTAAGGATATAGTTGTTCCAGAAGTTATAAATGGATATAAAGTTATTGGTATATATAAAACTGCGTTCAAGAGTTGTTCTCAATTAGAATCAGTTGTGATCCAAAAAAACATAGAAGAGATAGGAAAAGAGGCGTTTTCTTATTGTAAAAAATTAGTTGAAGTTGAGATTGGTCCAGACGTAAAAGTAATCCAAAAAAACGCATTTGAAAGCTGTAAAGATCTAAAAAAAGTTAAAGTAAATAATAATTTAATGGTTGAAAAAGACGCTTTTGGAAGTCGTAATAAAATTGAAGTTGAGTCTTTAAGTGATAAAGAAATAACAAAGCTAAAAGCTGATGGAATTAATTTATACGAAGATGATATAAAACATGGTCCTGGAGAAAGAATATATATTTTTTTAGAAGACGCGACAGAAGATGAAAAATCACAAAACAATAAAGAGGAACCTGTTGTTTTAGAAAGAATTGCAAAAGAACCGGAAAAGAAAGAGACTAAAGATAATTCTGATGATGTAAAAAAGATAGAAATACAGGAAAAAGAAGAAATAAAAGAAGTAGACGAATTTGTTGATGAAAAAACAGGAATTAGATATCGTCTAAATCATAGCAAACAAGAAGCAGAAATTATTGGAGTTACTGATAAAGGAGAAAAATTGCCCGAAAACTTGGATATTGGTGCTTTAAAAGTTGAGCATTCAGGCGTTGAATATAAAATTACATCAATTGGGACGAGGGCATTTGTAAATTGTGAAAGATTAAAAACAGTTGTAATTCCTGGTAATATAGGAAATATAAAAAAAAGAGCATTTGAACAATGTGTAAAATTAAATAAATTATTAATTACTGGAAATAATATGATAGTTATACATGAAGAGGCATTTTTTAATTGTTTAAAATTATCTAAATTAGAAATTCATGAAGCAAAAGTGGCTATAAATAAAAAAGCATTTTGGAATTGTCAAGAATTAGATAATATAATTATAGATAATGGTAGACAATGGGTTTATTCGGCGAACTACGAAGTTTACAATGGTACACAAGATGATTCGGCGAACTACGAAGTTTACAAAGGAGAGCTAAAAAATGGACCAGATGAAAATATAATGTTATTGCATAAGTAATAGAGAAAATAAGAAAATTAAAACAGGCTTTTAAATTTTAAGATTTGAGCCTGTTTTTTAGTTTTGGTTTTTAGGCTAATTTATTTTAGCTCTTTGGGGTTTTTAAAGCCATCGCCCGAAATTTTTATCTGGCTCTTTGTTAAGTTTTCTGTCGGCGTAGCTGACAGAGGGTAGATTAACACGTATTTTCAAGATTAAAAGTCTAACTTACAAAAATATCCAAATATTTATTATAGAGCCGAAAGATACAAACAACAAAAAAGAGGCAGTATGGATTTACATACTACCTCACAAGAAATTATCTATAGAATTTTCTACCCTAACTCTTGATAAATAATCATAAAACTAATGATTCATAGACTCAATATCATCAACACAATCCTGACAAACCATCCTGCCTTTATATTCAACAAGATCGTCGTTAGAACCACAAAAAATACACTTATGTTGATATTTTTTTAAGATAATAGCGTTATCTCTATCAGTATAAATTTCGATAGAGTCACCTGGACGAATATCAAATGCACTCCTTAATTCTTTTGGTAAAACAATTCTACCAAGCTCGTCAATTCTTCTTAAGATTCCTAAAGATTTCATGTTTATTTCCCCTTTAAATTAAAATAATTATATTAAATAAAATTTATTTTTACTTACCAACACAAAAATTAGAAAACACTTTATCAACAACACTTTCAGAAACTTTTTGGCCGGTAAGTTCCATCAGATATTCAATAATAGATTCAATATCGACAGATATTGCGTCATATGTAAAATTATTATTTATCGAATCTATTGTTTTATCTATTTCTAAAACAGCTTTTTTAAGACAATGCAACTGCC
The DNA here is from genome assembly GCA_017828935.1 of Oscillospiraceae bacterium. Lineage (GTDB taxonomy): Bacteria > Bacillota > Clostridia > Oscillospirales > Ruminococcaceae > RGIG8779. Next base: position 13,861 of record JAGAUG010000052.1, on the reverse strand, counting down.
GTTCGTTAGATATTATAACTGATGTCGAATTAATATTTTCTATTTTTAGAACTCTCTTTATTTCTTTTGATATAATATTCTTAGTTTTAATATCGTTACTATTAACTTTTATAATATAAGAAGTATATTCTTTAATTTTATCTATTTCAAATTCAGATAACAAATCCGTCTTATTAACAACAGCGATGATTTTTTTGTTTTTAACTTGCTCTAAAGTAATTTGATCTTCCTGGTCAAACTCCCTAGAATTATCAAATACAGCTAAGACAACATCAGCTTCTTTAATTTTTTCTTTCGCTAAAGAAACACCAGTTTTTTCAACAAGATCGTAAGTTTCTCTAAGACCAGCTGTATCAAATAAATTTATCAAAATATCGTCTAATAAAATATTTTCTTCGATGATGTCTCTAGTCGTTCCTGGGATATTTGTAACGATGCTCTTATTAACTCCAGAAAGAAGATTCATCAATGTTGACTTTCCAACGTTTGGTTTACCGACAATAACAGTATTAATTCCTTCTTTTAGTATTTTCCCTGTATCAAAAGTCAAAATAAGCTCTGTTAATTTATCTTTTGTTTTTAAAATAATATCTAAGATTTTTTGTTTATTAATACTAATAATATCTTCCTCAGGGTAATCAATCCAAGCACTAATATGAGAGTCTAACTCAAGTAATTTATCTATTATGTCAACAATATTTTTAAAAACAAAACCTTGTTTCGTTGTAAGAGCAGCACAAAAAGCCTGCTCACTTTGAGCTGAGATCAAATCCATTACAGATTCAGCTTGTGTTAAAGACATCTTGTTGTTTAAAAACGCTCTTTTTGTAAATTCTCCGGCTTGAGCTAATCTAGCACCAGCGTTTATAACGGCTCTTAAAACTCTTTTTAATATATAAAGTCCGGAATGAACGGATATTTCAACAACATCTTCGCCTGTGTAACTGTGTGGAGCGTTAAAATTTAGCAAAATAGCCTCATCAAAAACTCCTTGGTCATCAAATACATTTCCGAACAAAGCTTGATAACCAGATAAATCAAATATAGATTTTGAAAAAATACTTTTAAAAACTTTACTTGCTATATCTTTAGCTTCAGGGCCAGAAATTCTTATAACTCCGATACCTCCTTGAGCGAAGGGCGACGAAATTGCAGCAATAGTATCAATAGCATTATTCAGCATCTTGTTTAACCTCTTAATTAAATTAATAAAAATACCAAACTCTATATTTTAACTCCCAAAAACAAATTACTATTTTTTTATATTATTATATTTTCTAATCTGTTTTATGTGAGATTTTAATTTTTTTTTAGATGATAAATTATTATTTGTAATTTCTGATATTATTTCTTTGTAAAGTTTTTTAGAAATAACGTTTCTTCTTCTTGTTTTTTTTATAATTTTAACTAAATTACCAAAATTACATATAATAATTTTTTTTGATTTTAAATTATAAAATAAAGGCTTTTTTATCTTAACTTTACAATTGTTTTTAAATAACAATACAGAAACAAAAAATTTTTTATACTTTCTGTAGCTAATATTATTTAATAAAATATTATTAATATTATTTTTGATTGCGTTAATATGACCCTGATTTTGAGCTGCTATATTATAAACGCTGTGTTTGTTTTTACCAGAAATATGAAGCCAATATCTATTTTTTATATTTCCGAATAAAACACCTGAGTAATTCTTAGTTTCAATAACAAAAATAGCCTTTCTAGAAATTATAATATGATCCACTTGAGAAGTTCTTTTATTAGGATGTTCTAATATAATATTATTAAGAACAAAATATTTTTTCGGATTTAGACTAGACAATATTTCGTTTACAAGAGCTTCTCCAGTTTCGCCTATTTTTGTTATTTTTTTATATTTTAAATATTTTTTTAATTTTAAAACTAAAAAAAATAATATTATTATAAAAATCAGCATCTTAATTAACATGTAATAAAAATATAATAAATACTTGTTTAAGTTTATTTGGTCGGAGTGACGGGATTTGAACCCACGACCTCTTGGTCCCGAACCAAGCGCACTACCAAGCTGTGCTACACCCCGAGATCTAATAGAGATATTTTAACATATATTGAGATATTTTGTCAATAGAAATTATTTAATTTTTAAAGTTTTTTATTTTTAATTTTTGAATTAATGTTTTTGTTAAGAATAATTTGTTGTATTTTGTCATATTAAAGATATAATTTTTGTTATATATGTTATTTGATGTTCAATTTGTTAAAAATATAATTTTAAAAAATATATATTATATTAATTTTTAAAAATAAGAATAAAAACATGGCGTTATCAATATAATTGATAACGCCGAGATATTAATTGGGGGAAATAAAAGGTTTAATTAAGAGAGTTACAGTTATAATAATACCATATTTTGGAAATATTGTAAATACTTTCTTGAAAAATACTTTAAATTCTATGTTTTGTGTAAAAATAATTTATAATCTAGTAAATTTTGGCTAATTGCTAAAGTTGAAATTAAACAAAAATATTTTTTAAAATATATAATAATTTAATTTTAAGTAATTTAGGAGATAATTTTTATATGATGAATTATATTTTTTCTTTGATATTATTAATTTCGATAGTGTATGGTCTAATAACAGGAAATTCTCAAGGAATAACAAACGCTTTTTTAAGTCAGTCGATCGAGGCGATAAATTTGTTTTTAATTTTATTAGGAGGAATGGCGTTTTGGGGTGGAGTTATGAATATCGCTAAAATAAGCAAGTTAACAGATAAAATTTCAAAATTATTTTCGCCTTTAATAAATAAAATATTTGTAAATATAAAAGACAATAAAAAAGCGAAAGATGCTATTTCGATGAATATAAGCGCTAATTTACTAGGGTTAGGTAACGCGGCTATTCCTTTGGGGATAGCCGCAATGGAAGAACTTAAAAAAAATTCTATTAATAAGACAACGGCTTCGACAGACATGATAATGATGATAATTTTAAATAGTGCTTCGATGCAATTAATTCCATCTAACGTTGCGATGTTAAGACTAAATTTAGGGTCAAAAAATCCATTTGATATTATTTTATCAGTTTGGATCGTTTCGATTATTACTCTTGTTTCAGGAATAATCTTAGTTAAAATATTTTCTTATTATAAAGACTATAAATATATAAATTATAAAAATTAGGAAAGTTTGTTATGATAAATTTATTTTCGAATATAATAATACCGGTTATTATTGGTTTAATTATATTATATGGCTTATATAAAAAAATAAATGTTTTTGATGTTTTTATTTCGGGTGTAGAAGAAAATATAAAAATTGGGTTTAAAATATTACCAGCTCTAATTACTTTGATGATAACAATAGGAGTTTTTCGAGCTTCGGGATTGCTTGAGTTTATTACAGCTATAATTTCGCCAGTAAGTAATTTTTTTAATATTCCAGCCGATATAATTCCGCAATTTTTGTTAAGGCCGTTATCTAATAGCGGATCGCTGGTTATTTTTAAAGACATATTAGAAAAACACGGTCCAGACAGTTTTATAGCTAAGCTTTCTAGTGTTTTACAAGGCTCGAGCGAAACAACGTTTTATATAATTACTATATACTATGGAGCTATTAATATAAAAAAAACAAGATATACTGTTCCTTGCGCTTTGATTTGTGATTTTATATGTTTTGTTTCTAGTGTTTGGATTTCTTATTTATTTTTCAAATAAAATTATTAAATATATAAGTTAAAAGCCCAACTATTACAGACGTTATAACGCCGTAAACGATAACTGGGCCAGCGATCGTAAACATTTGAGCGCCTACGCCTAAAACAAGTCCTTCTGTTTGAAATTCTAAAGCGGGAGAAACCATCGAGTTAGCGAACCCAGTAATAGGAACTAAGGTTCCAGCTCCGGCGACGTTAGCGATTGAATTATAAATATTTAAGCCTGTTAAAATAGCTGATAATAAAATTAAAGTAATCGACGCTAACGAAAAAGAAGTTTCTTTATCTAGGCCGTAATATATATATATTTTTGCTAGCGCTTGTCCAATACAACAAATTAGTCCACCAACACAAAAAGCCCAGGTACAGTCTTTTATAATATGACTCTTAGGAGAGTGTTTTTTATTAATATTTTCATACTGTTTTTTAGATATGTCCATCGATATTACCTCCGAATATATTATTATATTTAATTAATATTATTTTAATCTATTTTTGTTATAAATATTCTTAAATAAATAATAATTATTAAATATAATTTTATTTATTTTTTTATTATTATAAATAAAATCAAATATTTGTTTGGTTAAATTTGAATTTGTTTTAAAAAAAGACTTGATATAAATTTATTTTAGTGTATAATAATATTATAAATTAAGAAGAATAAAAGATTAATATATAATTTTGGTGAGGGAGTTTTTTTGATGTCTTCTAATCTTATTGAATATGCTAAAGAGCAACTAAGAGAGAAAATATTAGAGTCTTTGGGTTTGGCGATAACAAACGGGAATTTACCTGCTCAACCAGTTAAGAGTTTTACGATCGAGATACCGGCTAGTAAAGTTCACGGAGATTTAGCGACTAATATTGCGATGGTTTGTGCGAAATCTTTTAAGATGTCGCCGATACAGATTGCTCAAATTATTACAGAAAATATGAATCTAGATGGAACTTATTTTGAAAGATATAATATAGTTTCTCCAGGTTTTATAAATATATTTTTAAAACCATCTTGGTTTAAAGATGTTTTAGCTGATATTAATATAAACAAACAAGATTACGGACGGTCTAAGCTAGGCGAAGGAAAAAAAGTTATGGTCGAGTTTGTTTCGGCTAACCCAACAGGAGTGATGCATCTGGGTAACGCTAGAGGTGGAGTGTTGGGAGATTGTTTGGCTTCTGTTTTAGAAACTTGCGGCTTTGACGTAACAAGAGAGTTTTATGTAAACGACGCAGGGAACCAAATATTTAACTTCGGGAGGTCTTTAGAAGCTAGATACTTGCAAATATTTAAGGGAAAAGACGAAGTTGAGTTTCCAGAAGACGGTTATCACGGACAGGATATTTTAGAGCTAGCAAAAGACTTTGCTGAAATTAATTCAGATAAATTTGTTGATCAAGATTCGGAAACAAGAAGAAAGGCTATTGTTGAGTTTGCGCTACCTAAAAATATAGACAAAATGAAAAATGATCTTAAAAGATATAAAATAGAATACGACGTTTGGTTTAAAGAGAGCAGTCTTTATAAAAATAATTTAGTAAATAAAATAATTGAGATATTAAAACAAAAAGATTTTGTCTTTGAGAAAGATGGAGCGATTTGGTATAAAGCTTCTGAGCTCGGCGGAGAAAAAGACGAAGTTTTAGTTAGAGCTAACGGTTTTTCGACTTATTTCGCGGCTGATATCGCTTATCATTATAATAAATTTGTTGTTAGGAATTTTGATAAAGTTATAAATATTTGGGGTGCAGATCACCATGGACATGTTGCGCGTCTAAAAGGTGCTATGGATGTTCTAGGAATAGATAGCTCAAGACTTGATATTATATTAAACCAGCTTGTCAGGTTAACAAAAGACGGTCAGGTAATAAAGATGAGTAAGAGAACAGGAAAGTCAATAACATTAGTTGATTTGTTAGACGAGGTTCCGGTTGACGCAGCTAGATTTTTCTTTAACATGAGAGAAGCGGGTTCTCATTTGGATTTTGATTTAGACTTGGCTGTAAAGACGTCGTCAGAGAACCCAGTTTATTATGTTCAATACGCTCACGCTAGGATCTGTAGTATTTTATCCAAAGCTAAAGAAAATAATATAAATCTTGATCAAGAATTAATTAATGATTTAATAAATAATCAAGAAATAATTCTTGAGACTGACGAAGAAAAAGAATTAATAAAAATATTAGCTTTATATCCGAGTGAGTTAGAAAGTGTTGCGCTGTCTTATGATTGTTCGATGATAACAAAGTACGCTGTTAATTTAGCGTCTAGTTTCCACAGGTTTTATAATAGCTGTAAAGTTATTTCAGATAATTTAGAAAATTTAAATAATAAAAATATTTCTTGTTTAAGATTATTAATTTGTGAATCTACGAAGATAGTTTTAAGAAACGTTTTAAATTTAATAAAAATAGAAGCGCCAGAGAAGATGTAAGTTAAATAAAATTAATTTTATAAAGCGTCGCAAGCAAAATATTTGACTTCTTGAGGGCCACATATAATAATTTTATTATCTTGTTCAGCAACAGAGTGACAAATTTGAAGGGTTTCAAAGTCCATCCCCATATCGGCGATAATCAAATTTGAATTATAATTTTTAGTTTCGATTAAATTTGATAAACATCTTATTTGGTATTCGATATTTTCGTCGTTTTCTTTTATCGGCAATACGATCGAAAAGTTCGAGTTTTGTGGTCGAAAAATAATTGATTTTATTGATTTAAAAATATCATAAAAACCAATAATAGTTAAACTGCTTAAAAACATAATTAAGATAGCTCTAGCCATTAGTTAAACACCAACTTATTTTAAATATATAATAATATATATTATGCGTTGGACTATTTTGATGTTACGAGTTTTAATAAATTTTTAGATTTTTGGATTTTTAGATTTTTGGAGGTAAATTTTAGGAATGGGATTTTTCGAAAAAATAAAACAAGGGCTAAAAAGTACGAAAGCCAATATGATGAAAAAAATCGAAGAGACGTTTTCGGTTTTTAGACAGGTCGACGAAGAGCTTTTTGAAGAATTAGAAGAGATATTAATTATGAATGATGTTGGGGTAAAAACAGCTACGGATATTTGTAATAAATTAAGATCAGAAACAAAGAAAAAAAATCTAAAAGATAGCGAGGACGTAAAGGCTTGTCTTAAAGAAATAATTACGGAAATTCTAGTTGGGGATAACGATCTTAATTTAGAAAACAAGCCGGCGATAATATTAGTTATTGGCGTTAACGGAGTCGGAAAAACGACGACGGTCGGGAAGTTAGCTTATCAGTTTAAAAATCAGGGTAATAAAGTTATATTAGGTGCTGCTGATACGTTTAGGGCGGCAGCAACAGAGCAACTTGATATTTGGGCTAGTCGAGCTGGAGTTGATATTATAAAACAATCCCAAGGTGCTGACCCGGCGGCTGTTGTTTTTGATAGCGTTAGAGCTTCTATTGCTAGAAAGGCTGATATTTTGATATGCGATACGGCTGGTAGGCTTCATAATAAAAAGAATTTGATGCAAGAGCTAGAAAAAATATCGAGGGTTATAAAAAAAGAAGCTCCGAGTAGTTCGCTTGAAGTTTTGTTGGTTTTAGACGCTTCAACTGGCCAAAACGCAATAAGTCAAGCGAAACAATTCAAAGAAGTAGCAAATATAACTGGAATAGTACTTACAAAATTAGATGGAACAGCCAAAGGCGGAATTGTTATTGCTATTAAAAACGAACTTGAGATACCTGTTAAATATATTGGCGTTGGAGAACAGGTTGACGACTTACAGCCGTTTGATCCAAAAATATTTGCGGACGAATTATTTTCGAGTTAAATTTAATTTAATTTTGGGATGATAAATTTATTATGATAAGAATCGAAGAGCTAAGACAAGAAGTTTTTAATTTAGAAAAAAAAATTTTAAAATTAAAAGCGGGCTTGGGAATCGATAAGATATCTCAAGAAGTTTTTAATTTAGAAAAAAAAATTTTAGATACAGGTTTTTGGGACGACATGAAAGAATCTCAAGTCGTACTTCAAAAAATTAAAAATTATAAACAAAAAATTAGTGAATACGAAAGTTTAAATCAAGCTTATGAAGAGTTGATTATTATGATCGACGTTGCTCTTGAAGAAAAGAATTCTAGTTTATTTGATGAACTAAATTTAGAATATAAAAAATTATTAAATAATATAGAAAATATAAGTCTGAGTACTTTGCTTACAGGTGAATACGACGCTAAAAACGCGATATTGACTTTTCATTCTGGAGCTGGGGGAACGGAAGCTCAAGATTGGGTTCAAATGCTTTATAGAATGTATTCCCGTTGGGCTGAGAGGCGGAATTATAAAACTAAGATTTTATTTTGTTTAGATGGCGACGAGGCTGGAATAAAAAGTATCTCGATCTTGATAGAGGGTCTTAACGCTTACGGATTTTTAAGATCAGAAGCAGGAGTACACAGGCTTGTTAGGATCTCGCCGTTCGATTCGTCTGGTAGGAGACATACTTCTTTTGCCGCTTTAGAAGTGATGCCAGAAATCGACGATGATATAAAAGTTAATATAAATGACGAAGATTTAAAAATAGATACATACAGGGCTGGCGGGGCTGGTGGTCAACATGTTAATAAAACAGAGTCAGCTGTAAGAATAACTCACTTGCCAACTGGAGTGATTGTTGCTTGTCAAAACGAAAGAAGTCAAAAACAAAATAAAGAAATTGCGATGAGGATGCTCAAATCAAAATTAATAGAAATAAAAGAAAGAGAACACCTTGAAAAAATAGAAGATATTAAAGGCTCCCAAAAAGAAATTACTTGGGGGTCGCAAATAAGATCGTACGTTTTTATGCCATATACTTTAGTTAAAGATCACAGAACTGGCTTCGAAATAGGAGATGTTCAGTCTGTAATGGATGGTAATCTAGATGGTTTTATTAACGCTTATCTTATAAAATCAAATCAAGAAAATTTATAATTATTAAATATAATTTTATAAAAAAGAATGGCGTGTTGTTATGAAAGATTTGTTGATGGAATATTATAAAGATCAAGAATGTCCGGTTTGTCAAGAAAAATTTAAAGAAGGCGATATGATAGTTGTTTGTCCTGAATGTGGGACGCCTTATCATAAAGAGTGTTATAATAAACAAGGCGAGTGTATTAATAAACAAAGACATGGAGAGTATTTTTATACTAACTCTAATATAGAGTCGCTTAAAAAATCTTTTGAGAGGCCGGAAATAAAAAAAGACAGCTCAAAGAGCGAGATAGAATATATAGATTGTCCCAGTTGCGGCGAAACAAATAATAAAGAAAATAAAATTTGTGAAAGTTGTGGAGAGCCTCTTGATTCAAGACCTAAATTAATTTGGTTTAATTCTGAAAAAATTATTAGCGAAGAAAAAATATCGGGTATTAGTGTTAAAGATTGGTTTTATTATCTTGGTTCAGGAGCGCTTTCTTATCTTGTTAAATTTAAGGCGATCGATAAAAATAAATATTCGTTAACTGAATTTAATTTTAGCGCTTTTATTTTTAAAGAACTTTATTTTTTTTATAGAAAAATGTATCTAGCGGGTATTTTGTTTTGTGTACTACGTTTATTTATAGTAGCTGCTATTTTAACAGCTTTTCTTCCGGCTGGTCTTTTACAAGCTATTCAAAACTTAGTTCAAACAACTGGTTTGTTAGAATTTTTTAATTTACAAGATAGCGAAATATATAGTTCTATAATAAGACAGTATATATTATTTTTTAATCAAAATCCACAAGTTCAGAATTATATATTATTTAGTCAGTTTGTTTTACAAGTTATTATGGGTGCTACAGCTAGCAGGATCTATCGAAAGATGAGCATAAAAAAAATAAATTCGATAGATAGAAAAGTTTATATGAGCGACGCTGATTATAAAAATATTTTAATAAAAAAAGGATCTGTTAATAGTAATTTAGTTTGGATTATAGGCTTAATATTATTATTTTTATTTAGAATTTAATTTATAAAAACAGGAGTGGATTTAAGATGACAAAAGTCAAAAAAGCTGTTATCCCAGCAGCAGGTTTGGGAACAAGAGTTTTGCCGGCGTCCAAGGCGATGCCCAAAGAGATGCTTACTATAGTTGATAAGCCAGCTATACAATATATTGTCGAAGAAGCTGTTGAGTCAGGAATAGAAGATATATTAATAATTACAAACAGGGGAAAGACTGTTATCGAAGATCACTTTGATAGAAGCTTTGAGCTAGAATCTAAGTTATTGTCTTCAAAAAAAGAAAAAGCCTACGAAGAAATCAAAAAAATATCTCAGATGGCGAATATATATTATATAAGACAAAAAGAAACAAAAGGACTTGGTCACGCTGTTTATTGCGCAAAGTCGTTTGTTGGGGACGATCCGTTTGCTGTTTTGTATGGTGACGATATAATAATTAATAAAAATAATAAGCCAGCTTGTTTACAACTTTGTGAGGCCTACGATAAATATAATCTCGGAGTTGTTGGGATCAAAGAAGTTTCTGACGAGCAAATTTTAAGTTATTCGTCTCTAAAAGTATCTAAAATCGAAGATAAAATATATAAAGTCTTAGATATGATAGAAAAGCCGACTCCTGATAAAGTTTTATCTAATTTTTCGATTTTGGGTAGATGTGTTTTAGATAAAAATATTTTTGATCTGTTAGAAAATTTACCAGCAGGTAAGAACGGCGAGATACAACTTACAGACGCGATGGCGGCGATAACAAAAACAACAGGGATGATAGGTGTTAATTACGACGGTATAAGATACGATATTGGCAACAAATTAGAAATATTAAAAGCAATTGTCGAGATAGGTTTAGATCACGTCGAGATTGGCAAAGAATTTAATAATTATTTAAAAAATAAATTTTTATAATTTTATAAATATAGATTTAATAATTTAAAAATAAATCAAAGAGGTAATTGACTAAATATGTTAATAAAAAATATAAAAATATATCCGATGGTTGGCGAAATTATAGATAGAGGGTATATATATATAAAAGATAAAAAAATTTTAAAAGTAGGTGAGATGAGCGATTCAGAAATTAATAATATTCTTGATAATGATATTATTGACGGAGAGGGGCTAAGTGCTTTTCCTGGTTTTATCGACGCTCATTGTCATATAAGTCTTTGGGAAGATGCTGTTGGTCTCGAGGGTGAAGACGGAAACGAAGAAAATGATCCGGCGACTCCTCAGCTTCGAGCGATCGACGCAATTAATCCGTTTGATAGATGTTTTAAAGATGCTCTTAAATCTGGAGTTACTTGCGCTGTTATTTCTCCTGGAAGTGCTAACCCAATTGGGGGTCAAGTTGTTGCGGTAAAAACTTTTGGACACAGAGTCGACGATATGGTTGTTAAAGAGCCGCTCGCTATAAAGTTCGCTTTAGGAGAGAACCCAAAGCGAGTTTACGGCGATAAAGAAGAGTTGCCGTCGACTAGGATGACAGTTGCGGCTATAATTAGAGAACAACTTCAAAAAGCGAAAAGATATATGAACGAAATTGATTATGCTGAAGCTGATGAAGAATATGATGAGCCAGATTATGATATGAAATGTGAAGCGCTTTTGCCACTTCTTCAAAAAAAGATACAGGCTCATTTCCACGCTCATCGGGCCGACGATATTTTTACGGCGATTAGAATCTCTAAAGAATTTAATTTAGATTACGTAATTATTCACGCGACAGAAGGCTATTTAATTTCAGAAGATCTCAAAAAAGAAGAAGCCAAGATTATTACTGGACCGTTGTTTTGTGATAGAAGTAAAGTTGAGATGAAAAATCTTAGTAATTTTAATCCTGTTAAATTAAACAAAGAAGGTCTAGATGTTGCTATATCAACTGACCATCCAGTTGTTCCGACAGAATATTTAACGTTTTCTGGGGCTTTAGCTATAAAAGAAGGCTTGGATTGGCTTGAAGCTCTTAAATCGATTACAATTAATCCGGCTAAAATATGTGGCTTAGACGACAAAATAGGCTCTATCGAAGAAGGAAAAGACGCAGATATAGTTTTATTTGATGAAGATCCGTTTAATTTAAAAGCTACGCCAAAAATAATAATAATCGACGGGAAGAGAGTAATTTAAAAAATAATATATTATGAGAGAAATTAATGTAAGTCAAGTATCTGAAGTTGTCGCTGATTTGTGTATCAAATCTAATGTAATCTTGCCGGAAAATACAAAAAAATTATTTAATAAATATTTAGATTTAGAGACAGATTTGATGTCAAGAGATATTATTGATTTGTTAATAAAAAATTATGAATTTGCCCAAGAAAAACAGATTCCGATTTGTCAAGATACAGGTATCGCTGTTGTTTTTTTAAAAATTGGCCAGGACGTAAGATTAACTGGAGGTTCGATTAAAGACGCTGTTAACAAAGGTGTTAGAGAAGGATATCTTCGTGGTTATCTTCGGTGTTCAGTTGTATCTGACCCAGTTTTTAGTAGAAAAAATACAAAAGATAACACACCGGCTATAATTTATATAGATCTTGTTGAAGGCGACAAGATAGAAATTTTAGTAGCGCCAAAGGGCTTTGGAAGCGAAAATATGAGCAAGATTAAGATGATGACGCCTTCGGCTGGAGAAGAACAGATTATAGATTTTGTTTTAGAAACAGTTAAGAGTGCGGGGGCTAGCGCTTGTCCGCCGATGGTTATCGGCGTTGGAATTGGCGGAGATTTTGAATATTCAGCTTATTTATCAAAAAAAGCCTTGTGTCGAGATGTTGAGCTTAGAAATCAAGACGAAAGATATAAAAATTTAGAGCTAAAAATTTTAGATAGCGTTAATAATTTAAATATAGGTCCTCAAGGTCTTGGAGGGAAGACAACAGCTTTAGCAGTTAATATAGAATGGGCGCCAACACACATCGCTTCGATTCCGGTTGCTGTTAATATTGGGTGTCACGCGACAAGACATTCTAAAATTATAATTTAAAATTTTTTTAATTTTTATTTTATGAATATTAATATTAATATTATAAGAGATAAACTTATAAAAAAACAAATTAAAAATAACGCTGTTGTTGTTTTGGTTTTAGATATAATATTTTATATAATTTTGTGTTTTTTTAAAAAAAATAATATGTCTTTTGTATTGGGATTGATTTTAGGTAGTAGTTACAGTGTTTTGAATTTTATATTTATCGCTATTAGTACTGAAAGATTAGTTTTGATTTCGAGTCAAACAAATAAAATAAAAACAAGAGCTGTTTTTTATTATTATATTAGATATTTTTTGATGGCGATAGTAATTATAATAGCGATGAAAATAAATAAAATAAATAATTTAGCTTTTTTAGTTTCTTTGTTTTTTTCTAAGATAGCGATATTTTTCCAAGCTTTTTTAGAATAAATTAAATAAAAGACGGGTGAAATAACTTGAATGTAAATGGTCCGAAAATAATATTTGTTATTCCGTTTTTGGGAGGGATTCCAATAACAGAAACTGTTATAGTTTCTTGGTTTATAATATTATTAGTATTTATTATTATAAAAATATTGACTAGAAATTTAAATAAAAAAAATATAAGTTCAAAACAGGTTTTAGCTGAGAAACTTGTTACTGTAATGAATAATTTAGTTGGAACTTCGATGGGAGCTGGCAACGAAATTTTTGTACCGTATATAACAGCTTTATTTATATTTTCGTTTTTGTCGAGTTTGTCGGGTTTACTAACTTTAAGACCGCCGACGGCTGATTTTAATATGACTTTAACTTGGGCTTTGATGACGTTTTTTATGATACAGTATAATGGCTTGAAATATAAAGGCCTAAAGGGATATTTAAAATCTTTTTTTGAGCCAGTTGCTTTTTTGTTTCCGCTTAATATTATCAGTGAGATTGCCGTCCCGGTGTCGCTTAGCTTTAGACACTTCGGAAATATCGCAGCCGGAGTTATAATAACTCAGCTTATATATACAGGTCTCGGAGCGCTAAGCTCTATTATTCCTGTAATTGGCCAGTATATACCGGTGTTTCAAGTAGGGCTTCCAGCGGTATTGTCTATTTATTTTGATTTATTTTCTGCGTTTATCCAAGCATTTATTTTAATTTCTTTAACAATGGCCTATGTTTCGTCAGCTAAAGAAAAATAATATAAAAAATAATATAAAAAATAATAT
>JAGAUG010000051.1 GCA_017828935.1 Oscillospiraceae bacterium | reverse complement strand
TTTCGACCACGCTAAAAACGCCATAAAAGAAATTATTTGTACTGAGATCCGTCGACATAGCTACTTAATTAAAAGTGATGTTTTAGAACCACACGAAAAACAAAGTATTCAAAAGCTTTTAGTTTGCGAAAATATTACAGACCAAAGTATTTGGTTTTTATCTCAAATGCTTCACAAGCACTATAACCAAAAAGCTATAATTTTAATTGACGAATATGACGTTCCGCTCGCGAAAGCTTTTGATTATAATTATTACGACCAGATGGTAGTTTTGATTCGAAATATTTTACACCAAGCTCTCAAAACTAATGATAGTTTACAAATGGCTGTCTTAACTGGGTGTCTAAGAATATCCAAAGAAAGTATTTTTACAGGTCTTAACAATCCAAAGATTCACTCGATTACGAGTGTTAGATTTGATGAATATTTCGGTTTTACTGACCAAGAAGTTCTAGAGTTATTAAAATATTATAATCTAGAAGAAAAATATAATTTAACTAAAACTTGGTATAACGGCTATAAATTCGGAAATATCGATGTTTATTGCCCTTGGGACGTTATTAATTATGTTGACGATTTGATGTTTGAGCCTAATATGAATCCTCAAAACTATTGGGTTAACACGAGTGGCAATAATATTGTTCGTAGATTACTTAATAAGTCTGATAATACAACTCGATGGGAACTAGAACAACTAATCGAGGGAAAGAGCCTAGAAAAAACTGTTCTTCAAGAGTTAACTTACCCTGAAATCGATAAATCTATAAATCATCTTTGGAGTGTTTTATTTACTACTGGGTATTTAACTTTAGAAGAGAAAGACTATAAAAACAAACAAATAGATTATAGCTTACCGGGCTCTGGACTTCAAACAAGAACTTTTAGATTAAAGATCCCGAACGAAGAAGTAAGATCTATTTTTAAAGATCATATATATTCTTGGTTTTGTGATCGAATCGAAACTGACGTCGAGAGATATACGAGTTTTTGTCAGGCGTTTTTAGACGGCGATACACAAAAAATTCAAGATATGTTTGATAAATATCTTCGCGAGATGATAAGTATTCGAGACACAAATATAAAAAAATCTATGAAAGAAAATTTTTATCACGGAGTCTTACTCGGAATTTTAAATTTTAGAACAGATTGGATAGTTAAGTCTAATCAAGAGTCCGGAGACGGCTACAGCGATATTATGTTAATACACGAAGATACCAGAGTTGGAATAGTTATCGAAGTTAAATATTCTGATAATAATAATTTAGAGCTCGAGTGTCAAAAAGCACTAGATCAAATCAATAAACTAAATTATACCGAAGCTTTATTAGAATTCGAGCCAGTAAAAATATATAAATACGCTATAGCGTGCTATAAAAAGCGCTGTAAAGTTATAATGACTTGCGAAGACATCGAAGATAATTATTATTATTAATATACTAAAATTCTCTTACTCAAATATCTTTCTAAACTCTAAATATTTTTATTATAGTTTTGTTTTTGTGTTTTCAAAATAAATATTTTATGATATAATATAATTAACAAAAAATATAATTGTTTTTTGAATTTGAAAGGGCGTGTATTTTTGAAAAATATTATTAATAAAAAAAATATTAGCGCTATTATCTTAGCCGCCGGAGAAGGAAAAAGAATGAAATCCAAAACTTCAAAAGTCCTTTGTGAGCTTCTTTTTGAGCCAATGATCAGCTGGGTTTCTAGAAGCCTTCAAAAGCTTGGATGTAGCAACTCAGAGATTTGTATTGTTTGTCCTGACGATAATGACTCTAAAGATCTTATTGTTTTGGCAACAAATAATAAATTTTGTTATGCAACTCAAAAACAAAGGCTTGGAACCGCTCATGCAGTTAAACAAGCGATTGATTTTATAAAAAATTCTAAAAACGATAATATTTTGATTATGCTCGGCGACGCCCCGCTAGTTTCAGAAAATATTTTAAAAGATTTTTATGATTATCATCTAAGCGAAAATAATTCTTTAACTATTTTGTCTTCAGAAATTAAAAATCCGTTTGGATACGGTCGAATTTTAAGAGATCCAAATAATTCTAAAAATATTTTAAAAATAGTCGAAGAGCTTGATTGTAACCAAGATCAAAAACTCATCTCTGAAATTAATTCCGGTGTGATGTGTTTTAAAAAACAAGCTTTGTTGATTGCTCTTGATAAAATAAATAATAATAATATCAAGAACGAATATTATATAACTAGCGCTGTTGATATATTAAAAGCCGAAAATCAAAAAATAGGCGCTTATAATTGTCAAGACGAAAAAGTTGTTTTAGGTGCTAATACAAGGTTTGAGCTCCTCAAGATGAACGAGATCGCCCGGCTAGAAGTTATTAAAAATCTTGCCGAAAACGGCATTGAGTTTATCTCTACCGAAGGAGTTGTGATTTCTCCAAGCGTTAAAATTGGCGCTGGATCTGTTATTTACCCTGGAGTTATTTTAAAAGATTTTTGCGAGATTGGAGAAAACTGTGTCATAACATCTAATTCTTTTATTTCTAAAAGCTCTATTGGGTCTGGATCTATTATTAAGTCGTCTTATATAGACAACTCTAAAATCGGCGAAAACGTTAAAATCGGACCGTTTTCTAATATTAGACCTAATTGTGATATAAAATCCGGAGTTAAGATCGGCGACTTCGTTGAAATTAAAAATTCTAATATTGATCAAAATACAAGTGTAGCTCACTTGACTTATATTGGCGACAGCGACGTCGGTCAAAAAGTTAATTTTGGTTGTGGATGTGTTACTGTTAATTACAACGGCCTAGAAAAACATCGAACGATTATTGGCAACGATTGTTTTATTGGATGTAATACTAATTTGATAGCTCCGGTTAAGCTAGGCGATGGCGTATACACAGCTGCAGGATCTACAATCACTGATGATATTCCTGACGGTGCGATGTCTATCGCTCGATCAAGACAAATAAATAAGACGAACTGGAAGCTTAAAAAATAAATTAAAATTTCAAAAAAATCAGGAGATATAATTTATGAATATTCACGGTAAAGACATTAAAATTTTTTCAGGTAACGCTAGTAAAAACTTAGCTAAAGAAATATCAACTTGTTTGGGACTAGATTTGGGTAAGAGCGAAGTGACGACTTTTTCTGACGGCGAAATTAACGTTTCGATACAAGAATCTATTAGGGGCTCCGACGTTTTTGTAGTTCAATCTAGCTCAGAACGAGTTAACGACGATATTATGGAGCTCTTAATAATGATAGACGCTTTTAAAAGGGCTTCTGCTGGGAGGATCACGGCCGTGATGCCGTATTTTAGCTATGGACGTCAAGACAGAAAAGCTAAATCAAGAGATCCGATTTCTGCCAAGTTACTTGCTGACTTAATAACCGTCGCTGGCGCTGATCGAGTTTTAACAATGGATCTTCACGCACCACAAATCCAAGGATTTTTTAATATGCCTGTTGATCACTTACTTGGCGCTCCGATTTTGGCTGTTTATTTTTCTGAAAAATTCAAACACGAAAACAAAGAAGATATAGTTGTAGTTCCCCCGGACTTGGGTTCTGTTTCTCGCGCTAGAAAGTTCGCCGAAAGATTTGGAAGCCCTTCGCTCGCGATAATCGACAAAAGAAGACCTAAACCAAACGTTTGCGAAGTGATGAATATTATCGGCGACGTCAAAAACAAAAAAGCTATTATTGTAGACGATATGGTAGACACCGCTGGGACTCTTTGTAACGCTGCGAACGCACTAGTTGAAGTCGGTGGAGCTTCTGAAGTTTTTGCTTGCGCTAGCCACGCAGTTTTTTCTGGCGACGCAATTGAAAGAATCAAAAACAGTCATATCAAACAGATGGTTGTTTTAAATACAATTGAGCTTCCTAAAGAAAAGCAAATCGATAAAATAAAAGTTTTATCAGTTGGTTCGACTTTCGCTAATGCGATCGCTAGAATCTACGAAGATAAGCCAATTTCGATTTTATTTGATTAATATTAATAATATTATAATATTATTTCGGAGATATAAAAACTTATGTTTCAAAAAAGTTTAGATTACATAGTAGTTGGTCTTGGTAACGCTGGGGACGAATATAATTTGACTCGACACAATATGGGCTTTATTGTCTTAGATAAAATAGCTTCTAACTTTGATTTTAAATTTAGTAAAACAAAATTTAATTCGATTATTTCAAAAAATAATATTTTAAATAAAAATATATTATTTTTAAAGCCTTTAACTTATATGAATCGATCCGGAGAAGCCGTTTCTTTGGCTGCTAATTTTTATAAAATTCCAACTGAAAAAATAATAATAATCTACGACGATATAACGCTAGATTTAGGTCAAATAAAAATTAAGACAAACGGTTCAGCTGGAGGTCACAACGGAATTAAAAATATTATTAGTTTATTAAATCAAGATAATTTTATAAGAATCAAAGTCGGCGTTTCCAAAAAGCCTAGTCAAGAATATAATTTGGCTGATTGGGTTCTTAGTAAATTCAAAGAAACAGAGCTAGAAAATCTAAATAAGGGCGTTAATCTCGCCTGCGAGTGTTTCGAGTCTATTATAAAAAACGGTTTTAATATATCTATGAATAAATATAATCAAAAAAATAAATAAAGCTAAGATAGTTATATATGATAGAGATACTAGAAATCAAAAAAATAAAATATAAACTAAAAAAAATAGATATATTAGCTATTGTCGGGCCAACAGCAACAGGAAAGACTCGTCTTGCTATCGAACTAGCTAAAAAACTGGACGGAGAAATAATTAACGCCGATTCGATGCAAGTTTATAAAGAACTTAACATTGGAACGGCAAAACCCAGCAAGAGCGAACTTGGAAACGTCGCTTATCACTTAATTGATATTATTAATAAAGACCAAGATTTTAATTTATCTGAATATGTAAATCTCGCCAAAGAAAAAATACTAGATATTAAATCGCGAAATAAGCTAGCAATTTTGACGGGTGGAACCGGTCTTTATGTTGACTCTGTTGTTAATAATATTAATCTAGATATAATTCCCCAAGATCTTGATTTAAGAAAAAAATTGTCAAAAGAATATGACGAATTTGGAGAAGAATATATTAGACAAAAGCTTTATAAACTCGATAAAAATTCGGCTTTAAAAATTCAAAAAAATAATAAAAAAAGATTAATACGAGCTCTTGAAATTAATTATTTAACTTCAAAGACTTTAGATCAAGTTTTTTTAGAAACTAAAAAAAATCAAGATTTTTATAAATCTATTTGGATCGGTCTTAATTATAAAGACAGAAAATTGTTATATAATAAAATTGACAACCGGGTTGACGATATGATAAACTCTGGATTAATCAACGAAGCAAGACTTTTATTTAATAATAATCTTAAAACCACGTCTATTCAAGCGATTGGCTACAAAGAATTTTATGAATATTTTCAAAAAAAAGAAAGCCTAGAATATGTCATACAAAAAATAAAACATAATACCAGGAAATACGCCAAAAGACAAATAAGTTGGTTTGGCAAAAACAATAAAATTAATTGGATTAATATAGATGAATGTGAGAATTTTGAAGAGTTGATAAGTTTTTGTTTAAAACTACTAGAAAAAATTAATCTATCGTGATAAAATATAATTATCTAGATATTATAATGTTATATATGGTTTGGATTGTTTAATTGTTTTTTATTTAGGAGTGGTTTTACATGGAAGAAACTAAAGAGATGGATTTACAAAATCTTTTTTTAAATTATACAAAAAAAAATAAAATAGTCGTTCAAGTATATTTAGAAAATGGGTTTCAGATGCGAGGAAAAATTATTGGTTTTGATAACTTTATAATAATTCTTGAATCTGAAAACAAACAAAATATGATATACAAACACGCTGTATCTACTATAATCCCTTCTGAGGCTATAAAAATTTCAGAGTAGTTTTGTAATATAGAGATGAAAAATATTAGCAAGTTTTTTTTTATTATAGTTTTATTTTGGCTAGGGGCGACTGGTTATAATTATTTGATATCTTTTTTTTATAATAATCGCTATGAGACAGAGACTGTTTTTTCGTCTCTTGTTACAAATACTTTCTCTGGAGAAATATTCGCCATTAGAGAAGAAAATTTAATAAAACTGCGACGTCGCCGAGTCCCAAATAATTTAGACAACAAAATTATAAGTTATTTTGTAAAAGATGGAGAAAAAGTAGCAGCCAATCAGGTTGTTGCTGTTATTTATGATAATAACAAAGACGTTAAGTCTATCTATGACCTGGCTAATATTCAAGAGGAGCTTGACTTATTGTCTGAAGTCAAGTTGCTTAAAAACAGAAAAAGTTTATCGTCTGAAGTTTTATATAATCAAATTATTAATAACTTAGGAAGTTTTATAGATTTATCTAACAAAAAAACTTTAAATAATTTAAAAAAAGAAAAACACGATTTATTTATATCTTTGATAAAGAAAAATTTAGTTTATGGTCAAATAAAAGGTTTAGATGAAAAAATTAAGAGTTTAAAAAATCAAGAAGAAGCCTTCAGTAACAAACGATGTGTTTTCCAGACGATTGTTTCCCCTGTTTCTGGTTATTTTAATAGCCAACTTGACGGCTTCGAAAAAGGAATTTTAAATAAAAGTGAAAAAAAATCTCTTTTATTAGATAATTACTTAGATAATAACAGTTGTTATAAGATTATTAAATCTTCGCCAAGAAAAATCGATAATAATTATTATATAGGTAAGATAGTCACAGGATTTGATTGGTATGTAATATTAAAAACTAACAAAAAAAATATAGATAGTTTAAAATATAGAAATTCAGTTGAAATTGATTGTGATATATCTAATTCAAAAAAAATTCCAGCTGTTGTTTTAAATATTAACGAAGATAATAATAATAAAGACTGTTTTGTAATTTTAAAAAGCAATTATATTTCAAGAGAAATTTTAAACTTAAGAAAGAAAAAAGTTAATATTTCAACAAAATCTTTCCGTGGTTTAGCTGTTAATATGAAAGCTATAAGATTTCTTAACGGCGAAAAAGGAGTATTTATAAAAGACGATAAAGAAATAAAATTTAAAAAAATAGATGTTATTTTTGAAACAAGTCAAAAAGTATTGTCGAAACTAAGACCACTAGAGAACGATTATCTCCAAGCTTTCGATGAAGTTATCTTGAGTGGTCAAGGGCTTTATGATGGTAAGATTATTGATTGATTAAAATTAAGTTAAATAGTAAAAAACAAACAATTTAAAGGAGGAGTTTTATAATGAGTTTAGTTGATAAAATAAAAAATATTATGGGGTTACCTGAGGACGACTCAGATGAAGAGATGGATTTAATTACTAATGAAAACGTAACTAATTATCGGTCTATTTCTTCGAATAAGACTGATAAAGTTTTAAATATTAATACTACAACACAGTTGCAGGTTATTTTAGTTAAACCTGAAAGATATGAAGACGCAGGATCTATAGCTGATAATTTAAATTCCAAACATACTGTTGTATTAAATTTAGAAGATACTAGCAGGGATATTTCCAGGAGACTTTTAGACTTTCTTAGTGGCGTTGCTTACGCTAACGGAGGTCAAATAAAAAGGGTAGCTAATGGTACATATATAATAACACCGTACAACGTAGATATTATGGGCAACTTATTAGACGAAATCGGCGGAAATGATGTATTTTTTAATTAGTTAGTTTTTGATTTTAAAATATTATAAGATTCGGGTGTTATAATAAAGAAAGTAGGTAAAAAACAAATGATTCCAAAAGATATATCTGAGAAAAAATTTGAAAAAACTAAAGTTTTTGGGTACAAACCAACTGACGTAGATAAGTTTATGTCTGAAGTTTTTGAAAGCTTTAATAAAATATATCAAGAAAAAGAGCAATTAGAAAAAAAAGTAGATTTTTTAGTTGAAAAACTTACAGAATATCGCCAACAAGAGGGAAAATTAACTGATGTTTTGTTAGAAGCTAAAAAAGTCAGTGATAACGTAGTAAAGAAAGCCAATGACCAAGCTGATTTAATCTTGTCTGAGGCTGAAACAAAGTCTAATGAGATGATTTCGAGCGCAAAAAAAGAAGTCGACAAAGAGAAGAAAATGTTATCTAAACTCCAAAAAGAATCGTCGGATTTTAAGAGCAAGATAATTTCCCTTTATAAGTCTCATATTGATCTTATTTCGATGTTACCGTCATATAAAGAAGATCCTGAAATCAATAATAATATATCTGACGAAGAAGTTTTAACTAATAAAACTAGTAAACTAAAAGAAAGAACTTTTTCTATTTCTTTGGACAAAAATGGCACCCCAATAAAAATCGACGAAGAAAATTTATCAGACACTAAAAATATTTCTTTGGGCGAAGATATAAAAAAAATATCTGATCAGTATAATCTTTCAGAAGAAGAAAGCAAAAAATTTAAAGAGCCATTAAAGTTTGGTTCAAATTATAATTTTAGTAACGATAAAAACAAAAAAAAATAATAGATCGATGAGAAGCTTATAAAAACAAGCCATATCTCTGTTAATTAAAAATATTAATTTTATTATTGTTTTTAGTTCCGGATTTTGTTTGTTTTTTTAACTTCTCGTTTTTGTTTGCGTTTTTATTGTATTTATGATATAATAAAATAATTAAATAATTAAAATAAATTTAGAAAGAGGTAGATATTATTGTCTAGAAAAAAACAAAATAGATTCTCTCAAATTTTATTAGATATTTTATTTGCGTTTTGTGGATGTTTTTTATTTTCGTACGCTTTTTTTGGATTTTTGATGCCTAACGAAGTAGCGATCGGAGGAGTTGGCGGAATTTCATCAGCCATAATGTCTTCTTTTGGAATCCAAATGGGAACTTTGATGATATTAATTAATACGCCATTGTTAATTTTAGCTTTAATTTTTATCGGTAAGAGATTCGCAATAAATACAACGCTTGTAATCTTGGGCTCATCACTAATGATGAATTATATAACTCCTATGTTACCAAAATACGAAGGCCAACAGCTACTAGGAACTATTTTTGGTAGCTTACTTATTGGTCTTGGAGTCGCTTTGATTTTTACAAGAGGATTTACTACAGGAGGAACTGATATTATAAGTCGTTTACTTCAAATCAGGTTCCCTGCGATGTCTATTGGTAATTTGATGATGTTAGTTGATTTTTTTATAATATGTGCTTCGTCATATATATATACTTTAGGCGACGGACCAAATAACGGAATCGACTCAGCTTTGTACGGTCTAATAGCTACTTTTATTTATACTAAGACTATTGATGCGGTTTTGTCGGGCGCAAACAAGATGAAAATTGTTTATATAATATCAGACAAATATCCTGAGATATCTTCTAAACTTATGTCTGAAATTAATCGAGGACTTACTAAATTCCACACTGAAAAAGTTTATTCAAAACAAGAAACTAAGATGATTATGTGTGTTGTAAGATCCAACGAAATAACAAAAGTAAAAAGAATTATTAAAAACATAGACGACCGTGCGTTCTTAATTATCTTGTCTTCCGATGATGTTATCGGCGGAGATTTCCACCAAATTGGAATATAAATAAAATAAAATAATATAAATATAAAAAATAATATAATAAATTAAGTTGGTGTTTGTGATGAAAAAAATATCTATTATTGGAGCCGGCGCTGTTGGGTCGAATATAGCTTACTCTCTTGTAATAAAAAACTTAGCTAAAAATATAGCGTTAATAGATATTAATAATAAATTAGTTCAAGCTGAAGTTTTAGATATTAAACACGGTATTTCTTGTTTCGGTGACGTTAATATTAAAGTCGGAACTTATCAAGACGATATTAAAGACAGCGATATTATTATTGTTACAGCCGGAAGAAGTCGAAGACCTGGAGAAACCAGATTAGATATGATCGTCGAAAATTTAAAAATTTCTAAAATTATTGCTGAGAATATAAAAAAATATTATAATAATAATAAAATTATCGTTGTTTCTAATCCAGTTGATATAATTACATATCAGATATCAAAAATTTTAGATATAAATAAAAACTTGATTTTTGGAACTGGATGTTCTCTTGACACTTCTCGATTTATTTTTTCGATCGCTGACTATATATCTTGTCCTATCTCTGATGTAAGCGGCCTTGTTATTGGCGAACATGGCGACTCCCAAGTTATTGTTTGGAGCCAAACTAAAATAAAAAATATATTAATAGACGATTATTGTAAATCAAATAATATTTTATTTGATCAAGAAATAAAATCAAAAATCGAAAACGACGTTATCAAGATGGGCGCTAATATTATATCAGGAAAAAATAAAACTCACTTTGGAATATCTACCTGTGTTTGTCACCTTGTCGATATTATATTAAATAATAAAAAACAAATAATTAGTCTGTCTAGTTGTCTAGACGGTGAGTTTGGTTTGTGCGGTGTATCGCTAAGCTTGCCGTTTGTTTTAGGGCAAGACGGCGTTGAAAAACTAGAAGAATCTATTTGCAAAAATTTAACACTAGAAGAAAAATCAAAATTAATAAAATCCGGAAATAACCTAAAAGAATTTTTAGATAAATATATAATATAATCTTACCTAAAAATTTTATTTTTCAGAGCTTTGCTCTGATTTTTTTATTTAAATACAAAAAAATATGTTTTTACTATTTATAATAAAAACATATTTTAAATTATATTATTTAAATTTATAGTCATAGTGTTTTTTATAAAATTCTTTTATTTTATCTTGATCTAATAATCTTTTTATTGTTTGATTTATTTTTTTTAATAAATCGTCGTTACCTTTTTTTACAGCCAAAGCGTAATTTTCGCTATCTCTATCAAAATATATTAGATCTTTATTTCGCTTAACTATTTCTCTAGCAATAAACCCATCTAACGCAATAACATCCAATCTATTATTCCTAAGATCTATAACTAAGTCTAAATATTCTTTTTTTTCAACTAATTCAGACAAGCTATTTTTCAAAAAACCATTTTTTATATTATCTCTAATATATTTATCTGACGTTGTTCCTATTTGGACACCTATTTTTTTATCTTTAAGCGCATCTATCTCGTTATTAATTTTATTATTAATTTTATTATTAATTAAAATTAAGCTTTGCGGAACTAATATATAATCATCAGAAAAAGAAATTGCTTTTTCTTTTTTAGGATCTCTTGTCAACCCTGCCGCGACAAAATCTCCCTTACCAGAAGCAATCGCAGCTATAACTCCGTCAAAATTCATCTCTAATATTTCAAGTTCTACCCCAATATCTTTAGCAACTTCTCTTGCAATGTCAATATCTATTCCTTCGATATTATTAAATTTATAATATTCAAAAGGCGGAAATACTGCGTTAGTAACAACTGTTATTTTTCCTCTTTCGATTATATCTTTTAGATCTCTAATATTATTTTTTTTACAACCAGAAAAGCTCACTATCAACAATATTAATATAACAACTCTTATTTTTTTTAAAAACATCTTTATATTTTTACGTCCTTTATTTTTTATATATTAACTAATATATTTTATTTTTATTTATCTAAAAAATTTTTTTCTCTTTGCACTTTTAATTCTTTTTTTTCTTTGTCTTCTAAAAGTTCGTTTATAAAACATTTTATTAGCGAATATATTATCGCAAATATAGGAACTCCTACAAACATCCCCAAAACTCCAAAAATTCCACCAAATAAAATTATAGAAAATATAACCCAAAAAGGACTAAGACCCGTCGTCTCTCCTAGAATTTTTGGTCCTAAATAGTTTCCATCGAACTGTTGTAAAACAAAAACAAAAATCGCAAAAAATAAGCTCTTTATCGGATCAACGATCATTATTAATAATATACTCGGTAAAGCTCCGATAAACGGCCCAAAATAAGGTATTACGTTAGTGACTCCGACTAAAACACTAATCAATGGTACAAACGGAAATCTAAAAATACTCATCCCAATAAAACAAATTATTCCTATTATTATAGAATCTACGATCTTTCCTGTTATAAATCCACTAAACACAATATGAACTGATTTTACCATTCCTAAGATCGTTTTATTAGTTTCTCTCGAAAAAAGCGCCCTAAGTAATTTTCTAATTTGAAAAAAATAAACTTCTTTACTAGCTAATATATATACAGAAATAACTATTCCAACAACGATATTCATCAAAGTAACTGTTATATTTTTAGCTATATCATATATTCTCGGCAACGTCTCTCCTAAAAACGTATAAGTATGGCTAAAAAATTGTTCTGCATAGTTTAATATTTTACTCATCGTAATCGAAAACAAATCACTCTTACCAGACATATCAACTATACTAGATTTTAAATTATCTATATATTCCGGAAAGTTATCAAAGATATATTTTAAACTAGAAGCTATTTGCGGCATTATAATATATAAAAACAATATAATTAAAGTTATAATAACCAAGTATGTAATAATCATCGAGACTGTTCTAAGAACATGTTTGTTATTTTTTAATTTTTTTATATTATTTTTTAAAAATCCTTCAACTTTATTTAATAACGGATTAAAAAGATAAGCAAAACAAAGTCCTAACGTTATAGGACTCAAAATTTTTATTATATTTCCAAACCAACTAAATATATTGCCTATATTCGACACAAAAAAATAAAACAAAATACTAAAACAAATAACTATAAACGCGTAAAGCGCTGTTGTTAAATATTTATTACTATTCCATTTTTGTTTCAAATCTCAGATCCCCCACTTATTTTATTAAAATTATTAATAAAAACTTTTTCTAAATTACAAGTCCAAGTTTTTTTTATATCTACAAATCCTCCAGAATAAAAATTATTATTATACACTCCACTCTTTATAAAATTAATATAAAAATCTTTGTTAATTTTATAATCAAAATCCAAATATTTTTTTAATATATTTTCTGTTATTAAAAAATATCCACCCCAATATATTCCCTGTAAATCTTCCCCTTCGACAGGATTTATTTCTAATTTTTCTGATATAAAACTATTGTCTTGATATTCTTTTATTAAATAATTATTATTTTTATTAAACGACACAGATATATACTTAAAATTATTTTTATTTTTATTTCCAATAACAACAGTAAGTAAGCTATCATTAAATATTTTATTATTATTATTCTCCGTTATTTTATTAACCGGATCAACTTCAAAAGCTATTATTTTAATAAACAATCCACTATTTAATTTATAACAAAATTGCGCTTGAGCAAAGGGCCTAAAAGCCCCTTGCTCAACCGGATACTTCGTAATTTTTATAACTGGTAACCAATCCCAAATAACTTCGTCTAACAAATCTATTTTTATCATAAATAAAACCAATCTCCAATAATTAATAATTATTTTATCAAATCAATTTCTAATAAATTAATTTTATATAATTTATCAAAAACAGATATAATATCGCTAACAGACGAGCTTAAATTATATTTTTTAATAAATCTCGACGTTACATTATATTCTAAAATATTTTCATCCGTCAAGATATAAAGCCTTCTTTGATCTCCAGAGATATCTTTTATTCTTCCTCTTATTGTTTGGTAACCTATTTCTTCTAGATTATTATTCAAAAAAATTATATCGTTATTATCAAGTTTATTATAATTTTCAAATATTAATATAATATTTTTTAAATATTCATCGTTATAAGCTTTTATAATTCTATTATTATATTTATACTCGCGAATTATCTCGCCTTTATTATTAATTATATACGAACTTTTTGTTCCTATAACATATAGACCGTTTTCTTTATACTTTACAGATAATACTGTTTCGTTTTTTAAATCAATTTCAGAAATTTTTTGATCTTTGTTGATACTCAAAAAAGTGATAGTCGTTATATACTCAGATCCATCTACTCCCAAAGAAGCAATCGCAAAATCTTTATTGTTTTTTGAAAAAGCCACATCTATAATATACTTATCAGCTGAATTTAATTTAAAAATTGGCTTAAAATTTTTATTTAAAATCTCTAAACTCGAAACAAATTGATTGGAATCTTTTATAATAACTAACTTTCCATCGTCAGAAAGATTCATATTATATATTATATTATCTAATTTTTTTTCAAAAACTTTTTTTGTTTTTAAATAAACTTGAAATTTACTTCCAAGATGTTCGTAAACAACGGCTTTTTTATTATTAGAAACAACCCTCGGATTAGTCAGTTCATGTTTTTGATATAAAGTCTTAGATCCATATTTATTTAATATATAAATATCATCCTCGTCTAAGATCAAAACTTCGTTTCCTAGCTTCGATTTATCTTTTATATCAATCGCGTTCAAACTAACCGGGTACCCTTCACCTTTTTTTAAAACTTTATAGATCCCGCCTATATTATCAACTAAGCTCGAAATATAGTCGTTTTTATAAAACAAATATACAAAATAAATTACCAAACATAAAATCAAAAAATATATAAATTTTTTTATAAATTTTTTTT
>JAGAUG010000050.1 GCA_017828935.1 Oscillospiraceae bacterium | reverse complement strand
ATCAGCCCTCCTCCAGAGCCAGAGCCATCGCCAGAGCCCACTACTTCACAACCGCTACTATAACTATTCGTCACTGTTCCAGAACAAGAACCTATCAGCCCTCCTCCAGAGCCAGAGTAATCGCTACTTTTCGCTCTTATAAAAGAATTTTTTATTCCTAAGTTTTCTATCTTTCCGTCTGAGCCAACATACCCAAATAATCCCGCGTAAGCATTTCCTGAATCATTATAAACATTACAATATATCCCACTAATTGTTTTATTATTTCCGTCGAAAGTTCCCATATACGGCGTGATATTACTTCCGATTGGCGTCCAGATATCGTTCGGCTCAGCTTTACTATCAGGATCTTTATTTGATCCTTTTTCAAGATTATTAGCGTATTCTTCTCCCCAAGTTTTCCAAGCTCCTAATTTAGCTTGATCCGTATCACTAGTATTAAATTTGATATCTTCTGTTAATTTTGCGTTTAGCGTAATTAACCCCGAATTTACCACATCTCTAAATTTTTCTAGAGTCTCTCTACTATTTATATTATAATTCAGCTCATCAAAAGTCAGTTTTAAATACTCTCTACTATCTCCCACGATCTCATTATTTTCAAATATTTTTTCTGTTAATCCTAAATCTATTACCACTTTGTTCAGCCCATTTAATACTGTATCATCAGTAAACTCAGCGACCGTCGCTGCTATCATCTTAGTTTCTTCATCACTATCACACTTTATACTCTTCCATTCACCGTCAATATAATTATCTATTGCTCCAATTCCTACTAAGTCATTATTAATTTTTTCGTTCTCATCTTTTAAATAATAACAACTATTTGTAATCGGTAAACTACCATATAATAATTCACCAAATATTCCCCCTTTATATGTTCCCGTTAAGTCTACATTTGTGCTATAACAATATCCTATAATGTTAACACCCGAACTTCCTATTAATCCTCCTACCGAACTCTCTCTATCTCTATTCGCTGTTATACTACAATTCTCACTATAACTACACACCATACTAGACCATCCACTACAATCTCCTACTAACCCTCCTAGGCTACTATTTTCACTGTTTGTCGCCACTAGGCAACCTTTGCTGTAACACTTATTAACTTTTCCTGAATAACAATATCCTATCAATCCTCCTAAATTATAGTACCAACTATCTGTACCATTTTTTATTATTGTGCAATTTTCAACATAACAACCACTTATTTCGCTATAATCCGATCTTCCTGTTAACCCACCAGTATGGTTACCTCCACTTACATATGCATTTTTTATTCCTAAATTTTTAACTACTCCATTCATACCAACTGAACTAAATAATCCTCCCACACTATAATTAGCAACATTACAATATAGCCCATTCAAACTAAACCCATTCCCATCAAATATTCCTTCATATCCATATGTAGTATCCCCGATCGGCGTCCATTCTTCGCCCGGCTTACTTTTTGGCTCATCCGGCTCTTTATCTCCTTCTGCTCCATTTTTTAGCCAAGCCGCGTAATCTTTTCCGTACTCGTGCCAATCCTCTAATTTAGCTGGATCATCATTATCTTTATTAAATTCGATATCTTTAGTTAATATCGCGTTGGCGCTGGGATCAGCGCTATCTTCATACTTACCTTCGCCATTTACAATCTGAGCAAATTCTTTTAAATTATCTTTATTATTTATCTTATAATAAGTTTTTCCGTCTATAATTTCTGTATCCAAAATTCCAAAAGACCGAATACTAATACTTATTAAAAATATAATATAAAATATTATATATTTATATCTCCTAGTACCCCCCCCCGTACCAAATTTTGGTAAATTAAAATTTAAATTATTTTTTAAATTATTTAATTTTTTTATAAAATACATAAAAATTTCCTCCTAACAAAACAAAAATATGTTTTTTATTATATTATAATATATTTTTTGCTGCAAGTCAAGTGTTTTTATAAAAAAATTATAAAAAAAGACTCTCTATTAAGAGAATCTTGTTTAATCTGTTTTTAACCCCTTTACGGCGCCTAACCTACTAGCTTTATATATATTATTATTGTGTTGAGAAAAATTCGTCGCCCAATAATAATCGTTATTAATATCCGTCAAGAAAAAATAATAATCTGTATCTTCTGGCTCTAAAACCGATTTTATTGCGTCTAACCCAGGGTTACATATCGGCCCGACCGGTAACCCCTTACAAACATAAGTGTTATAACTGTCGTACATCTCTTGGTTTTTCATCTCTAAATTCGGCTTAATATCCGATTCTATATAAAGAATCGTAACGTCTGATTCTAATCTTAAATATTCCCTCGGGTTATTTAGTCTATTAAAAAATACCGACGAAACTTTTTTCATAACATCTGCGCTCGTCGACTCTTTTTGAACTATCGAAGCTAAAGTAATAATTTCCGATAAACTCAACTCAGACTTATCAATATCTTGTCTTAGTTCACCCAATACTTTCTTATCAAAATTTTGTGTCATAATTTCAATAAGATGTTTAGGCTTGTCTTTTAATATAAATTCATATGTATCAGGAAATAAATAGCCTTCAGATTTAAAACAAATTAATTTATTATCTTCGACCTGATCTAACGCTTCGGATTTATATTTTTCGTTATTTATAGCGTCTAAAAAATCTTGTTTTTTTTCACAAACACCTTTTTCTTTAAGTAAGCTAGCTATTTGATTAACTGTATATCCTTCAGGTATCGTAACTTTAACAACGTCTTCTCTAGCCGTCATATTTTGAAAATAATATATAATATCTGAATACGACATCGTCGAACTAAGAACATACTTCCCTTCTCTGTATGTATTATCAACTTTAGTAAGTTTCGAGTAAACTTTAAAAACAATCGGATACTTAATTATCTTATTATTTTTTAAAATACTCGCTATCTTCCCTGTCGACGAACCCTTTGGAATAACAACTTCACTAGATATTTCGTTCTTTTTTAACCCCAAAATATCTTTAGCAACTTCTATGATCCCCCAAGAAAGTAAACTCGAAATTAAAATTATAAAAATACTTAAAAACGCTACACTATTAATTTTAAATTTATTATTCATCTAGTTTAGACCCTTCTTTTTTTTAATAAAAAACAAAAAACAAAAAAATTTAATCTAGTCTTAAAACTTTAGTCTCTGTAACTAAAATATCAACCGGTATATCATTATTATCTGTATTAATTTTATTTATTAAACAAAAATCATAGCACAGCCCTATTTTTAAAATTTTATTTTTTAACCGGCTTAAATATCTGTCGTAATATCCCTTTCCGTAGCCAACTCTATAGCCTTTTTTATCAAATACAAGACCCGGAACTAACATAACAACTTTTTTATTTAAAATAATATTATTATCAAAAATATTATTTTTTAATATCTTAGGTTCTCTAATATTAAACCTTCCAATCGATACATCAGATAAATTACTTATAAAATAAAAATCCATCGTTGGCTCGTAATCTAAATCTAAACATCTCGGAACCGCTATTTTTTTATTAGCTTTAAAAATTAAATCATCTATATTGATTTCTATTTTGTTCGCCAAGTAAGCTAATATTATATCTGACTCTAAATATTCGCTTAGACCTAAAATATTTTTTTTAATATTCTTATCTAATAAATCTTTTTCTTCTTTAGCTATATTATATTTTAAATTTTTAAATTTTTGTCTCAAAAAATTTTTATTAAAATCTAAATTCAAATTTATTTTCTCCAAAATAAATATTATAAATATTATAAAAAACAGGCTATAGTTACACGACTTTTTATAATCGCCAACTATAACCTAAAATCCAATATTATATTATAAAAAATATTTTTTATATATTTTTTATATATTCTTCATATGTCGTCTCTTCATAAGGCGAATCTATCTTATCTTCTATAATCGCTTGCTCTATCTCACCGAGTTTTTTTATCAACTCTTCTGGAATCATATTATTTTTTGAAAGCTCAATTTTAACAGCACCATCTTTTATTCCCAAGAACTTAGTCTTTCCTGTTACGTCGCTAACTTGTTTAGCTTCTTTTATTTCTTTCGCGATATTATAAACAACGTCCTCAACGTTTCTAATTGTCGACGCTAAAAAAACTTCTGGCGCCAAATTATTTTGATCTATCTCCGAACCAATTACAAAAGTACGGTGTGCTCTAGCCGACTCAATTACTCCACTAGAAGCCTTTCCAACTGCGTGATATATTATATCCGCTCCAGCGTCGTAAAGTTTATCAGCATCTTTTTTAGCTAAATCTTCGTCGTCAAAACTGTCTATGTAATCAACTTCAACGAAAATTTCTTTTCCAAGTTCTTTAGCTGCCAAAGCAACTCCTGCCTTAAAACCAAATTCATAGGCGTCCATTTCTTCGCTTCTAAAACTTCCAAGAAATCCTAATCTATTTGTTTTTGTTTGATAAGCTGCTAAATAACCAGCCTCAAATGCAACCTGATTATCTTCGAATTCAATACATAAAATATTATTTATGTTTTCATCAAAACTATAATTTAAAATCGCGTAATGTTCATCAGGATGTGCGCTAGCAAACTCTTCAACGTCATCTGCCATCTCATATCCGGCACAAAACAACATATCCAAAGCGCAGTCTGTAAAATATTCTATATTTGTTCTATAGCTATCACTTGTATCAGACTCTAAATATTCGACTTTAAAACCTAATTCTTCTTCAGCTTTTTTAAGGCCTCTTAAAGACGATTGACTAAGCGATCCTTCATACTCTCCAGAAGAATTCATAACTAAACCCAAATAATCACTTTTACTTTGAGAAACTGAGTCTCCAATATTATTTTCTTTAATTTCTTGAGTTTTTTTACAACCTGTTAAATTTAAACCCAATACAAAAACTATTAATAAAAAAATATTAAACTTTTTTTTCATCGTCCGCCTCCTATAAATTACTAATATATTTATCAAAACTACTTTCGTTATTAGGTGGTACTATCTCTTGATTTATTATTTTTTCTTTAAGATCTTCGACTTTCTCAACAAGTTCAGGCTCGATCATCTCTTTTGTAGCTTCAGAAATATCAACAACACCTTCTTTAAAACCCATCTTTGCGTTCCTTCCGGTTATATCATCAAGATTTCCTGTCTCTTTAATTTCGCTACAAACACGATAAACTACTTCTCCTGTTAATTTTATTGTCGAAGAAATTACGTTCTTTGGCGCCAAATATTTTTGGTCTCTATCGGCCCCTATAACATATTTGTTGTTTTCTTTCGCTGCTTCGATAACTCCTCTACCTAAGTTTCCTGCTCCATGATATATAATATCAATTCCTTTTGAGTACATCACATTTGCCATTGCCTTGCCTTTTGTATCGTCTTGGAAGTTATCTGCGTACTGTACTTCAACGTCTATCTCTTTATCTAACTCTTTGGCCGCCCAAGCAACTCCCGCTCTGAAACCAAACTCAAAAGCGTCTATTGTGTCGCTTTTGGCCCCTCCAATAAAACCGATTTTATTAGACTTTGTAACAGATCCAGCGATATACCCAACCAAAAACGCCGGCTCTTCGTCTCTAAATCTTACAGATAAAATATTATCTATTTTTTCGTCATATTCGTTATCTATTATCGTATAATGTTGATCTGTATTAACTCCCGCGACGTCTTTTAGTACATCAGCAGCCGTATAACCCATAACAAATATCATATCAGGATCTGAATCCGCTAAAGAATCTAAATTAGTCTTATAATCAGAAACTTGTTTTGATTCTATATACCTTACATTAAAATCTAGATCCTGCTTAACTCTTTTAGCTCCTTCCCAAGCTGATTGATTAAACGCCTGGTCATTAATTCCTCCTGTATCGGTCATCAAAGCTATCGAATATTTTTCTGATTGATCGCCAGTATTAGCTGCGCAACTTGTTAAGACACTAAAAACTGATAACAGCGATGCTAACCTCGATATTCTTCTCATTTTTGTTTCTCCAATCATAACTATAATTATTTTTTTATTTTACTCCAAAAAGACTCTCCACTAGTATTAGATATTACGCCTAAATAATCAACTATCGTAGCTCCTACATCCGCAAACGACTTTCTAGTTTTAAGATCAACACCCGACTTGACATTTTCACCAAAAACAACCATCGGAACATATTCTCTCGTGTGATCTGTACTCGGTGACGCTGGATCACAACCGTGGTCTGCTGTTATAATAACTACGTCGTCTTTTTTTAAACAAGAAATAAGCTCGCCGAGCTGTTTATCAAACTCTGTCATCGCCCTTGCGTACCCACCAATATCGTTACGATGACCATATATCATATCAAAATCTACTAGATTAACAAAAACAAGTCCTCCATAGCTATTTTTAGCTTCCTGTATAGTCTTTTTCATTCCGTCGATATTAGAAACTGTTTTTATTTTTCTAACAATACCTTGGCCACAAAAAATGTCATATATTTTACCTATTCCGACTACATCAAGCCCAGTTTTTGAAATGTCGTCTAATATCGTTCTTTCTGGCTTTAGAGAATAATCTTTTCTGTTAGAAGTCCTCTTATAATCTGGATACTCTCCTGTAAACGGCCTTGCTATAATACGACCAACTCCGTGCTCATCAGTCATTATCTCTCTAGCTATTTCACAGCACTTATAAAGCTCCTCCAAAGGCACAACACTTTCGTGAGCCGCAATTTGAAAAACACTATCAGCTGAAGTATAAACTATAAGAGCTCCTGTTTTCTCATGTTCTTGACCGTAATCAAGCAATAGCTGTGTTCCAGAATATGGCTTATTACATATAACTTCTCTTTTTGTTAAATAACAAAATTTATTAATTATATCTTCTGGGAACCCATTTGGATAAGTCGGCAATAATTTTTCTGATACAAATCCACAAAGCTCCCAATGACCTATTGTTGTATCTTTTCCCTTGGATAGCTCTGCTAACCTAGCAAACGAAGCCTTTGGAAAAAGCTCCTTTTCTTTATAATCAACACCTTCGATATTAAAAAGACCTAATCTTGATAAATTAGGTGTATCATAAAAATCTGATCTAACGATAGATTTTAAAGTGTTACTACCCTCGTCGCCATACTCACTAGCGTCTGGCATTTGACCTATTCCTAGGCTATCTAAAACAATCAAAAATACTCTTCTGTTGCCCACTAGTTTATACCTCCAATCAAACTTTAGAATCTAAATTTTTAGTCTAAATTTCTAAAGAAATTTCTAAAGCTAATTTCATCATATCTGCAAATGAAATCTCTCTTTCTTTTGAAGAACAAGACTCCCCGGAAAAAATATGATCTGATATCGTACATATACAAAGTGCATTCTTTCCACTACGAGCAGCATTCATATATAAAGCAGCCGCTTCCATCTCAACTGCTAATACACCCATATTCTTCCATTTGGTCATAACTTCATGTCCTTCGTTATAAAAAACATCTGAAGATAAAATATTTCCTATATTTATTTTTATATTAATCTTATCAGAGACCTCCGACGCTTTTTTTAATAATTTATAACTACAAACCGGAGCAAAGATACCGTCTAAATTATATTGATAAGAAAAATTAGAATCAGTACAAGCACCAAGACCAACAACGATATCTCTAAGTTTTAGATTATCTGATATCGCCCCAGCTGACCCAATTCTTATTATATTTTCAACACCATAAAAATTAAAAAGTTCGTAAGAATAAATCCCCATCGATGCCGTTCCCATCCCGCTAGGCATAACAGAAACCTCTTGACCTTTATATTTTCCAGTATAACCTAACATATTTCGAACTTGATTTATACACTTACTGTCAGTTAAAAAATTTTCTGATATATATTTCGCTCTCAGCGGATCTCCGGGCATCAAAACTGTTTTTGCAACTTCTCCTTGCTTTGCAGAAAGATGCGGTGTTGGTAAAACTGTCATTATTCATCATCTCCAAAAGTTATTTTTTTCATCTTGGTTACTACTAAATCTAGAAGATTGCTGCTTCCTATTCTCTCAACCCCTAAGTCAAAAAACTCTCTAGCTTTTTCAATTGAGTTGATTCCTCCAGAAGCTTTTATCTTAATATTATTTCCAAGATATTTTTTAAACAAGATAATATCATCAATCTCTGCACCTCTGTGAGAAAAACCTGTTGATGTTTTTATAAAATCTGCGCCAGACTCAGTAATAATTTCACAAAGTTTTATTTTTTCCTGATTATCTAACAAACACGTCTCAACTATAACTTTTAAGACTTTATTTTCTAGAACATCTTTAGCAAATCTAATTTCATCAAAAATTCTATTGTATTTCTTATCTTTAACAAAACCCAAATTAATAACCATATCGATCTCACTAGCCCCTAGCTTGATCATCTCTTCGATTTCTTTTATTTTTACAGATGTAACGCTATAACCGTTAGGGAACCCTACAACTGTACTAATTTTAATTTTACGTCCAAAACACTCTCTTGCTTGGTTAACATAAGCCGGAGGAATACACACCGTCGCAACATTATTTCTCAGGCCATCCTCACAAACTGACTTTATATCTTCCCACTTAGCTGTCGGACTCAAACAAGTATGATCCAGTTTTTTTAACATATGTTCATAACGCATAACTAAAACACATCCTTCTTTCTAACTTAAAATTATTAACTAAAATTTATTATTTAAAAACTAAAACTTTATTTTTTACTAAAATATTTCATCGGATTCGTATGCTTTCCATTGACTCTTACTTCAAAATGAAGATGTGGACCTGTTGAAAATCCTGTAGAACCAACCAAACCAATCGTCTGACCTTTTGTTACAGACTGACCATAAGAAACCGAAAAAGAAGACAAATGAGCGTAAAGAGTAACAATCCCTCCGCCATGATCAACTATTATGTACTTACCGTAAGGACCCTTCCCACCAGTATTAACAAATATAACTTTTCCGTCGTTAGCCGATACGATATTCTTTCCGTAAATCCCCGGCCCAGCTATATCTGTACCTGTATGGAACCCATCAAAAGACCTCGGTCCGTAAGGCGAAGATATTTTATAATATCCCGGAACTGGCCAAGCAAGCTCTCCGCCAACATAAGGCGAATCACTTTGAGAAAGTTCTTTACAAATTCTATCTATTTCAGCTTGGAGCTCGGCTAGTTGTTTTTTTAAATTTTCAGCGTCTTTTAAAAACTCTTTTTCTTGTTCTTGGATATCATACACTTCTTTACTTACAATTCTAACTTGTTCATCTAGCTCTTTTTTCTTTTCTTCGATTTGACTTTTAGCAACTTGAACCTGAGATCTGCTTTCTTCAATTTGTTTTTTTTCTTCTTGGATCTCTTCTAATTTAAGAGATAAATCATCAACAATTTTTTGATCATGATCTGATATTCTCGCCTGATACTCAGCAAAAGACAAAAATTCAGAATATTTATCTCGCTCCATCAAAACTTCTATTTGGGTAAGTTTCGGAGACATATAACTCGATCTTAGTCTAGATTTTAACAACTCTTTGCTATCCAAGATTTCTTTTTCTTTATCTGAGATTTGATTTTCTTTAGTCGCAATATCTATATTTAAAGACGTTATCTTTTGACTTAAAGATACTATCTCTTCGTTTTTTTCCGCAACTTGTTTATCTAAATTTTGTTTTATTCCTAGTTTTTGATTTTTTTTATTTCTTGTTTCTTTAACTTTTTGATCTACTTCAGACTTTTTCTTAGAAACCTCACTAGCTTGCTCTTCTAGCTGGTGTTTTTTAGATTCTTTTTCTGAAACAGAAGATCCGTCGCCAAAAACACTCAAATAACTGTTAGATACAAAATTAACAAATAAACTAATTAATATTATTTTTTTTAATAATTTTTTATTTTTCAAGTCTTCACCGCTTTAACTACACATAAATAAAATTTAAAATAATTTAATATTATTTTACCACGATTATTTTACCGCGTCAATAAACTAATCAAAATTTAATCATAAAATTATTTTTTTTATAATCATATTCTAAAATATAACAACAAAAAAAATAATATATAAAACATGTTTTTGTATTTTTTGAATAATTTAAAATATTAATTTATTAAATCACTTATTACTTTATAAGCCAAAAAATATCCGGCAACAGACGGAACAATCGAAAAACTCGCTGGCGAATTTTTAAAATTATTATTTAAATTATCTCTAACAACAATTTTTTTCGGTTTTTCTAAGCTATATACAACGTTTAAATCTAGTATATTATCTTTTCTAAGTTTTGATCTTATAACTCTCGATACAACGCACCCTGAGCCCGTTGTATCTTCTAATATTCCTAATTTTATAAGCGACGGATCTAATCTATTTCCCATTCCCATACAAGAAACTAAATTTATATTATTTTCTTTGGATCTTTTCGCCAAAAAGATTTTCATCGTAATCGTATCTATCGCGTCAACTATATAGTCTGGCTTATATTCAAATATAAAATCACTGTTATCTGGAAGACAAAAAAAATTTTTTGAAATAATATTTATTTCCGGATTAATCAATTTTAGTCTTTTAGACATCTCATCGACTTTAGATTTACCAATATTAGAATGCGTTGCGATAAGTTGTCGATTTATATTCGTTATATCGATTATATCTGCGTCGACGATCATCAAGTTACCAATACATGATCTAACTAACGCTTCCGCGCAACTTCCTCCAACTCCACCTAACCCCAAAACAACAACTCTTGCTCTCCTTAATTTCTCTATATTTTCTTCGCCTATTAGAATCCTCGTTCGATCTTCCCATCTTCTTCTCAATATCTTTCTCTCTCTTTATTTTAATATTTTTTATAATATATTTATAGAGCTAGGACTAAAAATCCTTTAAAGAATTTTTTCGCCCCAACTCTTAACAAAAAACTGTGAAAGTTGTTAAATTTATTTTATGATATATTTGGCTTTTATAAGAACGTCTTGTTAAAATTAGTTTATATATACATCAGTACTCGGTCCATCTTCTAATTTATTTTTATATATTTTTGTACACTCTTCGTCTTTGTAAACCTTCTTACCTTCAGAAAAATTTATCTTCGATGAAGTATCCAAAAATGCACTTTTTTCTATTTTTTTAACGCTAGCCGGTATATCTATATTTTTTAAACCATAACAATTACTAAATGCCAAATATCCTATCTCTTCAACGCTATTTGGTATTGCTATATTTGTTAACTTGTTACATTCATAAAATGTGCCTTCATCTATCTTATCGATTTCACCTTGTATTTTTACTCTTATTAAATTCTTGCATTCTCGGAATGCCCAACCATTTATTTTTTTAACGCTAGCTGGTATCACTATATCTGTTAAGCTATCACATCTCCCAAATGCGCCAATTCCTATCTCTCCAACACTATTGGGTATTACTATATTTGTTAAGTTGCTACATCCCCAAAACGTACCTTCACATATTTTATCGATTTTACTTCGTATTTCTACTGTTGTTAAATTTTCGCAGTCTTGAAATGCCCAATCCTCTATTTTTTTAATGCTAGCCGGTATCACTACACCTGTTAAGTTATTACATCCCCAAAATGCATTCAATCCTATCCCTGTTACTGTATATTCATCATCATCAACTTTTATTGTTTCATCAATTACTAAATCACGTATTTCAATATCTCTATTAACACCAACTATCTTCGCTGTTTTGTCTTCGTTATTCAGCTTGTACGCTATTCCTAACGATTTATCTATATGTAAATTTACTGGGTTTTGTATAAATATTTTCTCTACGGGACCACCTGAAATATTTTGTTCATATATCTGTGTACATCCTCTAGTACTGTATACTTTTTTATTTTCCGAAATATCTATCCTTGCACTACATTCTTTAAACGCTTCTTTATCTATTTCTACAACACTATCTGGTATAGTTATCTCTTTTAAACTGCTACATCCAGAAAATGCCTCTTCTTGTATATCTAAAATACCCTCTTGCAACACCACATCTTTCAATTTATTACATCCTTTAAACGTTTCAGGTCCTATTATATAAACATTTGGTATATTTATCCCCTCTAAACTACTACATCCATAAAATGCTTCACTTCCTATATCTTTAACACTATTTGGTATATTTATCCCCTCTAAACTACTACATCCATAAAATGTTTGAAACCCTATCATTTCAACACCATTTGGTATATTTATATTCTCTAAACTGCTACATCCATAAAATGCACTCGATTGTATTTTTAAAATACCCTCTTTCAACACTACTTCTTTCAATTTATTACACATATAAAATGCACTTCCTTCTATAATTTTAACACTATTTGGTATATTTATACTCTTTAAACTACTACATCCATAAAAAATACCCCTACATATATTTTTAACACCATTTGGTATATTTATCCCCTCTAACCTCCTACATCCATAAAATGCATAATTTCCTATATTTTTAACACTATTTGGTATATTTATACTCTCTAAACTACTACATCCATAAAATGCATAATTTCCTATATTTTCAACACTATTTGGTATATTTATCCCCTTTAACCTCCTACATCCATAAAATGCATAATTTCCTATCTCTTCAATACCATTTGATATATTTATCCTCTCTAAACTACTACATTCACAAAATGCAAATTCATCTATAAATCTAACATTACTCCCTATGTTTAGCGACCCATTTAAATTTTGGCATCCTATAAATGCATCCTCTCCAATTCCTGTTATTACATATATATTATTATAAATATTTATTTCATCTATTTTGAAATTATTTAATTCAATATTTTTATCAGCTTTAACTAGCTTTGCTGTTTTATTTTTGTGATTTATCGCGTATTTTATCATAAGCTTATCATCCATATATTCTTCTATTTTCTCACCACTAAAAATTTTCCTAACGTTCTTCACTTCTTTTTGATCATATGCGGATAATTCTTCTAATACTTTGATGTATGATAACTCTAATGTATTTAAACTACCAGACTCTACAAATAAATTAGAACCAACTTTTTCTAATTTCGGTAATCTCACTTCTTCTAATTTAGGACAATCTACAAATACTTCATTCCCAATCTCAACTACATTCGGCAACTTTACGCTTTTTAATTCTTTACATCTGTAAAATGCCCCTCCTTCCACTCCTGTTAACGTATATATTTCGTCTTTACCTTTTTCTTTTATTGCTGCTATATCCACTTTTTCTAAATCTGTATTATAATTTCCAATATTATTAACTGGTCTAATTATTTTCGCTTCTCCTTTATCTTTAAGTATTTTAAACCTTAATCCTTCTCCCTCGTAAAATCCTATTCCTCCGTTATACTTATACTTAACCTCTATTATCTCTGCTGCGTTATTCTCTTCAACAGTTTGATTGGTTCCATCATGATCAAACGATAAATTATTATTATTTATATCTTCATCTCTTGATTTAGAACATCCAACAAAACCAACTGTCGCTACAGCCGTCGATAATAAAACTATAGGTAATACTTTTTTAATTTCTTTTTTATTCATAGTTAAAAAAACTCTTTTCTTATTTTCAAATTTATTTCAACAATATTTAACATGTTTTTTATATATTTAATATTAATTTTATTATAATATATTTTTTGTTATAAGTCAAGTGTTTTTATGAAAAAAAATTAGTAAATTTTTAGATAGCAAATGGTAAAATGAAATGGGACAGTAAAAAATAATAGAAAAAGACACAGTGAACATGGTATAATTGAATTATCCCAAACAACAACCAGGAGGTTCACTATGTCTGATAACAATTATACTACTAAATCTAGAAAATTTCAACATCTTTCAAAAGAAAAACGTGCTCAAATACAAATTTCACTCGATTCCCCTACTCCTAAAGTTAAAATTGCTAAAATGATTGGTATTGCTCGTTCTACTCTTTATCGAGAACTTCGTAGAGGTTCTACTACTCAACTTGATACTAATCTTAACTGTTATACACGATATTTCTATGATTTAGGTCAAAAAGTATATGAGCAAAATCGAGCTAATAGCAAAAACTCTCTTAAATTTGCTAAAGTATATGATTTTATAAAGTATGCTGAAAAACAGATGTTAGAGAAAAAACTTTCTCCAGATGCTATATGTGTCTTTGTTTCTAAACATAAGCTTTTTGATAAAACAGTATGTTCTAAGACTTTATATAACTATATAGATAAATGTCTATTAAAAGTTAGAAATATCGATTTGGCTCTGAAAGTAAAATTACACACGTCCAAGAGAAAAAATAGAAAAAACAAAAAAATATTAGGAAAAAGCATAGAAGAAAGATCTGACATAATAAATAACAGAATAGAATTTGGTCATTGGGAAATAGATACAATAGTTGGAACAAGTAGCAAATCATCAGTGTTATTAGCGCTTGATGAAAGAACAACAAGAATGAGGATAATGTTAAAAATAAAATCAAAAACAGCAAAAGAAGTAAATAAAAATCTCAAAAAGATAATAGAA
Source organism: Oscillospiraceae bacterium (assembly GCA_017828935.1). Taxonomy (GTDB): domain Bacteria; phylum Bacillota; class Clostridia; order Oscillospirales; family Ruminococcaceae; genus RGIG8779. Next base: position 11,189 of record JAGAUG010000050.1, on the reverse strand, counting down.
GAATACAAAGAGTTAGCACCAGCAGTGTTTAAATCAATAACATCAGATAATGGGAGTGAATTTGCAAAGCTAAGAGAAGTAGCTGAATATATAGATATTTACTATGCACATCCATATTCATCGTTCGAGAGAGGAACAAATGAGAAGCAAAATTCGTTAGTAAGGTGATTTTTACCTAAGAAAACAAACTTTAACAAAGTAAAAGACAAAGAAGTTAAAGTAATACAAGATTGTATAAACAAAATGCCTAGGAAAATGTTTAATTATGCTAGTTCAATTGATTTATTCAATAAAGCTATAGAAAATATATCTTAAATCAAAAAAGTGTCCCATTTGACATTGCAATTTAGGTATTTTTTTAGTTGTTATTAAAAGAGCAACTTTAGGTTTAAACGAACCTATATATGGGAGTAGTTTTTAAAATTTAGTGCGCACTAAATATAAATTAAAAATTATAATCTAAAAAAATTTACTCGAGTAAATAAAATTATAAAAAATCGAGAGAATAAAATATAATATAAATAAGCCTGGAAATAAAAATTTAGTTTATAAAGCTTTTTAAGAGAGAGAAAAAAAATTTTTAAGCTAAGATATTATTTTCGGGCTACTTGTCGTTAATTAATTTTATTTATATTTTTTATTATTTTTATTGTTTTTGATACTTTTAATTTAATAACAAATATGTTATAATCTAAAGTATAAATATTAAAAATAAAATTTAATTTGATTATTAATCATATATTTTTATATAAAAGATATTGGAGGATTTTATGAGTATAAAATATATAGGTCTAAAAGAAATTAATGGTCCACTTGTTGTTTTAGAAAACGTCTCAGATGTAAGCTTCGATGAAGTTGTTGAAATAAAATTAGACGACGGCTCAACAAGAACCGGAAAAGTCGTAGAAATATATGGAGATAAAGTAGTTCTTCAGGTCTTTGAAGGAACTAGAAGTTTGTCTTTAACTAATACTCAAACTAAGTTTACTGGTAAGCCAATGGAAATACCGTTGTCAAAAGAAATCTTAGGAAGAATTTTTAACGGAAGTGGAAAGCCTATTGATGGTCTAGGTCAACTTTATCCAGATAAATTTGCGGATATAAATGGTCAACCAATTAATCCTGTTTCGAGAACTTACCCGAGGAATTATATTAATACAGGTATCTCAGCCATTGATTTATTAACTACGCTTATTAGAGGTCAAAAATTGCCGATTTTTTCTGGCTCAGGAATGAATCATAATAAACTTGCTGCTCAAATAGTTCACCAAGCTAAAATTTCAAGCTCAAATACAAATACAGAGAATTTTTGTATTGTTTTTGCCGCTATGGGAGTCAAAAACGACGTCGCAAATTATTTTAAAGAGTCGTTTAAGAAAGCTGGCGTACTTCAGAACGTTGTTATGTTTTTAAATCTTTCTAACGACCCAATAATCGAAAGAATCTTGACGCCAAGATGTGCTTTAACTGTTGCTGAATATCTAGCTTTTGAACATAATATGCATGTATTAGTTATTATGACAGATATGTTGTCTTACGCCGAGGCTCTTCGAGAATACAGTTCGTCTAAAGGCGAAATCCCAGGTCGAAAGGGCTTTCCGAGTTATTTATATTCTGATTTCGCGACCCTATATGAAAGAGCGGGAATCGTTGAAGGAAAGAGCGGTTCGGTAACCCAAATTCCGATTTTGACGATGCCTAACGACGACATAACCCACCCTATTCCGGATTTGACCGGATATATAACAGAAGGTCAAATTGTTTTAGATAGATCTTTAGATCAAAAAGGTGTTTACCCGCCAATTTCGATCTTGCCGTCGCTTTCGAGACTTATGAAAGACGGGATAGGCGAGAAATATACAAGAAAAGATCATTCAGCCTTAGCTAGTCAGCTGTTTTCGAGCTACGCTAAAGTCCAAGAAATAAGATCTTTAGCGTCGGTTATCGGCGAAGAAGAGCTGTCTGAGTTAGATAGGCGTTATTTAGAATTTGGATCAGTTTTTGAAGAACACTTTATTGGTCAAAATTTTGACGAAGACAGAACGATGGAACAAACTTTAAATTTGGGTTGGTGTATGTTAAAAATGTTACCCAAAAGCGAGCTAGACAGAATTGACGAAGAACTTTTAAACGAATTTTATGATAAATAATTATTAAATTAATTTAATAAAAAACGGTGATATAATCTATGAATGAGATGCATCTTTATAAAGTTATCGAATCAGAAAAAATTAATAAATTAGTTTGTCAATTTTCGTTAAAAGTTATTGATGAGTGTGAAAGACAATATAGTCAAAAATTAAATAATATTGTTCAGACAATAAAAAATAGTCCAGAATCTTATAAAGTTTTATTATTAGCTGGACCGTCATCTTCGGGCAAGACAACTACAGCTCAAAATTTAAGAGATGGCTTAAGAGCTGAAGGAATCGGGGCTTGGTCGATATCTTTAGACGACTTTTTTAAAGATCAAGAAAATATAAAAATTAAAGACGGTGAGCTAGATTATGAATCGCTCGATGCTCTTGATCTTGATTTAATACACAAATGTCTAGATCAACTTATAAGAACTTCAGAAAGTGAGTTTCCGGTCTTTGATTTTATAAATAACAAAAGATCTATATTTAAAAGAATTTTAAAAACAAATAATAGTGATATAGTTATCTTAGAAGGTCTTCACGCTCTTAATCCAAAACTTTTGTTGCCGTCTTATTCTAAAAAATGTCTAAGGGTTTATATAAGTGTTAGTACGAGTTTTGTAAGTAATAATAAAACAATAATAACAACAAAAGATTTAAGGCTTATAAGAAGAATTATAAGAGACTATAAATTTAGAAATACACACCCATACGAGACATTAAAAATGTGGTCGAATGTTTGTGCTGGAGAAATAAAATATATTGAACCATTTAAAGAGTCCGCTCAAATATTTATAGATTCTTGTATAACCTATGAACCTTGTATTTTTCACAAATATTTAGATAATATAATCCAAGAATTAGATAAAACAAATATTTATTATAATCAGATTTTAAAAATATATAATAAATTATTATATTTTAATAAGCTAGACAGCTCTGTAATTCCGCCTAACTCGATTTTAAGAGAATTCGTTGGGCCGACATAAGTTAAATAATAAAATTAATAAAAAAAAATTTAGGTGGCGATTGTTTGAATTTTAGTTATAATTATAAATTTGATCAGTTTATAGAGAATATAAAAAATAAAACAGTAACTTTTTTGGGTCTAGGTGTTAGCCACAGAGATACTATAAAATTACTTGCAAAAAAAAATATAAAAGTTTCGGTCAGAGATAAAAAAGATATAGAAAGTATTGATCCTGATTTAGTTTTAGAATTAAAAAATTTAGGTGTGAAGTTGATTTTCGGAAAGTCTTATCTTGATAATATCGACGAAGATATTGTTTTTAGAACCCCTGGAATGAATTTTAATCACCCGGTTTTAGAGCAACTTCATCAAAACGGGACTATAATTACCAGTGAGATGGAAGTTTTTTTTGATCTTTGTCCTTGTAAGATAATTGGCGTTACCGGGAGCGACGGAAAGACAACAACGTCGACGATTATAAGCGAATTTTTAAAAGCTTCGGGTTTTAAAACTCACTTAGGAGGAAATATTGGTCGAGCTCTACTTCCAATAATAGAGACAATAACGCCTTTGGATTTCGCTGTTGTTGAGCTTTCTAGCTTCCAGCTGATTTCGATGAGAAAAAGCCCTAATATCGCTGTTATAACTAATATCGAGCCTAATCATCTAGACGTTCACAAAGACTTTAACGAATATATTTCAGCTAAGAAAAATATATTTTTACATCAAAGTTCGTTAGATAAGCTAGTTCTTAATTTTGATAATATTACTTCTAGACATTTTTTAGAAGAAACAAGATCAAAAATAAGTTTGTTTAGTTACAAGAACGATATAATATCCGGAGCTTTTTTAGATAATAAAAATAATATTTATATAGTCGACAAAAATTCAAAAACGTTTTTGTTCAGCGCCAGCGAGATTGTCTTACCAGGATCTCATAATATAGAAAATTACCTCGCGGCGATTGCGGCAACACAAAATGTTGTCGACAAGTCCGTTTATCAAAAAGTTGCTAAGAGTTTTAGCGGAGTTGAACACAGGATCGAATTTGTTAGAGAGATAAATAAAGTTAGATGGTTCAATGATTCGATAGCGACTAGTCCTTCGAGGTCGATAGCTGGGCTTAAAGCTTTTAATCAAAAAGTAATTTTGATAGCTGGAGGATACGACAAAAGAATACCATATCAGCCGTTGGTTCCGTATATTTTAGAAAAAGTTTCGACACTTATACTAACAGGAGATACAGGCGAAAATATTTATCAGGCTGTAGTTGCTAGTTCTGAATACTCTGTGTCTAGTTTAAAAATTAACAGAGCGAAGAATTTAGAAAAAGCTGTTGAGCTAGCTCACAAAATTTCTGAACCAGGAGATATTGTTTTGTTATCTCCGGCTAGTGCTAGCTTTGATTTTTATGAAAACTTCGAAGCCAGAGGAAGACATTTTAAAAAACTGGTTTCTGAGTTATCTTAATTTTTGGTTCTTTGTCAAAAGTTTATGGTGACAAATCCTGTAAAGAATTTTTTGTGAGGTAGTATGTAAATCTATACTGCCTCTATTTTTATTAATTTATTTTTTGTTTTTTTGAGCTCTATTCTTTTACACCCCCATATTTATTATAGCGCCAAAATAAAGTTTTTCTGTAAAATAACTATAGAGTATATTTTGTTCTTACCCGTAATAGTTTTTAACAATTTTTGTTATCTCAGGTTTAGAACCAAATATACTCTAATATTTATTATAAATTTTTTATTTAATTATTTAAAACTACACTTCTTTAAAGTCTGTATCAACAACTTCTGGGTCTGAACCATCATCTTTGTTGCTTTCTTCCGAAGATTGAGCTCCACCCGCTGTTGGGTCTGTTTGGCCCTGAGCTTGAGCTGCTTGATACATCTTAGTTGAAACCTCAAAAAATGTCTTTTGAAGCTCTTCTTGTTTTGTTTTAATTATTTCGATATCTTGATTTTTTAAAGCTTCTTTTAGAGCTTCTATCTTTGATTTAAGATCTTCTTTTTCTTGTTCCGAAATTTTATCTCCAACTTCTCCGAGTGTTTTTTCTGATTGATATACCATCTGATCAGCGCTATTTCTGATCTCAATTTCTTCTTTACGTTTTTTATCTTCAGCTGAGAATTGCTCCGCTTCTTTAACTGCTTTTTCAATATCTTCTTTGGACATGTTAGTCGACGAAGAAATCGTAATTTTTTGCTCTTTTTGTGTTCCCAAGTCTTTAGCGAAAACGTTAACAATTCCGTTAGCATCTATATCAAAAGTAACTTCTATCTGAGGAACTCCTCTTGGTGCTGGTGGGATCCCGTCTAGTTTAAATAATCCCAAAGTCTTGTTGTCTTTAGCCATCTCCCTTTCGCCTTGAAGAGCGTGTATTTCAACAGAAGTTTGGTTATCAACAGCGGTCGAAAAAACTTGAGATTTCTTAGTTGGAATCGTTGTATTTCTATCTATAATTCTTGTAAAAACTCCTCCGAGAGTTTCTAATCCAAGAGAAAGAGGCGTAACGTCAAGTAATAATAATCCTTTAACTTCTCCGCCAAGAACTCCACCTTGGATTGCAGCTCCAACAGCAACGCATTCATCAGGATTGATGCCTTTAAAAGGCTCTTGACCAATAAATTTCTTAACAGCTTCTTGAACTGCTGGAATTCTTGTTGAACCTCCAACAAGTAATATTTTCTGTATATCCGAAGCTTTTAGACCTGAATCAGATAAAGCCTGTCGAACCGGATTCATCGTCATCTCAACAAGATCAGCTGTAAGCTCATCAAACTTCGCTCTTGTTAAATTTATATCTAGATGCTTTGGTCCAAGCGCGTCAGCTGTTATAAACGGCAAGTTAACATTTACTTGCATCATTCCTGAAAGTTCTATCTTTGCTTTTTCAGCAGCTTCTTTTAGTCTTTGCATCGCCATTTTATCTTGTGTTAAATCAATGCCTTGGGATTTCTTAAATTCTTCGACTAAATATTTAATAATCCTCTCGTCGAAATCGTCTCCACCAAGTTTATTATTTCCAGCTGTTGCTAAAACTTCTTGGACTCCGTCACCCATCTCGATAATCGAAACGTCGAAAGTTCCTCCACCAAGGTCATAAACCATAACTTTTTGTTCGTGTTCTTTGTCCATCCCGTAAGCTAGCGCTGCGGCAGTTGGCTCGTTTATTATACGCTTAACTTCTAGACCCGCTATTTTACCTGCGTCTTTTGTTGCTTGGCGCTGAGCATCTGTAAAATAAGCCGGAACTGTTATGACAGCTTCTGTAACTTTTTCGCCGAGATAAGCCTCCGCGTCTGATTTTAATTTTTGAAGTATCATAGCAGAAATTTCTTGAGGAGTATATTTCTTTCCGTCTATGTCGACTTTATAGTCTGATCCCATATGACGTTTAATCGAACTAATTGTCTTCGAAGGATTCGTAATAGCTTGACGCTTAGCAACTTGACCTACCATTCTTTCGTTTTCTTTCGAAAACGCTACAACAGATGGAGTTGTTCTAGCCCCTTCAGCGTTAGCAATAACGATAGCTTCTCCTCCTTCCATTACAGCTACACAAGAGTTAGTTGTACCTAAGTCTATTCCAATAATTTTACCCATTTTAAAACCTCATTTCTAATATTTATTATATTTTTATTAAAATTAATTAGCTACTTTTACCATAGCGTATCTTATTATATTATCACCTAATTTATAGCCTTTTTGGAGCGTTTGAACTATCTGTCCTTGACCATACTTATCATCTTCGATATGCATCACTGCGTTGTGAAAAGCCGGATCAAAAACTTCACCTTCTGTTTTTATTTCTTCTACTCCAAGTTTTTTTATAACTTCGACTAGCTGATTAAAAATCATCTCAAAACCTTTTTTCATCTCAGTATCTTGAGTTTGAAATTCAAGAGCCCGTTCAAAATTATCTAAAACATCTAAAACACCCTTAACCGAAAAAATTAGACCATCAGAAAAAATTCTTTCTTTTTCTTTTGTTGTTCTCTTTCTAAAATTATCGTACTCAGCAAGACATCTTAAATATTTATTATTTAATTCTTTATAGTCGTTATCTAATTTATCAAATTTTTTTTCTAAGCTATCTTCAAAACTATCGTCAAGAATATTATCTTGATTTTCTTCTTGTTGATCTATATTATTTTCTTGATTACTAGATTCAGACTCAAATTCTTTAACATCTTTCAACTATATCTCTCCCTTCGTCTTAATATTATAATTTAAAATCAAATTTAATTAATATTTGATTTTTCTAAGTTATTTATCTAAAATCTTTAATTTTAAAATTTAAATAAATAACTTAAAAAAATCATTTTATTTCTAAAGATTCTGATAAAACAACAGAAAGCATTTTTGAAAAATATTCAATCCAAGGAACTAAAACAGAGTAATTTAACCTCCCAGGTCCAACTATTAATATATTACCCGTTCCAATATTCGATATATTATATTTAGATATTATTAAACAAATATCGATTAGCTCTGCTCTTTTTAGTTCTCGACCAAACTTAATAACAGCAGCTCCACAATTATCAGAAAGATTTATAAATTTATCGTTTATTATATCTATAACTGTATTTTTATTACTAAAAATTTTTATAATATCCGAAGCAACGTCTTTAAGTTCTTTATAAAGCAACAAGTTAATTTGACCGTCTATATAAAAATCCGAAGTTTGTAAGCTCTCACACATTTCATAAATATTATAAAATATAGGCGAAAAAAAACTTTGGTAATTATCTAAACCTGTTGTAATCGAGTTTATATAATTTTTTGAAATTTTTTCGACAGACTTACCAGCAAAAGTATTATTAACAAATCTATATATATAATCTAGCGTCTCAAAATTAATATCAAAATCTACTTTACAGACCTTGCTTTTAATAATCCCGCTAGAAGTAACTAATATTACGGCCAAAGCCATATTAGAGACTTCTATTATTTCTATTTTTGTTATTATTAAAGACTTGAACGCCATCGAAGATAAAATAGTCATACAAGACGTAATTTCTGATAATATCTTTCCAGAATTTTTTATTAAAGAACTATAATCTAGATCTCTAATATTAAACCAAGATTCAATTTGTCTTGTTTGTTCTTCTGATAGCGATTTTTTTTTCATAATTTGATCGACATACAGACGATACCCAAGTTGAGAAGGAACCCTTCCAGCAGACGTGTGGGGCTGTTCTAAAAAACCGAGCTCATATAACCTGGCCATTTCGTTTCTTATAGTCGCCGACGAGATAGTATTTTGAAATAGCTCCGATATCGTTTTTGAACTAACAGGTTCTCCGGATTTTATATACATGTCTATTATAAATTCTAATATTTTTGCTTTTCGATTGTCTAGTTTCAAAATAACACCTCCAAAACAAAAACTTATTAATTAGCACTCTACTAACTTGAGTGCTAATTAATATTTTACTCGCTTTGAAAATAAATGTCAAGTAATTTAGAAAAATATTTTTAAGAAAAATTTGTATATAAATTATTATTACTTAGTTTATAAATAAATATTTGACGTTTTATAAAAAAGAATATATAATTTATTATAGAGTATCTTAGTTATATTTTTATTTGGAGTTGAATTTTACTTGAATATATCAAAAAAGAGTTTTATAAAATTTTTAAAAATATTATTTTCGCGCGCTGGTTCGATGGTTATGTTTTCAGGAATAACGTCGTTGATTATATTTATAGTTACGATGGACGACCACTTGGACGAATTAACTAATAATATTACTTCTTCAAAAATAGGCCGGTTTTCCAGTAATATTCTAGATAGCGATTCTGCTCTTTCGCCTGTAATGGCGCCGTTAGTCGAAAAAAAAATAGTAACAAATACTCAAGATACACCGTTTGGAATAGTACAAGAATACAGTCCATATATAGACGAAGGACAAACTTTAACTTTACCAGGAGTTCCAGGAAAAATCATTACAGAATATGAGCAAATAATAGTAAACGGAAAACTAATAAATACTAATAAATTATCTGATAACGAAATCTTAGCTCAACCTCAAAAAATATTAATAGGGATCAGAAAACCACTCGACCTGTCTTATTTATATAATAATATTGTCTTGGACGAAAACGGTTGTCCAACTATCTATGAAGAAATATTAAAAAATAGGGTAGCTACTGCTTATACTGCTGATTACGGAGCTAGAACGTCCACTAATAAAATTCCCCAAGTCGGTTTTGTTGCTGTTGACCCGAAAGTTATTCCGTATCATTCGGTTTTATATATAAAATGTCACAACAACAGTTTATCAGGGATTTTTATTGCTGAAGATACTGGAGGAGCGATGAGAAGAGGCGAAGCTGATATTGATTTTTTTATGACAACAGAAAGTCAATGTTTTTTATTTGGGAGACAAAAAATAGATATATATATATTACAAAAAGCCGGACAAAAAAAATAAGAACTGCTCTATAGTCTAAGTTTGACTATAATAAACAGTTCTTAATATAAAATTAAAATATTTTTAAGTTTATATTTTTAAGTTAGCAACCGCAACCACAGCCGCCTGAGCAATTTCCGCAACCGTTGTTACCGCAGCAACAAGAAATTATTATAATTAATATAATAATCCAAAGACAACTATTGTTGTTACCACATCCGAATCCCATTTCGTTTCCCTCCTTTTTTGTTTACTCACTATATACTATGTAAAAATAAAAAAAGTGTTACTGGTTTAAATATTAAAATAAAAAATAATAGGGGTTGATTTGTTTGGAAAAATCTTTATTTTACTATGACTTACCTAATGAATTTATCGCACAAACGCCAATAGAACCAAGAGATAGCTCAAAGCTCTTAGTTACTGATATTAAAAAAAATAAAATATATCATAAAAAATTTTATAATATTATTGATTATTTAGAACCTGGAGATTTATTAGTTTTAAATAATTCAAAAGTTTTACCAGCTAGGTTAATTGGCCAAAAAAAAGAAACTGGCGCTAAAATCGAATTTTTATTAGTTAAACAAGATAAATATAATAACAATCTTTGGGAAGTCTTAATAAAGCCGGCCAAGAGACTTAAAATAAACTCCGAAGTAAGTTTTGGCGACGGAAAGTTAACCGCTGTCTTAAAAAATATTTTAAACAACGGAAACAGGTTGGTTGAATTTAAATTTAAAAATAATTTTTTTGATATAATAAATAAAATAGGCCAGATGCCGTTGCCTCATTATATAACTAATAAATTAGAAAACAAAGACAGATACCAAACTGTTTTTTCAAAAGAAATTGGGTCAATAGCTGCTCCAACAGCGGGACTTCACTTTACTGAAGATTTATTATTAAAAATTAAAAACAAAGGCGTTAACATAAAATATATTACTTTACATGTCGGTATCGGAACGTTTCGACCGGTTTCTGTTGACGACTTAACAAAACACAAGATGCACTCCGAATATTATTTTATAAGCGACGACACAGCTAAAGCGATAAATCAAACCAAAAAAAATAAAAATAAAGTTGTTGCTGTCGGAACAACTACTTGTCGGGTATTAGAAACTGTCGCTAATCTTAATAAAGACCAAGAAATAAAGGAATCCTCAGGTTCAACTGATATTTTTATATATCCGCCGTATAAATTTAAAGTTATCGACGCACTTGTAACAAATTTTCATCTACCTGAAAGTACATTGATTATGTTAGTCAGCGCTTTAGCAGGTCGAGAATTTGTTTTAGAAGCTTACGAAGAAGCTAAGAAAAATAATTATAGATTTTTTAGTTTTGGAGACGCAATGTTATTAATATAAATTTAAAAAAGCTTACTAGAAATTAATTTCTAATAAGCTTTTTTGTATTTTTATTTTCGACCCCAAACGCCATAATCTATAAATAATTTCTTTCCGCCGCCGACGTCTTGTTTTAAATAAGCTTTATCTGGATATTTTTTATTAAACCCGAATTCATAAATATTATTATTTCTATCTTTAGCTTGATATATATAATAACTAAATATAAAATCTTGGGTTTTAGACCCGTCGGGGTTTATTTTTATAGAATTTTCGACAGGCGAGACAGTATATTTATATTGTTTTTCTT
>JAGAUG010000049.1 GCA_017828935.1 Oscillospiraceae bacterium | reverse complement strand
GTTGTCGCAGCTCCTGGTAACGGTGGTGCTACCGGCGGCGGTCCTCCAACATTTGTCGTTGTCGCAGCTCCTGGTAACGGTGGTGGTGGTGGTGGTCCTCCTCCTGTCTTCGCTGTTGTCGCAACTGATACATCTGAGACACCAAACTGTTCCTTCATCTTCTTATAATTTTCTTCACTGTAAGCTTCATCACTTAATTTTTTAACAAGCTTAGCTTTTTCTTCTTCATCCATAGAAACAAAACTAAAAATATCTATTATAGCTTTTCTCTCATCATCACTAATTTCCAAGTTTTTATTAATGGTTTCTATCGCACTTTCGACGAATGCTAGATTATTTTTAGTGTTAAACATCGTATTTCTAAACGTATTTTGCGCAAAATACTCCATAAATGCTCCGGATTCTATAAACTGCCCCTCATCATTTATTATCTTATTTTTCCAATTTTGATCAAGTATATTTTCACTTTTCTCATAAAATAAACTTTTGAATTTTTGTTTAAAATATTCATCGTTAAAGATATGTTCTCCGAGTTTATCACCAAATGTACCATTCATCCTAGTAATAATACACTTATTATTTGCTACCATATTTGAAAATGATATAGCCATTGTTTTTGATATATCATCAGTTCCCAATCTTATTTGAAATCTTCCACCACTAGAAGCATCCATCAATAACAACGGTATTAAAAAATCATCAATAAAACCTCTTGTCAATTCTTCTTTTGTAATATATTCAAAATCGTCTTCTTTGAGTTTAACTTCAACACTATTTCCTTTACCTACCATATTAATTAAATTCGCCGATAATGTTTCATATCTCACCGCATCTTCTGTTATTGTTTTATCCAACTTAACGACTCTATCTACCAAAACTTTTATATCATCTTTGTTAATGATAGCATCTTTACGTAATACAGTTTTTTTCCCGTTTAGTTCCAATATATTAGCTGACGCTAGAACCTTATCTTTTCTAACAGCTTCAATTAAATTATTTAAACTGTTAATATGCTCCTTCATATTTTTGTCATAACCCTCTTTTTCGGACTTTTTCACATTTTTAGCAAGAGAAATGTCATTTTCATTTATCCACAACTTTCTCACACCGGCAAAACTTTGGCCCAACAATTTAGCAATACCTTCACATAAAAATTTAAAAATTTCATATTCATTTCTGTATCTAAAATATGTTTTATCACCTAAGTTTAAGCTTATCCAGGGATCTAATTTGCGTTTTAATATATTATATTCTCTATATGCTTCAATATGCTCATATCGCATTTTAGCAGATAAATATTTAGTTGCTGCTTCCAATTTTGATCTATTATCAAGATTTTCATCTAATAATTGAGCTTGATAATAAGTTATGCTCGTATCGTTAGAAGTTTCCATCTGATCTACATATTTATCCAAGTTTTCATATGTCATTTTTTCAATATCTGCTGCTTTTTTTTCTTCTACTTTTGTAAAATTTGTTAAATTTTCAAGTAAATCTGTTACGCTATCTAACGTAGCTTCTTCTTTATCTTGTTTCGCGTTTATTATCTTTTTATTAAGTTTAGCTGTAGCAACCAATTTATTTGCTGTTTCAACATCCCCTTCAACATCTTTCAAAAGGTCCGCTAGCGTTTTTTCTACGTTAAATCCGTTTGTCGTCGGGTCTTTCATCATTATTTTATAAAACTTTGTTTCTGATACAGTTTCTTTTGCTTGCTTATTTTTTATGTTATCTTGAACTTCTCTTATTTTTTTATCACTGATAAATAAATTAGCTAAAGTAGAATATACTTCTCTATCAATCCTCGCGTTAACTGCCTTTTCAACCGCTGCGTTATAAGCTATTTGAGTTTCTATTAATTTCTTTAAGCTGTTTCTTTCGGCTTTTCGACCTTGTGTTTCGTAATAATCTAATATCATCTCGTCTGTTGCGGTCGCCGGGTTGAATTTATCAAATTTCTTACCTTGATATTGTTGATAGTCTTTCATCGCCTCAGCTAAATCATTAAAAGCTGCCTTTAAAGTGTCTATTGCACTATTGAAATTATCCACTACTTTTTTCAATTCCGTAGATGCATCGTCTTTGGCTTCAGATTCTCTTTCTATAACGCTATAATCTCCGCTCGAATTCATTTTTACAACGCTATAATCTAGAGTCTTTAACAAATCAACCGTTTCGTTAAACGAACCCGCTGTAATATTTAAAACAGTTGTCGGCGCTGGCGCCGCTCCCGATCTAAGCTTTTCGAGTTCGCGCTTTTGTTCTTCGATTTGCTTTTGTTGAATTTCGATTTGTCTTCTTTGCTGTTCTAACTCTTCTAATTTTTTACTTTGTTCTTCAAATTTTTTAAGCGCTTCGTCTTTAGCTTTTAGCTCTTCTTCTATCTTTTTTTGTTGTTCTTGTTGCTCGGCGCTCTTAATTTGGAGCTCTTCGAGCTCTTTGTTTTTAGCTTTTAAATCTTCGATCTCTTTGTTTCTAGCTTTAACTTCTTCTTCAAATTCTTCTTGACGTTTATATTTAGCTTTTAAATCTTCAATCTCTTTGTTCTTAGCTTCAATTTGCGCTTCAAATTCTTCTTGTTGCTTTTGTTGCTCTTCGTTTTTAATTTTTATCGCTTCTAATTTTTTGTTTTCAGCTTCAAGCTCAGCTATCTCTTTATTTCTAGCTTCAATCTCTTCGAGCTCTTTGTTTCTCTTTTGCAGCGACTCGATTTCTTTAGTTTTAGCTTCTATTTCTTCTTCGAATTTTCTTTGTTGCTCTTGTTGCTCGGCACTCTTGCCTTGAAGCTCTTCTAATTTTTTATTCTCAACCTTGAGCTTCTCGATCTCTTCGTTTTTAGCTTTAATCTCTTCTTCGTGTTCTTTCTTTACTTTTTCGTAATTAGCGAAAGATTCGTCGTCTAAAAAATGTAAGCCCTCTATTTCTCTATTACTAGCTTCGATTGCTTTCGCTTTTTCTAATTCAGCCTTTTGATCTTCGATCGTCTTTTCGTAGCTCGAAATTTGTTTTTGTAAGTCTCCTAGTTGCTGATCAGTAAGTTGATTCGCGTTTTCTAAAATATCTTCTCCCGAAGTATTTAATTCCTTACTTCTAGATAACTCCTCCGCTAATTTTTTTTCTTCTTTTTCTTCTTTTACAGCCTTACTCTCACTTAACTTTACATCAAATTCTTTTAAAGTCGGAGCTAAAACCTCTTGTACTCTTTCTTCTGAGATTTCCTGACTAGAATTTTTTGATTCATCAATAACTTTATTTGTTATTTCTTTTACTGTTTCGTCTAACACATCAATATCTACATCTTCTATATCCGATACGTCTTGTTCTTCTAGAGAATTCGCTATCGAGTTAGCAACAACAGATACCAATTCATCAGATAAATTATTTTCTGACCCCCTTGAACTATAAGTTAGTTGCTCAGCTGTAGATTGAATCGCAACTCCCTTACTATAATTTTCAACAGAATTAGATATTTTTTTATAACTAGAATTATCTTCGTCAGCTCCGCCGTCGACTTGATTAGATGCCTTTCCTACTAGACTGTCTTTTACACCTTCAATAAGTTTACTTACCTTGCTAACCATAAAACTATTGCTTGCTGATTTTTCTGATCCGTCGTGTGTAAAAATAGCTGATACAGCCTCTATAACATTATCAATTTCAGATAAAGACAATTTAAGCGCGTCTGTTACACTCTGTTCACTCTCAGAGTCTATTTTAACTTTAGAGTCAATTAAAGAAGCTTTGGCCTTATTTACAATAAAAACTGCTCCAAGATCAACCGTAACATCTTCAATAGCTTTAATATCGCTCTCTGCGTTTTTATTGTTTTCACTGATACTTTCTACATTTATTCCGTCAAATTCTCCGTTTTGATATTTATCAAGTAACTTTTGAATCGCTTCTGTACCAATAACTTTTTGAGCAGCAACTGCTGTATTCATAGTTTTATTTGCGTTAGCTAAACCAAAAATCCCAGAATCTTTTAGCTCTTTTAAAGCATCGCTACTCGCATCATCTCCAAAAGCGTATCTAACTGGCGCAACATTATTAATTATCATTAAGGCCGTTAAAAATTTCGCTGTTTTTTTAATATTCTTACTCATACTTCCCTCCTGTATTAATAAAATAATTAATATTTTTTTATTTAAATAATTTGTTTTATATATTTTTATATTTTTAATTACAAAGCGCTTAATAATCAAGGTTTCAAGCCGTTTTTTCTCAGCTTTATAATAAAAAAATATCTATTCTTAATTATTATTATATAATATCATTTTATATAAATCAAGAGTTTTTTTAAAATTTTTTTTGTAATTTTTTTCATAATAATCCAGTTTTATATTATATATATATTTAAGAATTATTTTTTTGTTTTTTTCATAATAATTATTATATTAATTTTTAAGGAGTTGAGCCTAATAATTTTACACACTATCAAGTCAGGAGACACAATATATAAACTATCTAAAAAATACAATGTTTCAGAAAAAAAAATAATAGAAGATAATAATATTAAAAATATAAATAATTTGCTTATTGGTCAATCTTTAGTTATTATCCCAGAAAATATTATTTATAAAATAAAAAAAGGCGATACACTTTATAAAATTTCTAAAAATTATAATATAACTTTAAATAATTTACTTTCAGCTAACCCTAATATAACAAATCCAGATATAATTTATATCGACCAAGATATAAAAATTCCAGCTAATTCAACAAAAAAATTAAGATCGATCGACGTAACTGGTTACGCCTTTCCTGGAACTACTTCTGAAGTATTATCAAATATATTACCGTCTTTAACTTATCTAAATATTTTTAGCTACCAGATCCAAGAAAACGGTTCGCTCGATTCTATCTTTCCAGATAGACTAATTAATTTAGCGCTAGCTCAAGACGTTGCGCCAATAATGACAATAACTAATACTCGAACTGGCGAAGGATTTGATAGCGACTTAGCTCATCTTGTTTTAACTGACCCCGAAGCAGAACAAAACTTAATAGACTCTATTATTTTTATTTTAAATTCAAAAAAATACCAAGGTGTAAATTTAGATTTAGAGTATATCTTCCCAGAAGACAAAGAAAATTATAATATATTTTTAAAAAAACTAACGTCTATTTTAAGGCCACTAGGTTATATAACAACTACAGCGCTCGCGCCAAAAATTAGCGATTCCCAAACCGGAATCTTATATGAAGCTCACGATTATAAATCTCAAGCTCAAATCGTTGATCAAATTATTTTGATGACATACGAATGGGGATATTTATACGGACCACCACAGCCTGTATCACCGATTGATCAAGTTGAAAAAGTCTTAAAATACGCTGTTTCTGTTATTCCTAGCCAAAAAATTGTAATGGGGATGCCTAATTACGGCTACGACTGGACGTTACCTTATATAGAAGGCTCAGCAGCTACTTCTTTAACGAATTTACAAGCAATAGAACTAGCTAGTAAATTTGGGGCGTCAATAGAATTCGACGAAAAAACACAAACTCCTTTTTTTGAATATACAGATAATAATAATAAAAATCACATAGTTTGGTTTGACGACGCTAGAAGTATTGAATCTAAACTAAAATTAATCGATAAATATAATTTACTAGGCGTAAGTTATTGGAATATAAATACTTACTTTCCACAAAATTGGCTAGTTTTAAATTCTCTTTATAATATAAATAAAATTAAATAAAATTAAAAAAGCCTATTAGAATTAATTTTAATTTTTCTAATAAGCTTTTTTGTATTTTTATTCTCTACCCCAAACGCCGTAATCTATAAATAATTTCTTTCCGCCGCCGACGTCTTGTTTTAGATAAGTATTAACTGGATATTTTTTATTAAATCCGAATTTATAATCTTTCCCGCTACTATCTTTAGCGTGATATATATAATAACTAAATATAAAATCTTGGGTTTTAGAACCGTCGGGGTTTATTTTTATAGAATTTTCGACAGGCGAGACAGTATAAAAATAATGTATATTTTGTAACATATCTTCCCAACTAGACCCATCAGTCTTT
>JAGAUG010000048.1 GCA_017828935.1 Oscillospiraceae bacterium | reverse complement strand
TTATTATTTTTTTTAGATTCTAAACAATTATCGACACCCAAAGCAATATCGCTAGATTGTTCATCGATCGAGCTGAGAACAGAACATGATTTATAATCAAATCCATACAAAGCGTTATCGTAGCCGATGTCTTTTATAATATTTCTCGCGATCTTTGGGATATCTACATAGCAACTAGTTGTTATTTCGCCCATAATCATAACTTGACCAGTAGTTACTGTTGTTTCGCAAGCAACTCGACCAAAAGGGTCTTTTGATAAAATCGCATCTAAAACACCGTCAGAAATCTGATCACATATTTTATCTGGATGCCCTTCTGTTACAGATTCAGAAGTAAATAAAAAATCACTCATAACATAAACTTCTTTCTATTTTTTTTATTTTAATTAAATTTAATTTTAATTTTAATCAGTAATTCTTGAAAATATTAGCTGGTCTGTTTCTTTTAGTTTAAAATCACAGTCTTGGCTAAATATTATATTATTATCAGATATAACACCGAATAATTTTTCGTTAATGTCGCTGTTTTCGTTAATAATCGAAATATGTTTTCCGACATACTGTTTCGGAACTTTTATAACCGAAAAAGAAACAGTAAAATTATCGAAGTGAAGTTCCTGTGTATTTATTTCGTTATTGATCGAAGCACAAATAGCAGCGACCGTCATATTAGTTGGACAAATTGTTTTTAGTCCAAATTTAGAAAAAGTACTTTCGCGATGTGGGTCATAAATTCTCGTAATAATATTTTTTATATTAAATATTTTACTAGCGACTTCAGAGACCATTATATTAACATTGTCTTCGCGAGTTACCGCAGCGACAACGTCACAGCCTTCGATCCCAGCTTGTCTTAATATATCTTGATCAATAGGGAGACCAGTAACTGTATAGCCACTAAAATCAGGATCTAATAAATCAAAATTCTCAGCCAAAGGGTCGACGATAACGACATCGTGGCCTTGAGAATCTAATAAATTAGCTAGCTGAGAACCAACCTTTCCGCACCCGACAATTAATATATTCATTTTAGAATTCTCCGAAATTTTATATAAACAAAAAACAGGGTCTATCTTGGGTTTATCAAATCCAGACAAGACCCTATTTTTAATTTTATTGTCTTGTTTATGTATTTATAAAATTATTTATAAAAATATATTTTATTTAGATAAGACAATTGGATATTTGTTACACAAATCTCTTACTTGGTTTTTAATATTATCGCGATTATTTTCAAAGTCGTTTATAGTTAGGCTAATAAGCTCAGCTATTTTTTTCATATCTGATTCAACTAAACCGCGAGTTGTAACAGCTGGAGTTCCAATTCTAACTCCGCTAGTTATAAACGGCCCCTCTGGGTCATTAGGAATTGTGTTTTTATTAACAGTAATATTAACTTCGTCAAGCTGAGATTCTAAGTCTTTTCCAGTTTTAGACGTATTTATTAAATTAATAATTAATAAATGATTATCAGTTCCGCCAGAGATAAGCTCGACCCCTTTTTCTAAGAGACCGTTAGCTAGAGCTTTTGAATTCTTAACTATATTTTGTTGATATATATTAAACTCTGGTTCTAACGCTTCTTTAAAAGCAACGGCTTTAGCTGCGATTATGTGCATCAATGGTCCACCTTGGATTCCAGGGAAAATTGCTTTATCTATTGCTTTAGCGAACTTTTCTTTTGATAAAATTAATCCGCCTCTTGGACCTCTGAGAGTTTTGTGTGTTGTTGAAGTAACTATGTCAGCAAATTCAACTGGAGACTGGTGAAGACCAGCAGCTACAAGTCCAGCTATATGAGCCATATCGACCATTAGAATTGCTCCGCAACTGTCGGCTATCTCTCTAAATTTTTTAAAGTCTATTGCTCGAGGGTAAGCGCTCGCTCCGGCGATAATCATCTTTGGCTTTTTTTCTATTGCGAGATTATAAACTTCTTCGTAATTTATTAAATGACTTTCCGGGTCAACACCGTAAGATATAAAATTATAAGTTAGCCCAGAGAAATTTACAGGGCTTCCGTGTGTTAAATGACCGCCGTGGGCTAGATTCATCCCTAAGACTAAATCGCCAGGCTTAAGAAAGGCGTTATAAACAGCAGCATTAGCTTGAGAACCTGAGTGGGGCTGAACATTTGCATGTTCAGCGCCAAATAATTTTTTTACTCGGTTAATTGCGAGAGATTCGACTTCGTCGACAAATTTACAACCGCCGTAATATCTTTTACTTGGGTAGCCTTCGGCATATTTATTTGTTAAGATAGTCCCCATCGCCGCTAAAACAGCTTCAGAGACAATATTTTCAGAAGCAATTAGCTCTAAATTATTTTGTTGTCTATCGAGTTCCCTATCTATTTGAATCGCTATTTCAGGATCGACATTTTTTATAATATCAATAAATCCATTAATTTTATTATACATAAATTCAAGTCCTTTCTAAATTTAAATTAAAAATATTTAAATTAAAAATATTTAAATTAATAATTTTCACATCTGAGTTTAAAATAAGCTGTTGGATGGCTACAAACAGGACACTTTTCAGGCGCATTTTTAGACTCTAAAGTGTGACCGCAGTTAGTACAGATCCATTCAGCAGAGTAGTTTTTAGAAAAAACTTGGTTTGTTTTTATATTTTCGAGTAAAGCTAAATATCTCTCTTGGTGCATCTTTTCGATTTGAGCAACTTTTTCAAATAAAACAGCTATTTGATAAAAGCCTTCTTCTTTAGCTTCTTCAGCAAATTTTTTGTACATTTGAGACCACTCATAAAGTTCGCCGTTAGCGGCGTCGTCTAAGTTATTAACTGTCATCGGGATCCCGTCGTCGTTAAGTAACTTAAACCAAATTTTAGCATGTTCTTTTTCGTTTTCAGCCGTCTCTTGAAATATATCAGCTATTTGATTATAGCCTTCTTTTTTAGCTTGAGACGCAAAAAAAGAATATTTGTTTCTAGCTTGAGACTCGCCAGCAAAGGCACTTCTTAAATTTTGTTCTGTTTTTGAACCTAATAAATCCATTTTAAATAACCTCCAAGATAAAATATATTTTTTTATAAATAAACATAATTATTATTTATTATATAATTTTTCAAATAAAATTTCAATATCGTCTGGAGTATCACAAGAAATATAAGCAACGATATTTTCGTCTTTATTTTCGTTAATAACGCTATTTTCGATTTTATAAACTTCTTCGGGAATATAATTTTCAAAATTAGATTTTTGCTCAGCAATTCTATTATTAATTATTTGTTTGATGTCGTCGATATAAGCTTTATTATTTAATTTAAAAATCGAAAGTTCTTCGGCTGTTGCGCCTGATGCGCTTGTGCTGACAGAAAACTCAGAAATATAGCTTATATCGATTCCTGGGTAAAGTTTTTGAAGGATTTCCTCGTCGTCTATTTTTTGAAGATCGTCTTTAAAAACCACGTTATTTTTTATATAATTCGAAATATAGCTAGTTGATAAGTCTATTGCTTCGCTTGATTCAGACTGATTTTTATTGCAACCTGAAACACTTGTCATCAAAACCGAAGTTAATAATAGACTTGATATTTTAAATATTTTATTTTTTTTGAATTTAGTTTTCATCTTAAAACGTCCTGTATTTTATAATTTTATAATTTTTATTTTATAACATGAGATTTTATATAATCCAGCCAAATATTATAATAGCTAGCGTTTATATGCATCCCATCGACTGGGCTCGCATCTTCAGGGAGGGCGTTGTTTTCGTCTTTAAATTTTTCAGAAATATCTAAATAATAAAACTTATTTTCAACGCAAGATTTTAATAATTTGTTGTTATATATTTCGATTTTTTCGTTCGTTAGAGCGTCCGATTTTTTCGAGTTAATATCAGACAACGTTTTAGTAATTGGCAACACTGACTGAACGTATATTACACTGTCAGGAATTTGATTTCTAAGTTCTTTTAGCCAATCGATATATAAACTTATCATCTCGTCGTCGTCGAGCCAACCGATTCCGTTGGAACCGATCATAATATAAATATTTTTCCGTCCAGACTGTTTTATAGCTTCTAAAACAGTCATCTCTTGATTATTATAAATAATATTATTATTTATAATATTATTTATGTTAAGTCCAGTTTTTGAGATAACGACAGCTTCTTTAGCAGTTTTATATAACTGGATCCCGCTCGTAACAGAATCGCCAATAAAAACAACGCTACTAAAATAATCGTCAGTTAAAGCGCTCATCGACTCTTTAACAGGATTTTGAAATATATACTCAGGCCCAACTAGATAATTTTTAAAATTTTCTGAATTTTCTAAATTTTTTTCAGATAAGCTTTGAGAAAATAAATTTTGAGAAAGAGTTGATTTATTATTAACTTGATTTTTTGAAATTAAACTAGTAATAATTAAGCTAGTAATAATTAAAATTAATAATAAAATAATAACAAAAATTAAAATCCATTTTTTATTATTTTTTAGTTTATAATATTTATTGATTTTATGTGTTTTAAAAAAGTTCAATTAAGCATCTTCCTTCTAGTTTTTATTTTATATTTTTAATTATTGTCTTTCAAAACAAAATTCGTCTTTTTTTATGACACACAAAATATTGTCTCCGGAAACAAAAGTTTTATCTAATAATAGCTCCGAAAGTTTATCTTCGATATTAGATTGGATCGCTCGCCTCAAGGGTCTCGCGCCGTAAATAGAATCATAGCCTATTTCTAAGATTTTTTGTTTAACAGCTTCATCGAATTTAATATTAATATTCATATCTTTTAGTTTTAAAACAAGAGATTCGAGCATCTTGTCAGTAATTTTATAAATATTTTCTTTAGTGAGCTTTTTAAAAATAATAATATCATCGACTCTGTTTAGAAATTCTGGCTTAAAAAATTTTTTGAGTTCACTTAAAATATCAGATTTAATATTTTCGTCGTCTTTGTTTGTATTCTTAGGGCTACTGAACCCAAACTCTTTTTTTTCTGTTATGAGTCTAGCGCCGATATTCGATGTCATTATAATAACCGTATTTTTAAAATTAACTTTTCGGCCCTGGGAATCAGTTAAAACGCCGTCGTCCAAAATCTGAAGTAATATATTAAAAACGTCGGGGTGAGCTTTTTCGATTTCGTCAAACAAAATTACAGAGTAAGGTCTTTTTCTAACTTTTTCGGTTAGTTGACCGCCTTCGTCGAAGCCAACATATCCGGGAGGAGAGCCGATTAATTTCGAGACTGTATGTTTTTCCATATATTCAGACATATCGAGTCTTATCATCGAGTTTTGATCGCCAAATAAACAAATTGAAAGAGCCTTACAAAGCTGAGTTTTTCCAACTCCTGTTGGGCCTAAAAATATAAAAGAACCGATTGGTCTTTCGGGATCTTTAAGACCAGCGCGACCTCTTCTAACAGCCTTAGCTATTTTCGAAACAGCTTCGTCTTGGCCAACAATAATACTATGTAATTCTTTTTCTAAGTTTAATAATCTTTCGCTTTGTTTTTTTGTAATTTGAGTTACGTCGATTCCGGTAGCGATCGAAACGACTTTAGCGATATCTTCTGAAGTAACTTCGTTTTGATTATGAGCTGTTCTTTTTTCCCAATTTTGTTTTAGATTATTTAACTCTGTTTTAAGATCTCTTTCTTTATCTCTTATTTGAGCCGCTAGCTCAAAGTTTTGGGAATTAATAGCTTCTTCTTTTTCTTGAGATAGCTTTTGAATCTGGTTTTCGAGATATTTAAGATCCGGAGGTGCTGTAAAAGCCTTGAGCCTAACGCTAGAAGCTGCTTCGTCGATAAGATCAATTGCTTTATCTGGTAGGAATCTATCTGGGATATATCTAACAGACAAGTTTACAGCTGATTTTATTGCGTCGTCTGTAATTTTTATTTTATGATGGGCTTCATATTTGTCTTTAAGACCCATCAAAATTTTTATTGCGTCTTCTTGAGAAGGCTCTTCGACTAAGATACTTTGAAATCTTCTCTCAAGAGCGGCATCTTTTTCGATATAGCGTCTGTATTCGCTAAGAGTTGTTGCTCCAATTAGCTGAATCTTACCTCGAGCTAGTTGAGGTTTTATTATATTAGACGCGTCAATTGCGCCTTCCGCACCGCCAGCCCCGACGATTGTATGGATCTCGTCGATAAATAATATAACGCTATTAGAAGCTTCTACTTCGTTTAGAGCTGTTTTTATGCGTTCTTCGAAATCGCCTCTATATTTTGTTCCGGCTAACATCGAAGCTAAATCTAAACAAACAACTCTCTTGTTTTTTAATATCTCTGGAACTTCGTTAGAGATAATTTTTTGAGCGAGACCTTCGGCGATTGCAGTCTTACCAACTCCGGGTTCGCCGATCAAACACGGATTATTTTTAGTTCGTCTTGTTAAAATTTGGATCACTCGCTCTATTTCTTTTTGGCGACCAATTACAGGGTCTAGTTTGTTTTGAGACGCCTCAAAAGTAAGATCTCTACTAAACTTATCTAAATTAGGAGTATTAGAGTTTTTAGAATTATTATATTCTAAAGAACTTTTATTATCTGAGCCAGAAATAATTTTTCTTAGGCTATTTATTATATTATTAATATTAGCGCCTGTTTCGATTAAGAATCTTACACCGTAACAATCTTTTTCGCCTAAAATCGCTATCAATAAGTGTTCTGTTCCGACGTATTTATTATTTAAAGCTCTAGCTTGTAAAATAGCTTTTTCTAAAATTAATTTTGTTCTCGGAGTAAAGTTTTCGATAGATAAGTTAGTCTTTTGACCTAGAGGAGAAATCTCTAATATTTTTTGTTTTATTTTTTCGATATCGACGCCGTTTTCTTTTAAGATATTACAAGCGACGCCCGTACCTTCTAAAAAAATACCGAGTAATATATGCTCGCTACCAATATATGAATGGCCCATATCAGACGCAACAGAAATAGATAAGTTTAAGACTTTGTTGGCTTTTTCTGTAAAACCGTTAAAATTTAGCATCTAATAATCAGTCCTTTCTAATTCTAATCTGAAAAATAAAAATAAAAAAATTATATATTTTGACTTATAACAGCAGCTCTTATTATATCTCGATCAAAAGCCAAAAGTTCAGATTGTTGATTGTTTGATATATTAGCTGGCCCCAGGTTATTAATCAAATAATTTATTGTTTTTAAATCTATCTCAGTAATTAAATTCCCGCAAATTCCAACTCTAACTAAAGAAGCTAGTTCAATAAATTCTTCGTAATTTATAACTTTTGAATATTTTATTACGCCGAACGCTCTCATAATAGTATCTTGGAAATTTATGTCGTTTTTTATTAAAGACGATCTGGTTGCTCTTTCTTGAGCCATAATTTGGCTAACAACAGATTTTAAATTTTCGATTACAGTCGTTTCGCTAAGACCTAAAGTAACTTGATTAGAGATTTGATAAAAAGCTCCTTTTACTTCGCTACCTTCTCCGAAACTACCTCTTATTATGAAGCCCATTTTCGAGAGAGTATTTGATAGTTTATTTATAGCGCCGCACCTGTCGAGAGCCAAAAGATGGAGTAAAACAGAAACTCTCATTCCTGTTCCGATATTTGTTATACACTCAGTTAGATATCCAAGTTCGCTATCAAAAGAATATTTTAATCTTTCGTCAAGAAGCGAATCAATTTTTTGAGCCTGATTATATATATCATAGATATCAAAATTATTACTAAAAACTTGGAGTCTGATGTGATCTTCTTCGTTAACCATAACGCTTATTGTCTCGTCTTCAGATAAAAAAACGGCTCGATCTTTAGGTTTTGTCGCCATATCATAAGATATTAAATGTCTTTCAGCGAGAGACAAAGCACTAATATTAGAAACTTTATTCATATCTATAAATTTCAAGTTTTTATCTTTTCCGAGATTAATATTTTCAAAAATATCTTTAACTTGCAATATAATTTTTTGTTTTTCTTCGCTACTAAGTCTATTTAAAAACTTAAAATTTTTAATATTTCGAGCGAGTCTGATCCGGCTACTCATCACAACATCAGAATCTTTATTAATATTATAAAACCAATTGTTTTTTTTATTCATCGCTCTTATCACTCGCTTTCTTAAGATCATTAATTTGATCTCTGAGCTTCGCGGCTAGTTCGAACTCTTGTTTTTTAATAGCGATTTCAAGCGCAGATTTTAAATCAGAAATTTTAGATAAACTAGACGACGAAAAAGACGAAGGAATCTTACCGGTATGTTTTGTGTTTGCGTGTATTTTTTTTATACTCGGTAAGAGTTGTTCTCTAAATTTATTATAACAAACGTCGCAACCAACTTTCCCGTTTTTTCTAATGTCGTCTAAGCTGGCGCCGCATTTTGGACAAATAATATTATTATTAATATTATTATTAATTTTAGAAAAACTATTTCCGGAACTAAGCAAGCTCCCAAGTAGGTCGTCTAGAAAAAAATTTATATTAGTTAAACTTTTAGCGCACTCGTCACAAAGATAATATCTATAAGTCTTGCCATTTATATTTTGTGTATAAAAATTCGAAGCAATATTTTTCTTGCATTTATCACACAGCATAAACAACACTTCCTAATAAAAATTTTAATAAATTTAATTTATATTTATAAATCTAAAAATTATTAATCTAAATTATTAAATGGCTTAGATAAAAATATATTAGAATAAAGATTTTTTAAATTATTAAAAGCTATCTGAGCTGTTCTTTTGTCTCTAAAAATTCCAAAGACAGCCGATCCGCTCCCAGTCATACTCGAAATAACAGCGCCATTTTCTTCAAAAAGTTTTTTGATCTTAAAAATTTCTTGATTATCAATAGCCTCTTCTAAAACGTTATATAAACTTTCTTTAGCTTCAAAAATATTTGAATTAGATATAGCTTTTATAATTTTATTTATATCCGGTCGTTTTTTTATATTAATAATTTTATCAAAAGATTTATAAACTTGAGCTGTTGAAAAACCAAATTCAGGTTTTATAATAACAAAATAAATATTATTTATATCTGGCAAAGGCGTTATAATCTCTCCGATTCCTTCACAAAGACAAGTTGGACTTTCAAAAAACAAGGGGACATCAGCACCAAGAGTAGAACCAATTTCTTGAAGTTTTTGTTTGGAAAGTCCAGCTTCAAATAATTTGTTTAGGCCAATTAAAGTCGTTGCTGCGTTAGAACTTCCGCCGCCAAGTCCGGCTTGAACTGGAATATTCTTAGATATTTTAATATCAACGCCAGTAAATAATATTTTAGTTTCATCAAAAAATTTTAAAGCCGCTTTGTATATTATATTATCTTCGGGCCGATCTAGCGGGATAGAAATGCCTGTATTATATATATTAATTTTTTTAGATCCAGATTTAAAAATTTCTATATAATCAACAAGATCTATAATTTGTGTTATCATTTTTAATAAATGATATTGACTCTTGTTTTTTGTTACAACATCTAAAATATCTAACGAAAGATTTAATTTCGCTGGCGATTTTAATAATATTTTTTTTGTCAAGAATATTCCTCCAATTTTATATCTTTATTTTATATTTTTATTTTATTTTAAGCGTCTTTAAATATATTTTTTGTTTTTCTGAAATTCTTTGGCTTTCTATTGCTTTTTGGATCGTCTTGTTGTGAGTCCACTTATCAAGTATTTTATTTTCTATATATATTAACGTTTTTTCAGGCTGCTTTACGAGAGCAGTAGCAAAAAACCAGGCTCTCATTGTATTCACATAATATTCTTGAGATTTTATATTAGCAACGACACTCAAATATTCGCTATCAAAATTTTTGTCTAAATAAAAACTCATCAAAAGATTGACGCCGAATCTTATTTTATAAGTATCGCTTGATTTGATCCAGTTATATATAGAATCTAAAAGTTTTTTTAAATCTTTTTTTAAAACACTCGGTTTTAAACTGTCGCAAGTCGCCCAATTGTCTATATAATTTAAAAAAATATCTAATTTTTTAATGCACTTATTAAAGTTTGTTTCTCTTTCGATAAGAAACGCGTGAAGATTATTTTCTTCAAAATATTCATGAGGGAGATTACCCAAAAATTCGTCATAATCATCTAATTTTTTGGCGTACTTTCTGAGCGTAGGAATTCGAACACCTATAATTTTATTTTTTTCAACAGTAGGAACAAGCTTCGAAATAAACTCCCGATAATTTTTTTCGCCTTCGCTTTCGCTTTCTCCTAAAGAAAAAAGTTTATTTTGTATTATTGTTTTTATAATAATCAACCCTCTTATTTATACGTCACTCTACTTATATTTATATTATAACATATTAAATTTAAACTAACAATATTTTATCATCAAATAATTATAAAAATAAATTTTTTTTA
>JAGAUG010000047.1 GCA_017828935.1 Oscillospiraceae bacterium | reverse complement strand
TCCGGCTCTTGCGAGCCGACTCCCTTACTCTTAAGGGAGTCCAATACGACGGGATTTAATTTACTTAGGTTAGATTAACATGTGTTTTTCAAGATTAAAAACCTAAACTTTCAAAGCCACCCCAAAATTTATTATAGAACCATTTTTTATTCTATACAAAAAAGCTTACTAGAAATTTTATTTAGTTTCTAATAAGCTTTTTTTATTTTTATTTTCTAGGCGCGACGCGCCCATCGCCACTTATTCTCGACCCCCAACGCCGTAGTCTATAAATAATTTCTTTCCGCCGCCAACATCTTGTTTTAGATAAGTATTAACCGGATAATTTTTATTAAACCCGAAACTATATAGCTCATCTATATTTCGCTCAAGATGGACTATATAATAATTAAATATAAAATCTTGGGTTTTAGACCCGTCTGGGTTTATTTTTATAGAACCATTAACCGGCTCAACGTCATAAGCATAGTGGATATTTTCTAGCATTTCTTCCCACGAGCTCATATTTTTTGTCTTTCTAAATAACTGATGTTTAAAATTTTTAGAAACTAAACTCTCTAGTTGATTACTTGGGTCATAATTTATTTTAACTCTAACCGGGATCTTAAGATCTGAATCTATTTTAAACACTAGGAATTCGTTATATCCCTCAGCAACAGCCTTCGGATTATTTTTAAACATACATTTATTGCAACTTTTTGTACCGTCACATCCACTTTCATGTGTAACACATTTATTTAAACTTTTTAATACATCATCTTTGAGCTTATTACCGTTGTCTGATTCGCCTTCATCATCATTATATTCGTACATGTGCCAATATTTTTCACCGTATTTATAATAATAACAATTTGAAATTGTACCGTCGTTACCAGAAAAATTCGCTATAATCCCATGTGTGTTATTATCATTATTACCAACAATACCTACCATATCTTCTTGTTTTACAGAGCTATAACAATTTTCGATATTTCCATCGTCTTGACCACCAACAATACCTCCTAAATATACCGTACTTATTTCCCCAGAGGCTTTTAACTTTAAGCCAGCGCTATAACAATTTTTTATCAAGCTTTCATCACCACTGGTCATTTTACCACAAATTCCTCCTATGTAGTACCCGGACGCATTTGTAATTTCTATTCTTGTATTTAAGCTATAGCACTTCTCTACGCTTCCTATCAAAATTTGGCCGCAAATTGCACCAGCATAATTTGGATATTCTTTGTCACCGTTTACCCAAAAATAAGAGTGTTTAACGCCAACGTCTTTAACTGTCCCCCCTCCGTCTCCTGCCAAAGCACCAACAGAATCAAATAAACCAGCGTTACCAGTACCTGATTCAGGAGTAACTTCACAATATATACCGCTTATCGTGTATCCTCGGCCGTCAAAAGTTCCTGTATATCCATATTTTCCAATTGGAATCCAATTAAATTTTTCTAATTCATCTTTTCCGCATTCGCCACTGTTTTTAATAAGATTTTGTAATAGTTCATATTCTTTTGAATTATCTTTTTCGTTAATTATTTCTATATCTTTTGTTAATATCGCGTTGGCTGATCTTCTTTTTTCAGCCTCATTACTATCCTCATCATTTACATAATTAGCAAACCAATATAGATTTCCTGCGTTTTCTATTTTGTAATAACCTACATAATCTGGATAAGTCACATCTTCTGCTGGAACTTGCGTCGCTGGCTGATAACTTATTATAGTTCCATCACTCTCTTTTGCATATCCGTTATCGTCATATGTAATTTCTCCAAAAGACCGAATACTAATACTTAGTAAAAATATAATAAAAATTATTATATATTTATATCTACTAGTCCCTCCCTCTGTACCAAATTTTAGTAATTTAAAATTTAAATTATTTTTTAAATTATTTAATTTTTTTATAAAATACATAAAAATTTCCTCCAAATAAACAAAAAATTATATTATAGCTTTATTATAATATATTTTTTGTTATTAGTCAAGTGTTTTTATAAAAATTTTTTTTAGTAAATTTTAGATTAAAAATCTAAAAAAAGATAGTATAAAAAACTTATACTATCTCTCTAAAATTTATTTTGTCGCGAAAACAATCTTCGAGAAGTCTTCTGATTTTAGTGAAGCCCCTCCAATTAAGCCACCATCAATATCTTCTTTTGAGAGCAACTCATCAGCGTTTTTAGCGTTCATAGAACCACCGTATTGTATCGTAGTTTTATCAGCTGTTTCTTTATCAAAAATAGAAGCTATAACTTCTCTAATATATTTATTAACTTCGTTAGCTTGATCGCTTGTTGCTGTTTTACCAGTTCCAATCGCCCAAACAGGCTCATAAGCTATAATAATATCTTTCATCTCTTGTTTTGTGATATTACTTAGACCAATTTTAGTTTGGATCGCTACGACGTTTTGAGTTATTCCAGATTCTCTATCGCTAAGACTCTCGCCAACACACATTATTACTTTTAAGTTATTATCTAAAGCGGCTCGAAGTCTTTGATTAACAGTTAAACTAGTCTCTCCAAAATACTGTCTTCTTTCTGAGTGTCCAAGTATTACATACTCAACACCAAGCTCTTTTAACATAGCCGCGCTGATTTCGCCTGTAAAAGCCCCGCTAGATGCCCAGTGACAGTTTTGAGCAGCAACTTTTATATTAGTATCTTTTGTCATCTCAATAGCTGTTTCTAAATTCGTAAAAGGAACTCCTATAATAACTTCACAAGAAGCATCTTTAACTAACGGTATTAACTCTGATATTAATTTTTTTGTTTCTATTCTGGTGTTATTCATCTTCCAGTTACCAGCAATAACTGTCTTTCTTAAATTTTTATTCATAAATAATAAATCCCCCTAAAATTTAGAATTTTAATTTTTATTATCTAAACCTGCGATTCCAGGTAACTCTAGACCTTCTAAGTAAGTCAATGTCGCGCCCCCACCGGTCGAAATATGAGTCATCTTATTTGAGAATCCTAGTTGATTAACCGCAGCAGCTGAATCACCGCCACCAATAATAGAAATCGCATCTGAATTTGCGACAGCCTCAGCTATCTTATACGTTCCGTTGGCGAAATTTTCAAATTCAAATACACCCATTGGTCCGTTCCAAATAATCGTACCGGCAGTTTTAATTTCTTGAGAAAAAATCTTTATTGTTTCTGGCCCGATGTCCATCCCCATATAGTCATCAGGAGACTCACCGACTTTTACTGTTTTAAAATCACTATCGTTTTTAAAATCGTTACTTACAACCGTATCGACTGGTAATAAAAATTTTACTTTTTGGTCTTTAGCTTTTTGAAGTAGCTCTTTAGCTAGTTCTAATTTATCGTCTTCACAAATAGAAGTTCCGATTTTGTGGCCTTGGGCTTTAAAAAACGTGTAAGCCATCCCGCCGCCAACGATCAAAGTATCGACTTTATTAATTAAATTTTTAATTATGCCTATTTTATCTGAAACTTTAGCGCCACCCAAAATCGCAACAAATGGTCTTTTCGGATTTTCTAAAGCGCCTCCGATTGTTTCTATTTCTTTCTTTACAAGTGTTCCACAAACCGATGGAATATATTCTGTTATACCAAAAGTAGAAGCGTGAGCTCTGTGGGCTGTTCCAAAAGCGTCGTTAACGAATATATCACCAAACGAAGCCAATTTTTTGGCGAATTCTTTATCGTTAGCTTCTTCTTCTTTGTGGAATCTAAGATTTTCTAGAATAACAACATCTCCGTCGTTCATATTATTAACTAAATTTTCTGTATCAGGACCAATTACATCTTTCGAAAGTTTTACGTTTGTTTTTAATATTTTTTCGAGCAAGTCTCTAACCGGCTTTAGCGAATATTTTAAATTAAATTCGCCTTTTGGACGTCCTAAGTGGGACATCAAAATAACTTTAGCGTTATTTTTAATTAAATAATTTATAGTAGCTAGCGACGCTTCTACTCTTTTGGTGTCTGTTATTTGTCCGTCTTTTAACGGCACGTTTAAGTCGCACCTAACTAAAACTTTCATGTGATTGACATTGACATCTTCTAAAGTTTTTTTATCTAAATAACCCATTTTTATTCACTCCAAATCATATAATTTAAACAATATATTTATATCTAATATTTATTTTTTATATTGCTATATTATATTATAACTTTATTTTCAAATAATTGCAATCAAAATTTTTAAAATTTATTTTTCAAAAAAATTTGCAATATTAATTTATTTGTGGTAAAATATTATATGTAGTAATAATTTAAGAAAGAAGGCTGAGTTTTATGGATGAAAATATAAATAAAAATTTTAGCGAAGAAAATCAAGATAATTTTAATTCTAATTTTAATTCTCAAGAACCAGAGATAAAAGACAAATTTGAATCTGAAAATTCTGAATATAATAATAATTTTAATAAAGACTACGAGTGGAATTTTGAAAAATATAACCAGATGAATTTGTCATCTAAAGAAAAGTCTAACAAAAACAAAGGATCTGTTGTTTTTGCGTCGATTTTTGGTTCGTTAGTTGCTGTTCCGATTTTAGCTTTTGGAGGAATAAAACTATCTCAATTTTTATCTGATATTACAACCGATAAAAATAATTCTTTAATTAAAAATAATATTGAGTTAAAAATTTCTTCTGGTAGTACATCTATGTTAAAAAACGACGACGGTGTAACAGCTGCGATTTTAGACAACGCTTACGCTAATCAACCGGCTACAAAGATAGCTAAGAAATTGATCCCGTCTGTTGTTTCTGTTGTGCCTTATATTAGGCAACAATCTTTTTATCAAACTGGAATAACTGAGGCTGGAAACGCTTCAGGAATAATAATGAGTAGCGATGGTTATATTATTACTAACGCTCACGCGGTTTTAAAAACTTCTTCAGAAGTTGTTGACGCAATAAAAGTTATTTTACACGATAATAAAGAATACGAAGCTAGAATTATTGGAGTTGATTATAATACAGACTTAGCTATCGTCAAGATAGACGCTAATAACTTACCTGCTGCTGTATTTGGTGATTCTGATGCGTTAGAAGTTGGAGAAGCTGCTTTCGCAATAGGAAGTCCAAGTGGAATAGAATTTGCTGGGTCGATGACAGCTGGAATTATTTCAGCGCTAGACAGAACACTGGATTATAGCTCGACTTTAGGTAGTGATAACAAATATATTCAAACAGACGTGGCAATCAACGGAGGGAATTCAGGCGGAGCCTTAGTTAATATAAAAGGTCAAGTTATCGGAATTAACGCTAGAAAAGTCTCTGGTGTTGGTGTTGAAGGAATGGGATTTGCAATTCCTATAACTGGAGCAAAGCCTATTATAGACGATTTAATTAAATATGGATATGTAAAAGGTCGTGTGAAACTCGGTATTGTTGTTGAAAGAGAAATCGATGAATTTATATCTAAACTAAATGATATAAAAACTGGTTTATTAATTAGCTCAGTTGAAGCTAATCCGGATCTCGTAAGTAAAGATATTAGGCAATATGATGTTTTGCACTCTATTGATAATACCAAAATAACTAGTGTTCAAGAATTAAAAGATCTGCTTAAAAAGTATAAGCCAGGTAACAGTGTAAATCTTGTTTTTTATCGTTATGATACGTTTGGTAACAACGGTCGAAAGATCGAAGTGACAGCAAGATTAATAGAAGATAAGGGCATTGTTATTAATAATAAAAATCAATCAAGATAAGTTAAGATAAATTTAAGTCCTCAGATCATTTTTATCTGTGGACTTTATTATTTCTCAAATAAAATCTAGCTTACTAGAAATTTTTTTAATTTCTCTAGTAAGCTAGATTTATTATTTTAGTATTTAATTCTATGTTTTTTATATAATTTAAATACTGCTATTC
>JAGAUG010000046.1 GCA_017828935.1 Oscillospiraceae bacterium | reverse complement strand
ATTTATGTGGTTCTATTTTAATAAATAATATAAGAGAAATTAAAAATAAAATTAATATTGCGCCTCATGAATCTCAAAAAAAAGTTCAAATTATTGCCAATCGCGACAGGATGACAGTTGCCGCTCAAAACGCCCTATTAAAATCTTTAGAAGAGCCGTCTAGCTCTACGATCTTTATTTTAACTGTCTCTAATTTAAATTCTTTATTAGAAACGATCTTGTCTAGAGCAACGATAATAAATATAAAGCCAGTTTTTGAAAAAAACGCTATAAAAATTTTATCAGAAAGTTACCCTAAAACAAATATAAGCGATATAATCAGGTATGTTAAAATATTCGGCGGAAATATAGGGTTAATCAAGTCTATTTTAGATAATAAAAATAATATTTTAAATTTATTAGAAGATCTGTTGTTTTATATAATAACTAATAATCAGTTTGAAGTTCTTAAAATATTTTCTAAATATAAGACAAATAAAACAGAATTTATATATTTTTTAGAATTATTTAAAATTTATTTTGAGAAGATCTTAAAAATATATTTAAAAAACAAAAATCTTTCTGAAGTTTTAATAGCTCATCACTCAGATTATTTTAATTATTTAGAAAATAAAATATATATATCAGATTTAATTTCAAAAGCTTTAGAATATTTAGATTCTAATATAAATTTTAATTTATTATTAACCTGGCTTAGTATTAATTTATTTTATTAAAATTTAAAAATATTTTAAATAATATTAGAGAAAGAATTTGTTTTATGAATATAAAATTTGGTCCTGCAGGCGTAAATTTAGAGTTCGCGGCTGTTAAAAATAATAAATTAATAGATTACCCTAAATATTTAGCTAATTTAAATTTAGACGCGTTAGAATATCAATGTGGTCGAGGGGTTAGAATCGGCGAACCGGCCGCCCAAGAATTTGGCGCCATTTGTAAAAAACATAATATTTTTTTATCGATCCACTCTCCGTATTATATTTCTTTATCTAGTATTGAGATCGAAAAACGAAAGAAAAGCGTCGAATATATTTTAAAAACAGCAACGATAGCTAAAATAATGGGGGCTCAAAGAATAGTTGTCCACAGCGGATCTTGCTCAAAGATTTCGAGAAAACAAGCTCTCGAGCTTTCTTCTGAAACTCTAAGACAAGCTTTATTAGAACTCAAAAATTATAATTTATCGGATATAATTATTTGTCCTGAAGTGATGGGGAAGACAAATCAACTCGGAACAGTTGACGAAGTAATTGAGCTTTGTAGCCAAAGCGAAAATATGCTTCCGTGTGTTGATTTTGGCCACTTGAACGCTCGGTCTTTCGGGGCTTTAAAATCGATTTTAGATTATAAACAAGTCTTTGATAAAATCCAAAATAAATTAGGTTCTTATAGAGCTCAAAATATTCATATTCATTTTTCAAAGATAGAATATTTTCCGCCGGGAGGCGAAAAAAGACATCTAACTTTCGAAGACAAAGTTTTCGGGCCAGATTTTGAACCGTTAGCTGATTTACTAGTCCAAAAATCAGCTACTCCTGTAATAATCTGTGAATCATCTGGAACACAGGTCGAAGATGCAATCTCGATGAAAAATATTTATAAAAAATAT
>JAGAUG010000005.1 GCA_017828935.1 Oscillospiraceae bacterium | reverse complement strand
TAATAAAAAAAATAATAATAATAAAATTTCTGATCTTTATTCGTTTAGAGAATTATAAATATAAGTTATAGGATTTTAATTTTATGAATAAAAATAATTTAAATAATTTAAGAAAAGTCGAAATTTTTACAGATGGAGCTTGCTCTGGAAATCCAGGTCCAGGAGGATACGGAGTGATCCTTAGATATAATAATATCGAAAAAGAAATTTCTGGAGGAGCTAGCAACACAACTAATAACAGAATGGAGCTTACGGCTGTTATCGAAGGTCTAAAAGCTCTTAATTTTCCTTGTAGTGTAAAAATTCAAACTGACTCAAAATATGTCGTAGATTCTGTTACTAAAGGCTGGGTTTTTAGTTGGGAAAAAAACAATTGGAAAAAGTCTGATAAATCAAAGGCTCTTAATATTGATCTTTGGGAAGAGCTTCTTAGATTATTAGAGATACATAGTGTCGAATTCTTTTGGGTTAAAGGTCACAACGGCCACAAAGAAAACGAAAGATGTGATGAGCTAGCGGTTAGTCAAATAAAAAATTATAAATTTTAGGGGGCTGAAATATATTGAAAAAAATAGAAAATGGGCGAGGACAGATACAAAAAAATTTTAATATTGGTTCCTGTATTTTAAAAGCGTTTATAATTATTATTTTAATAATTATAATAACCGGTTGTATCGTGGTTAGTTTATTATCTATTTATTTTTTAAATTTATTAAGTGGAAACGAAGCACTTGATTTAGATAACTATAAAGTAAATTATACGACGATAATTTACGCTAACGATAAAAAAACAGGGGAACCCAAAGAGATCCAAAGAATTTTTAAAAACGAAAATAGAATCTGGATTGACATTGATAAGATGCCGAAGTATCTTATGCACGCGGTAATAGCAATTGAAGATCAAAGATATTTAGAACACAAAGGAGTCGATTGGAAGAGAACTGCTGGAGCTTTTTTAAACGAATTCTTGCATATTTACGGCAAAAGACAAGGGGGTTCGACGATAACCCAACAACTTATAAAAAATATAACTCAAAAAAACGAAGTTAAATATCAAAGAAAGATAAGAGAAATTTTAGAGGCGATATATTTAGAAAAAAACTATAGTAAAGAGCAAATTATAGAAGCTTATCTTAATATAGTTTATTTTGGAAATGGAGCGAATGGAATCCAAGCGGCAGCTAATACATATTTTAATAAAGACGCTAAAGATCTTTCGTTGATAGAAGCTGCTTCGATTGTTGGAATTACTCAAAATCCTGCTAAGTATAATCCTTTTAAGAACTACGAAGAAAATAAAAATCGAAGAAATTATATATTAAAAAAGATGCTTGATCTTGGTTTAATTAAAGACGAGGATATTTATAAAAAAGCGGTAGAGCAAGATATTGAGCTCGTTGAAAAAGAAATTGACCAAGAAGAACATAAAGTTCAAAGCTATTTTGTTGATAATCTAATAGAAGAAATTATTGATGACCTAGTTGAAGAAAAGGGCTATACTAGGGCGTACGCAGAAGACCAGTTGTTTTCTGGCGGATTTAAAATTTACTCGACAGTTGATACACAGATCCAAAATCATTTAGAAAAAAAGTTCGAAGACGACAATACTTTTCCGGTTCACAGGTCAGAAATACAGCCTCAAAGCGCGATGGTTATCTTAGACCCGAACGGAAAGATTTTAGGGCTTGTTGGAGGTCGCGGAAAGAAAGAAGCAGCGAGAATT
This sequence comes from Oscillospiraceae bacterium, assembly GCA_017828935.1. Taxonomy (GTDB): domain Bacteria; phylum Bacillota; class Clostridia; order Oscillospirales; family Ruminococcaceae; genus RGIG8779. Next base: position 4,439 of record JAGAUG010000005.1, on the reverse strand, counting down.
TATAACAGAGCAACTCAAGCTAAAAGACAGCCGGGCTCGACGATAAAGCCGATTGCTGTTTACGGCCCGGCGATAGAGTACGATTTAATAACTTATTCGTCGATTTTAGAAGATTCACCTATCGAAGTAGGTGGGAAAAAATGGCCAGTAAACTACTATGGGTCATATTACGGCAATATGACAGTTGACAGGGCAGTACAAATTTCTAATAATACCTTGCCGGTAAAGATTTGTAGGGATATGACGCCAATAAAAAGCTTTAATTTTTTAACAAAAAAATTAAAAATGACTAGCTTAATCGAAGAAAAAAAAATAGACGGAAGAATTTTTTCGGATATTAATTTATCAGGAATGGCGCTCGGAGGAGTAACCGAAGGTATAAGAGTTTTAGAACTTGCTGGAGCTTATCAGATTTACGCGAACGGAGGGTACTTTACAAAGCCGTATTCTTATACAAAAATTTTAGATAGCAAGGGGAATTTAATATTAGAAAAAGATATTATGCCAACCAGCGTTATTTCTCCGGAAACTTCGATGATTATGAATCAGCTCTTACAAAGAGTTATTAACGGTCCGAGTGGAACGGGTAGGGCTGCTAAATTTGGTTCGATGCCTCTAGCTGGAAAGACTGGTTCGACGAGTGACGATAAAGATCTTTGGTTTGTTGGGATGTCGCCATATTATATAGGTGTTGTTTGGTATGGATATGACAACCCTAAACAGGTTATGTATGGACAGTATCCGACGCCTGTTATTTGGAAAAAAGTTATGGAGCCACTTCACGCGAACTTGCCGGTAGCAACTTTTCCGGTTTGTAGTGAAGTTATAAAAGCGCCTTACTGCGCCCAAACAGGTCACCTCGCTGGGCCGTACTGTCCAGTTGGCGGAGAAGGATATTATAAATCTTTAAATAAATCTTTGGTTTGTACTTCTCATGTTTCTCCGGCTTCAGAGATTCAGCCGGATCAAGAAAATCAAGAAAATCAACTTGACCAAAAAATTTCTGATAATTCGCCTGAAAATATAAATCCAGAGCAAGTATCTAATTAAATAAAAAAATAAAAAAAATAATTAAAATTAAAAGAAAGAAATGATAAAATAAAATGCAATATAACGCTGGTAGCTATGATGTAGCTGTTATTGGAGCGGGTCACGCAGGTTGTGAGGCGGCTTTAGCGGCAGCTAGACTTGGTCTCAAGACGATTATATTTTGTATCTCTATGGATGCAATAGCTAATATGCCGTGTAATCCATCTATTGGAGGAACGGCAAAGGGACATCTAGTTAAAGAGATTGACGCTCTCGGAGGAGAGATGGGGAAAGCAGCTGACTATAGTATGATTCAATCTAGGATGCTTAATAAAGGCAAGGGTCCAGCTGTTCATAGTCTTCGGGCTCAGTGTGATAGAAAAAAATATCACGAATATATGAAAAAAACTTTAGAACATCAAGATAATTTAGATATAAAACAAAGTGAAATAGTTGATATAAGGCTAGATAAAAATAATCAAGTTAAAGAGATTATTTCAGATCTTGGAGGAGTATTTAAAGTAAAATCAGTAATTATTTGTACTGGTACGTATTTGTGTGGTAGAATTTTTGTTGGGAATCAAACTTATGAGAGTGGGCCTGACGGTCTTCACAGTGCGAAAAAGTTGTCTGAGAATATAAAAAAGCTTGGAATTAATTTAAGAAGATTTAAAACTGGAACGCCAGCGAGAATTTCTAAAAAAAGTATTGATCTTGATAAACTTGAGGTTCAAAACGGCGACGAAATAATAATAGCTTTTTCTGAAGATACTGACTTCGAGCTAAAAAATAAAGAAAAATGTTATATGGCTTATACGAATTTAGAGACACACGAAGTAATTAAAAATAATATTAAAAAATCAGCAGTTTATTCAGGTCTTACAGAAGGAATTGGTCCAAGATACTGTCCAAGTATAGAAGATAAAATAGTTAGATTCGCCGACAAAGAAAGACATCAGCTATTTATTGAGCCGATGGGGCTCGATACAGACGAGATGTATTTACAGGGGATGTCGACATCTTTTCCTGAAGAGATCCAAGTTAAGATGTACCAGACGATAAAAGGCTTTGAAAACGTAAAAATAATGAGAAACGCGTACGCAATAGAATACGATTGTTGCGATCCAACAGAGTTACTTCCAACGCTAATGTTTAAAAAAATAAAAGGTCTTTTTTCAGCTGGTCAATTTAACGGAACAAGTGGCTATGAAGAGGCGGCAGCTCAGGGTCTTATAGCTGGGATAAATGCTGTTAAATATATAAAACAACAAGAGTCGTTTATATTAAGTCGATCGAGTTCATATATTGGAACTTTGATAGACGATTTAGTTACAAAAGGTTGCAGTGAGCCGTATAGAATGATGACATCTAGATCAGAATATCGACTTATTTTAAGACAAGATAACGCCAGCGAAAGATTAACGCCGATAGGTTACGCGCTGGGGTTGATTTCAGACACTAGATATAATAAATTTAATAAAAAATTAAAGTTAAAAACAGACGAGATTAAATATTTAAAACAAACTGTTATAGCGCCGAGCGAAAAAATTAATAAATATTTAAAATCTCTTGGGACTTCTGAGATAAATTCCGGAGTTAGGGCTTTTGAAATATTAAAACGTCCAGAAGTTTTATATAAAGATCTTAAATATCTAGGCGTCGAAACTCATATTCTAGATCAAGAAAATCAGGATATCATAGAGAAAATCGAAATAGAAACAAAATATGAAGGCTATATAAAAAAGCAATGTGAGCGAGTAGAGAAGATAAAAAAATTAGAAGAAAAGCTGTTGCCTGAAGATATAGATTATAATAATATAACAGGGCTTAGGCTGGAAGCGAGGGAAAAGCTTTCGAAAATTAGACCGGTTAGTTTAGGACAAGCTTCTAGGATCTCGGGAGTGTCGCCAGCTGATATATCTGTATTATTAATTTATATAACACGGCTTGATTTAAAAAAATAAAATTTATAAATTATTGGGTGAGAGACGTATGGAAAAATTCTATTCAGAAAATAATAAAAAAAATTTTTTTATAACTTTAGTAATATTTTTAATTTTAATTGTATCTACAGTAATTTGTTCTGGTTTTTTAGTTGATAATATAGATGTATCAAATAACGAAACAGACGAAGATTCTAAACCAGAAACTATTGTTGAAGAAGGTCCGATCGAGAGTAATAATAAAAATAATAATAATAATTCAGAAGAAGACGAGTTTGTTTTTGTTGTTAATAAAAAAATTGTATTTAAAAATTCTAAATCTTTTGGGAACGTAAAGATCGAAAACCCAGCAAGTAATAAATATAATTTTTATGTAATTATAAAATTAGACGGCAGCGACGAGATAATATACAAGTCTCCGGTTTTAGAGCCCAATCAACATATTAAAAACGATTATTTAACAAAGGAGTTATCTAAAGGTCTTTATAAAGCGGTTGCGACGGTATTTGTTATTGACCCAGGAACAGAAGAAGAGCTTGCTCAAAACCAAATAGATATAGAACTTCAAATAAAAAAATAAAAAAATTAAAATTATAAAATTTTATTTTTTATAATTTTAATTTTGGCTTGATTTGAATGTGAATATAAATTATTAAAGTCTATTTTATATTTAAAATTAATCTCTCCGGAATCTTTAGATAAATTAATATCTAAGAACTCGCCGGTTGTACCCATCAAAATAACCCCGAAAGGGGTTTTATATTTACATTCGTTTCTTATATTTTTTTCGATGATAATATTATTACTTTGGCGACTAATAATTATTTTTTTATTATTATATATATATATTTTAGTTTCTAGATTTTCTAAATTTTCGAGATAAGAAATAATAGAAAGATCGGGTTTGAAAAAATAATTACAGCTTGTTGAAATTTTTGTTTTTTCGTTTTCGCTAGTAATAAATAAAGCTTTTATTTTATAATTTATATTCATAAATAAAAAATCACCTCGGAATTAATAAATTTTTAAATTTTATTTTATTATAACATAAATTTTAAATTTTGGGTATATATTTTTTTAGATAGATAGTATAAGTTATTTATGCTATCTCTTTTTAGATTATAGATATAAAAATTTACTAAAAAATTTTTTATAAAAACACTTGAATTATATAAAAACGTGTGATATAATAAATATTAGAATGGCCCAGCCCCCAAAATCTATTTATAAACTAGCTATTTTAGATCTAGAAAGCCCAGCTCAATTATAAATTTTGTCCCCCTTGAGATCAAGAGAGAAGGCGCGAAGCGCCAGAGGGATTAAAAAAATATTTAAGAAATCTACTCTTAGGCCAGCTTGCGCTGGCCGGCTCTATTAAGAACGGAGCCAAAAAAATTTTAATTATTAATTCAGGAGGAAATTTTTATGTATTTTATAAAAAAATTAAATAATTTAAAAAATAATTTA